>CP065004.1:0-362034 GCA_016700135.1 Candidatus Roizmanbacteria bacterium
TTATTTATTCACGCGGATATGAGGGAGAGCGTCTTTCAGCATCAATCGAGACTACCATTTTTCTCAGTGTCGTATACTTTCTTTTGGCCTGGGTGATCGGGTGGCTAAAAGAAGAAATTGACCGGCTTATCGAGCGCGAAGCAAACGGTAAAAAGAGGCTCGAGACCATTTTTCAGCAGTTACCTGTAGGAGTATTAGTTTCAGATAAAGATTTCTCAATTATTCAATCAAATCATCGTCTTTTTGAAATTCTGGGGATAAGCATACCTCTCGGGTTTAAAATGGATTCTGAAATATTACTTGACACTACAAATGCCTGTGAAAAAATAACCTTATCCGATTCTCCCATCACTCAGGCTATCAAAACAGGAAAATCCGTTTCTAACCGAGAGTTTGTCTTTCAAAAAAAACGGAGACACCCGATATATTCAGGTCAGTGCTTCTCCGATCCGCAATCGCAACGAGGAAATTATTGCAGCAGCTTCCATTATTTCTGATATCACCGATCAAAAGAAAATTGAACTCCGGAAGGACGACTTTGTCAATATGGCTTCTCATGAACTTAAGACCCCTCTTACCAGTATAAAACTGTATACCGATATCATTGAACGCAAAATGAAACACTATCATGACCGGGAAATTCAGAAAATTATCGATAAAAATCAGGAACAAATCAGAAGACTGCAAATTCTGGTTGATGACCTTCTCGATGTTTCAAGAATCCAGACTGGAAAACTGACTTTTCAAAAGGAAATATTTGACATACACTCTGTCATTCAGGATACCATTGAACTTACCAAAGAAGCCGCAGCCCATCATCCGATCGTATACAATCGAGGCAAACCTGTTCTTGTGTATGCGGATAAATTCAGAATTTATCAGGTTTTGACAAACCTCATTACCAATGCCGTCAAATACTCACCTAAAAACAGTGAGATCATTATCGTGACGGAGGTAGCTGATAAACAGGTCATTGTAAGCGTACAGGATTCAGGAATCGGGATACCGGAATCAGAACATGAAAAAATCTTTGAGCGTCTCTACCAGGTTTTTGAATCGGCCGATCAAAAATCACCCGGATTCGGGATGGGATTATTTATTTCAAAGGAAATAATAAGAAAGCACAAGGGAAAAATATGGGTAGAAAGCGAACCGGGGAAAGGTTCTACCTTTTATATCTCGCTTCCTCTTGCGAAGAAACCGTCATAACAATGATAAAATAATCGGCTTGATCTCAGGATGACAGGCAATAAGGCTATATCGTTTCTTTCTGTCTGACAAATCAAGTTCAATTTCCTTCCCTTTCCAGTCAAACACTACCCCTCCTGCCTCCTCAATGATGATTTTCCCGGCCGATATATCCCATATAAACGGTCCTTTATCAACGGATGTTCCAATCTCATTTCCGGCTACTTTTGCAAGATCGAGAGCTACTGCTCCGAAAGCACGTACGCCTCTATACGAAGGCATCAATTTTTCAATAAGCGGCAACTGATCGGCATTCCGCATCGTCTCGCCGAAGTTGGTGCTCATCATCAAATTCTTGGTATCAAGGCGTTTCATGTTTAGAGATACATTCTTTCCTCCTATGATAACCATTGCCCCTCTCCCTTTTTCAGCAAAGTACATTTCATCATGGGCAGGTCTGTAAATCAACCCTGCCTGAAGTTCTCCTTTATAAAAATATGCCAGAGAACTGCAAAAATAATCTATTCCCGATGCGAAGTTTGAAGTCCCGTCGATCGGATCAATCACAAAATGATGCTTCCCTTCCGTATTCAGATCTTCTTCCCCGATAAACCCGATATCTTCCTCATTGATCCCTTTCGATTTTTTCATTTCACGTACAATACACTGCTCCATCACATTCTGCGATTCTTTATCCGCTTTCGTGACAATATTCTGATGATCTGTTTTGTGCGAAATATCAAGTTCTGTTGTACGGAAGTATCGCAGCTGGATTTTTGCGGCAGCACGGGCTGCATTTTGAAGGATATCGAACATACAGGCATTATACCATGCTTACAATGCGCAATAATCTCACCTGACAATCACACGAAGTAACCAAAATTTGTGAATGAAGTGGATGTTTGAGCTGACAGGATTATGGCGAGTTCACTTCTGAACAAATTTTCGGTTACGAGTCATTCACTGTAAAACCTGAATCTCGTCCCGAGGGAGATAAGCCTTTGTCTCAAAGTTCAGGATAACAGAAATTGCGAACCATTCTCACCGTTCCTCTTTCGACATGATAAAATACTAAGTATATGAAATTACTTGTCACAGGAGGAGCCGGCTTTATCGGCGCAAACTTCATCCATTACTGGTTGCGTCAGCACCCGGAAGATCAAATCATCAACTTTGATGCTCTGACCTATGCCGGCAATCTTGAAAACCTCAAACCCGTTGAAGAAAATCCCAACTACTCATTTGTTAAAGGCGATATCTGTGACCGGACGGCAGTTGATCAGGTCATGACAGAAGTTGATACCGTGGTCCATTTTGCGGCAGAAAGTCATGTCGACAGATCCATTCAGGATGCCACCCCTTTTGTAAAAACGAATGTCCTCGGTACACAGGTTCTTCTGGAATCGGCATTAAAAAATGGGGGAAAAAGATTTCATCATATATCAACAGACGAGGTTTTCGGTGCGCTTGAACTCGGAACCTCCGAGAAATTCCATGTCGATACTCCCTACAATCCCCGCAGTCCGTACTCAGCCTCAAAAGCAGGATCAGATCATCTTGTCCGTGCATATTACACAACGTACGAATTGCCCATAACAATTTCAAACTGTTCCAATAATTACGGTCCGTATCACTTCCCGGAAAAGCTCTTTCCTCTTGCGATAACAAATATCATTGAAGGAAAAAAAGTACCGGTCTACGGAGACGGCCAATATGTCCGTGACTGGCTGTATGTCGAAGATCACTGTCTGGCAATAGATGCAATCCTGACCAAAGGACAAATCGGCGAGACATATTTGATCGGCGGTTTGACCGATGATATTTCCAATCTTGACGCAATCAAAAAAATTCTTACGATAATGGGAAAAGGGGAAGACATGATCGAATATGTCAAAGACCGGCCCGGCCATGACAGACGGTATGCTATTGACTGGAGCCGCACAAAAGAACAACTCGGATGGGAACCGCAGTATAATTTTGAAACAGGCATTGAAAAAACAATCCAGTGGTATCGCGAAAATGACAGCTGGTGGCGGGATGTCAAATCCGGAGCCTATCAGGAATATTATCAGAAACAATACAATCAATGAAAATTGCAGTAACAGGTGCAAACGGACTAGTCGGATCACGGATAGTAGAACTTTTGAAAAGCAAGCATGACATGATTGCTTTTGAGAGTCGTGATCTTGATATTACCGATAAGCCGACAGTTTCCTCTGTACTGGGAAAAACCGAATACGATCTGCTTTTCCATTTGGCCGCATATACAAACGTTGACGGCGCGGAAACCGAAAAAGAAAAGGCACATGATGTAAATGTCAAAGGCACAAAAAATCTTTTCGACGAGGTCAGGAATGCAGGCAAAAAAATGATATATGTTTCGACGGATTTTGTATTTGATGGGAAAATTCCACCTTTTGATGAAAAAAGTAAACCGAATCCCATCGGATACTACGGACAAACGAAGTATGAAGGAGAGCAGGTTGTGGATAATCAGGCTATGATTGTCCGCATCAGTTATCCATATGGATACGCTTCAGAAAAGAAGCCGGATTTCGTCCAGAGACTACGGAAAATCCTTGAACACAATAAACCGATCACCATGATCGCCGATTCAGCAATGACCCCTACCTTTATCGATGATATTGCGATGGGACTTGAATATCTAGCTACTCATTACAAACCGGAGATTTATCATCTGGTAGGTACAAAATCATATACGCCCTTCGAAGTCGGGACTATCATTGCGAAGCACTATGAACTGCCTGAATCACTTATCATGCCGACAACTTACAAAGAATATATGAAAGGAAAAGCCGAAAGACCGCAGTATTCGATAATTATGACATCAAAGAATATCTTCACACCGATGAAGACATTTGAAGAAGGACTTGCACTTCTGGATTCCTAATCGGACTACACCATCTGATTCGGAATTTCTACGATTTCCCGTGTTGACTCATTCAGCAGCACAGGTACAGGCAACAACTCTTTCTGTTGTACCAGTTTTGAAAATACTGTATTGTTGAGAATCAAATTCAAAAAGTTATAGTTCACTCCCCGATATCCGGTCATTGCTTTCTCATCATTAAGGACAGCTTGCGGGACAGCGGTTACTACAAACAATACATGAGGCTTCTCAGAATTATTAGCATGCAGTACTGCGTGCTGAATTTCTGCTTGGTCCAGTGCATCCTGTTCCGTTGACGGACTTGCCTTCAGTGTCTGGTGTCCGGGATCAAGCTGGCCGACATGTATACCGTCAAACGATATGCTTCCGTACTTCTCACCGTGTGTCGCAAGCGGATGGTGAGGATGCCCCTCATTCATATAAAATCCGAGTAAATACTGATTCGCTAAATTCCTTGCTGCTGTATAGTAAAAGGCACGAACCTGATTATCCGTAAGCAAGTTCAGATTGGAATTTCTTATATACTTCTGCAGCTCATCAATAAACGGTTTATACTCCATGAGTGTTGATGAAATATGATAATTCATATCCTCAAACGGTATAATTGATTCAGGCATGACGAATGATTCCTTAAATAGGCCTATCTTTGAGTATTTTTTTCCGTACAGATCCTGAATGTACGGACCGAATGACGGGAAAAGCCGTTGTGCAATATCAACGGTACTGAGCGGAGTTTCTTCATCATTGCCCATAAATGTCAGTCCGAGAGTATCAGTGTCGCTTAATCCCAACACCGTAACTTTCTTCATGGTGGGAAGTCTCAATTCTTTTCTTACAGCGTTAAATGAATCCCGAATTACCGCCTTCCGTTCCTGCAGTAGTTTGATTCCCGTTTTGACCAGATTTGCATCCGCCGGCAATGTGCCGTTGTTTTCCTGCATGATTAATCGTTTCAGCGCAGCACAGCCATGATCAAGTGGGGCTGATCTTGAAGTATGAATCTTCATGAGTTCAAATATCTCACCTTTCTGCTTTGCTACTGACAAAATGGCCGCACGCAATCTTCCCGATGCAAGATGTTTTTTTCCGTTTCTGTAGATCAAAGTCGGTATTCCTGCAGATATTGACCAACGGCTGAAAACCTTTCCGTCCTGAATGACCCGGGATTCCCGACCGTCAATACATGCAATTTTCCCCGCTCTTACGTTCGGGAACAAATTTTTTGCCAATTGAGTAAAAAGCTGGAATTCCGGTGATAAATATTTCTTTGTAATAAACTCATGTCTGCCCAGGTATGAAGAAACCCTTTCAATATTCTCTTGGGAAAGCGACGATTTTGAAGAAAAGAACTCTTTGCAATAGGAACTCAGGTATTTGGTCAGTGCCGATTTATGATGTCTGTTCAGTGCATAGCGATGTACGGAAGAATCGTTAGCGTGTTTTGTTTGATTTTTATGTTTCATACCGGGAATTATACTCCGATTAAATAATAGTAGATAATTTACTCCCGTACTAACCGGTTCTCAATATATCACCGATATGTATAACGCTTTTTTACTATAGCTCCTATATTTAGGCTATATTTCTCACTTTACATTAACTTAAAAAGAAAATTAACAATATCAATTAATTCTATAAGATTATGCCCCAAACTGAGTACTGTCATAACCTCGGACCTGAACAACTTTCTTCACCGGAATTGGTGACGTTGTCACCTGAGCGTCTTTACAAAGATAATCAATCGTATCCTGCATACAATGCACGGGGTGAATGGGACGACTTGCATGATAAAGGAGAACTTGATCTGATATGGGGATGTGCCGATGCCCGGCTTATTTTACCGGCAAATGCTTTTTATCTGCGATCTATCGCGGCAGCCGGTACCAGAGAGCCGTTTATCCCGCTTCTTCAGTTTTGCCGGGGAGTCACAGTTGTGGCTCATTACGATGGGGAAACTGCATTGCCCGGTGTCCGACCGAACGGGTGCGGCGGACAGGACGGGAAAGCCCATTTAGAAAAAAACGGAAATTATGATCCTCATATCCACAAAGGAGATATTACCGAATTCGTCCATAACTTAGTCACTCATGAGGACCCGGTATTAAACGCTGTCGTAACCGCCTCACAAATTGCACGATACACTGATACTCCGACCACTGCATTGGCACAGGATCATCTCACGGGTAAAAACAAAGTACTTGCCGTTTACTCCGATCGGGGAAGATCAGTCAACAGCTGCATCCCGATCGAACAGATGATTAAAGCAATGACCCAAAATAGTTACGATCCCGAAGCGGTCTACGCGGAAGGAGTTCCGGCACTTGATACGGGAAGTATTCCTGAGTTTATCGCTGAGTTGCTGGAAAGAAAGGAACGGGTCCTGAGAGGAATAAACAGTGCAATACCGAACCTGCCTTCATATCAAAAAATTCAAAATCCGCACACATTGCTTATATCAACTGACCCACGACCAGCAAAAGTCAAATATCCGAACACATTCGGATTTCCGAATCAGGTTTTTGCACTGCGGGGACCGCGCATGTATCATCAGGACAGAGGTTTTCAGATCAATGAACCGGCAATAGCTGAAATCACACAACAGGCGCAGTATGCTGTAACTCATGCACTTGAACATGCACAACAGCCCGGTTCATCCTTTAGTACTCTGCGGAATATTTTTGTTGAAACCCGGCATCCGGACTCCAGCGAAGCCATCATTCAGTCTTTGCTCTCAAAACCGTGGATGCAGGATTTTCTGGCTTTGCCGCATGCTCAAATCCTTTCCGGCATCATCGATCAGGGAATATTGCAGGATTGTCAGAAAATTACTGTATAATTCTGTTACTTGTTTTTTCGCGTGCAATTATATATCATTTCACATATGACAATCACATTTATCGGCCATGGTTATGTCGGCCTTGTGACAGCCTGTGTCTTCGCCGACTTCGGAAATAATGTATGGGTTGTCGGGCGTACGCCTGACAAAATCGAGCGGTTGAAGAACGGAGATCCGCTTATTTATGAACCGGGCCTCGAAGAACTCCTCCAAAAGAACCTTGAAGCCGGCCGCATCCATTTTACGTTAGATTATGACAAAGCTATTCCCGAATCTGATGTTGTGTTTATTGCAGTGGGAACACCTCCTACATCTACCGGAGAAGCAGATCTTTCATCGGTCCTTGATGTCGCAACCAATATCGGGAAAAATCTGAAAAAAGGGTATACTGTTGTCTCATGCAAAAGTACCGTTCCTGTGGGAACGAATCTGAAAGTTGAAGAAATTCTGAACAAAGTCAAACCTGAAGGAGCCGAAGTCGACGTCGCATCCTGCCCTGAGTTTTTGCGGGAAGGAACCGCCATCAATGATACCGTGTATCCTGACCGGGTAGTAATCGGATCAAAATCTCAAAAAGCAGTTAAGAAACTCCTAGAAGTTCATAAACCTCTCCCCGGAGAACGTGTTATTACTGACTTGGCAAGTGCTGAGATAATCAAGTATGCATCAAACGCCATGCTCGCCACCAAAATCGCTTTTGCCAATCTGATTTCCCTGTATGCAGAGAAAACGGGAGGAGATATTGAAACCATCACAAAAGCAGTCGGCGCCGATAATCGTATCGGACACAAGTTCCTCAGTGCCGGGATCGGATACGGGGGTTCATGCTTCCCGAAAGACGTCATGGCCTTGAACGAAACAGGCAAACATCTGGAACTCGACACAGGACTGCTAGATGCCGTCGAACGGATAAACAGAACAGTACGGGATAATTTTATTCATAAAGTTAACGCAAATGTGAAAGGCAAGAAACTGGCGGCCTGGGGTCTGGCATTCAAGCCGAATACGGATGATATCCGTTTCGCTCCTGCTGTTTATATTATCGAAGATCTTTTGAAAATGGGATACGAGATTAGTGCTTTCGATCCGGCTGCCATGTCCAATGTACGGCGCACGGTCGGTGACAAAATCACATATGTTGATGACATGTACGAAGCGGTAGAAGGGGCAGATGCGCTGCTGATTTTTACTGAATGGAATGAGTTCAAACAGGCTAATCTGGAAAAAGTAAAGAAAGCACTCAGCGCTCCGCTTATTATTGACGGACGAAATCTCTATCAACCGCAGGAAATGAAAGATCGGGGATTTACTTATATTTCTACCGGAAGACAAGCAGTATGAATATTCTCATAACGGGAGGGTCGGGCTTTATCGGCTCTCATCTGACGAGACATTACACGAATGCAGGACATCATGTATGGGTTGTTGACAATCTCATTACCGGAAACAAAAACAATCTTGCCGGTATTTCTCCTGACCTTCTGACTTTTGTAGAGCAGGATGTCTCAACATATGACCTGAAAGATATACCTCACGTTGATATCGCCTTCAATTTGGCATCTCCCGCTTCACCAGTACAATACAAAAAACATCCGGTCGAAACAATGCTTGCCAACTCTCAGGGCAGTTATCATCTTCTGGAGTTTGCAAGAGCAGGAAAATGTGATCGCATAGTTCTGGCTTCAACATCGGAAGTATACGGAGATCCGCTCGAACACCCACAAAAAGAAACCTACTGGGGAAACGTAAATCCTGCAGGTGAACGGTCATGTTATGATGAAGCAAAACGCTATGCAGAAGCAATAACGATGACGTATCATATGAAATACGGGACACATGTCCGCATTGCCCGTATTTTCAATACGTACGGACCGAACATGGAACTTGATGATGGCCGCGTCGTTTCCAACTTTATCACTCAGGCCATTCAGGCAAAACCGATTACGATATATGGAGACGGATCTCAGACACGATCTTTTTGCTATGTTTCGGATCTTGTGCGGGGACTGGCAGCACTCGGCGAAACCGAAGGGATTGACGGCCAAACCATTAATCTGGGAAATCCGAATGAAAAGACCGTAAAGGAACTTGCCGAAATGATCAAAAGCATGGTACAAACAGGTTCAGAAATTGTCTATCATCCGATCGGTCAGGATGATCCGAAAAAGCGCAAACCGGATATTACCAAAGCACGTGAAATGCTGAACTGGCAACCTGAAATACATCTTGAAGAAGGGCTTACAAAAACTATTGAGTACTTCAGAAGTGCTCTTCACACAATATGAAAAAAGCAGTTATAGTTTTACCGACATACAACGAAGCACACAATATCACAAAGCTGATCAATCAGATTTTTGATATTGCTGAAGGGATCCCGAACTGGGAAATTCATATCGTAGTCGTTGACAGTGACTCTCCTGATCATACCGGCAAGATTGTCGAAGATTTATACAACTCCGATAAAAAGAAATATCGCAATCTTCACGTCATTCATACAAGAAAAGAAGGATTGGGAAAAGCCTATATTGAAGGCTTTCAGACAAGCCTTGAAAAATTAAAGCCGTATGTTCTTTTTGAGATGGATGCGGATTTGTCACACGATCCAAAGAAAATTCCTGAATTTTTGAAAGCAATTGAACGGGGTGCAGACTTTGTCATCGGATCCCGATACCGCCCCGGCGGATCTATTCCTGCCGATTGGGGGCTTCATCGGAAAGTATTTTCATTTTTTGCCAACTGGTTCATCAGGATCGGATATATGAAATTCCGTATTACTGACTGGACGACGGGATACCGTGCGATCAAAGCCTGGGTCTTACGTGATAATCTGGCAAAACTCGAAGGGTACACCGGATATGTTTTTCAGGTGGCGCTTCTTGATAACGCTATTCTTTCAAAAGCGCGGATTGGGGAAGTGCCGATCAATTTTAAGGACCGCAAAGAAGGCGTCTCAAAAATTAACTCGCTCGAATACATTATTCAGACATTTATATATGTCATTCAGCATTCCCCTTTTGTGAAATTCTGCGTGGTCGGTGGGATCGGATTTATTGTCGATTTCAGTTTGGCTTACCTTTTTATTCACTCATTTAATATTTCGAAAGTATTGTCAAATATGATGAGTGCGGAAATTGCAATTATCTCGAATTTTATGCTGAATAATTACTGGAGCTTTGCCCACAAGCGCATAAGAAGGTCTACTTCACTTCTCTTCAGTTTACTGAAATTCAATCTGGTTTCTTCAGGATCCGTTGTCATTCAGGGAGTCGGAATGTGGCTTGCTCTTACGATTTTCGGAGACCGCGTCCTGCATCTGAGTTCGCTTGAGCTGCATACGTGGATTATCTATAAGATCCTTATCATTATTCTTGTGGTCATTCCCTATTCGTACTTCTTCTACAATAAGATCGTCTGGAAGGATAATTAATTCACATCAACGTAGTCTCCTGATACCCAACCTTCCGTCCCGTCTGAAAGCTTGATCTGATACCAGCCGTTTTTCTCATCGGTGTATTCATATTCATCTCCGGGACTGACTTGATCGATCTGAGCACCGGACGTAGAAGGCTCGTCACGGACATTCAGAAATCCGGTCGGAGTATCGGATATCGTCAGTGTATTTTTAGTAGAAGTACTTGCTGACTTTGTATCTGAATCCGTTTCATCGGTTTCTGACCCTTCCTCAGTCTCTGCAGAAGCGGATTCGGAAGCTTCTTTTTGCTGCTCAGTCAGTTCCTGCTCCAGAGTCTTGTGCGTTTTATCAAGGGCAAGCTTGAAGATGGCCTCCACTGAGTATCCTTTTGCCACATTTATCTTCTGTGTTCTTCTGAAAAAACCCGGCAGATACACGGCAAGTTCATGTTCACCGGCCGGAACGTCTTTGAGAGTGAGCGGCGCGATACCTTTTTCATCATTGTCAAGAAATACAATTGAACCTGCAGGGTCTGTGACGACGGAGACCTCACCGGTTTCTTCTTTGGGTTTCTTTTCCATTTTCGTGACGGTCAATATCTCGCCGGCTGATGTCAGGTCTGAAGTACCGAGTGCACGGCTGATATATGTAAGGGTATTGGCATGTACCGTGACTTTCCCTTCCCAGGAGACAGTTTTGCTGTCTTCGCCTTCAGGAATAAGTTTTATGGTGTATTCGCCGGGAGGAACCTTCTCTTCAAACGGTGTTTTTCCTTTGGGTTCATTGTTTATGAACACACCGGCTGTCGGAGATGAGAGTACTTTTATCCTCCCCAGCTGGTTTGTTTTTTCAAAAAGAAAGAACCGGACAAGGATGAACAGGATAAACACTGCAATAAGTGCAACAATGACAGTCAGCTTTCTTTTCATATGCGTGTCTCTATTCTATCAACTTAAACCTGTTTTGCAATACAGTCAGATTGCGAATGCCGGGAAATGTATGCTAATATGACAATATGATATGAGAAAAAAACTTCGTTCTTTTATCCCTTACCTCACTCTGATTATATTCCTTACAATCCTTTCGCTTATTGCCCACTCATTTCTGGAGGAAGAAAGTCATTTCATGCATGAAGTCGATTTTCAGCTTTTCGTGATAGGATCGATGCTGTTTATCGGCTACTACATCAATAGGATTGCCCCGAAAACAATAATTCCGTCTTTTGTTTGGGCAATATTTGCCGGGATGGCATTACAACCGTTTCTGTCATTTTTTACGGAAGATGTTGAAAGTCTGAAAATTCTTATGGAGGTATTCGGAGCCATTATTCTTTTTGCCGGCGGACTTGAGATACCGTTTCGCAATTTTCAAAAATGGTTTATGCCGATTGCCGCTTTGTCGCTTCTTGGTGTAATCATCAGTTCAGTCGGTTTTGCTTTTGTCATGTATGGGTTTATGAACCTGATGGGCAATTTTACTCCTGCACTTATTCCGTCTATCCTTATCCTCAGTGCGGCACTTGCCTCTACTGATCCGACGGCCATTATCCCGACGCTGAAATCACTGAAATTTACCAGACCCGAGCTCAAACAAATCGCCATTTCCGAGTCAGCACTTACCGATGTCAGCGGAAGTATCTTCACCAGATTCCTGCTTCTTGCTTTGATTTCCGCTCCTGCCATGCAGACGGGAATTATCCCGTATTTTGTCCCGCTGCTTCAGAAAAGCACCTATGATGCTTTTGCTCTGCAGATTATCTCAGGAATTCTGGTCGGATATTTCGGCTTTACTCTTATCAAAAGGTTTTACTACGGGCAGGAAAAGTCTGAAGAAGCGGATCCTGCACTTGTTCTTGCCGTACCGATATTTACGTTTGTTTTAGGGAACATACTCGGCGGGGCAGGTTTCTTAGCCGCATTTGTCAGCGGACTTCTCACTGAGGTCATCGGGGGCATCAAAAAAATCTCTCATTTTTATGAGAGTATTCTGAATCATTTGATAAAACCGTTTATCTTTATCATTCTCGGTGCACTCGTCCCTGTCTCAACTCTTATTCAGCTTGCACCCGTCGGCCTTGCCGCCGGTTTTATTTTTATGTTTGTGCTGCGTCCTATTGTCGTCTTTATTTCCCTAGCTCCCTGGTGGTATCAGGGAGTGTTTCAGATCAAAGATCTCGTATTTTTAAGTTTCATCCGGGAGACGGGAATCATTGCGGCAATACTTCTTGTTATTGCAGCAACCTTTGACATTATTCAGTCAGATTTTGTCATTGCGATCGGTATGTGGATCATTCTTCTTACGCTTATTCTCGAGCCTCCTCTTACTCCTCTTATCGCGAGGAAAATCGGTGTTGCCAAAGAAGCGTAACATCAAAGTTTGAATTGCAGCAATGCGGTTTATCGCACCATTCCATCCGTGTTTATGGTATGATTGAACTCATGACAAAGGAAAAAATCCGTCAAAAAATCTCACGGGCTTTGCAAAAAATGGGAATGCCGACTGAAATGCTGAATGTTTCGGCTCCTGCACAGGAAGGGTTCGGAGATTACTCCGTATCGGTTGCTTTACAACTTGCAAAAACAACAAAAAGAAACCCTATGGAGATTGCCCAGGAAATAGCAGACAATATCGAAAAGGATGGGTTGATCGAGAAAGTGGAAGTTATGAAACCTGGATTTATCAATCTCTGGATTTCAAAAGATAAGTTACTGAATACTCTCCAAAATATCGATTCATCATTCGGAAACAACATCACGTATCAGGGTAAAAGTATCATTGTAGAGTATTCCTCTCCGAACATCGCGAAGCCCTTTACGGTCGGACATCTCAGATCAACAATCATCGGTGACGCAGTAGCAAATCTGTTGTCTGCAACCGGTGCGACGGTATTTCGGGATAATCACCTCGGTGATTGGGGGACACAATTCGGAAAGCAAATATATGCGATCAAAACATGGGGAAACGAACAGCAAATTGAACTATCCGACAATCCGGTGAAAGAACTGGTGGCTCTCTATGTCAAATTCCATGAAGAAGCAGAGAAAGACCCGAAGATTGAGGAAGAAGGAAGGAAATGGTTTAAGAAACTGGAAGAAGGAGATGAGGAAGCACGCCGTCTGTGGAAAAAATGTATCGATTGGTCATGGAAGGAGTTCAATAAAATATATGAAAAACTCGGTATATCATTCACAGAAAATGAAGGAAGAGGATACGGAGAGTCATTTTTTGAAGATAAAATGCAGCCCGTGATTGCTGAACTCCGCAAAAAAAATCTTCTGAAAGAAAGTAAAGGAGCTGAACTGGTGTTTTATCCTGATGACAAGCTCCCGCCACTTATGATTATCAAACAGGACGGTGCGACATTGTACTCTACCCGTGATCTTGCCACTGATAAATTCCGACTGGAAAATCCCCGTTACGGGCAGGAAGTCATGATCATCAATGAAGTCGGAGCCGAACAGGCATTGTACTTCAAACAAATTTTTGAGCTTGAACAAATGCTCGGCTGGACAAAAGAAGGACAACGCATCCATATCAAGCACGGAATGTACCGATTTAAGGATATGAAAATGTCCACGAGAAAAGGAAATACGATCTGGCTTGAGGATGTACTTGAGGAGGCAACGAAACGGGCTTTTGAACTAAGTAAGCATGAAAGCAAATTTGAAGGATCTGAAGTGGTTTCCATTAACAATAAACACTCAGATTCTGCTAAAAAGAACATCATGGGTTTTGGCTTAAGAAGTAACGTCGCAGAAAAAGTAGGTATCGGCGCCATCAAATGGAATGATCTGAAAAGAAGCTCTCATCTGGATATCGTTTTTGATTGGGATGAGATTCTGAATATGCAGGGGAATTCCGGTCCATATGTCCAGTACACGTATGTCCGCTGTAAGTCAGTACTGAATAAAGTGAGCGTCGTCCCGAGCGAAGTCGAGGGATCCCTTTCATTCCACGAAGAAGAAACGGCAATTCTTCGCACTCTGATCAAATACCCTGAAGTTGTGACTGATGCCGCCAACAACTTTGCACCGAATTATATCACGACTTATCTGTACGATCTGTCACAGAAATATAATCTTTTTTATCAGAAGCATCAGATACTGAAAGAAAAGAAAGAAGATACAAGAAACTTCAGAATACTCCTTACGGAAAAAGTAGCCACAGTCCTTTCACACGGACTTTCCCTCCTCGGTATCGAGACCGTAGAGAAGATGTAATTAATTATTTTTTCGGAATATACACACCGTAATAAGTATTGAATTCTGTAGGCATTTGAGAGGTTTTTCCCAACAAAGCGCCTTTATTTACATACTTGACTGCTTTTCCACAGAAAAATATCAACTCTTCTTCTGATTCAATATTATCTGCAACTGGATCTTGATATAAAATGTCTTCCACCCATTGATACCCCTTTTCTTCACAATTTTTTATATTTAAATCGCTTATTGCAGGATTTATAAGATCAGCAATCTGTTGAGGTGAAAGATTAAGTCTTTTCATATAAGTATTATAGTAGAAATATTGATAGCTCTTCTGTACTTCAGAACAAATATGTGTAGCTCATATATGCTGTCAATGACAAGAGCTATCAATGGTTACGCTACACTACCAGATCATCCTTTACCGCGTTTTCGCTCGGCGTTTTCGCCGGCATATCCTGAACGTTGCCTGTTCGGATCGTAGAACTTATGGTCGTGACTGTTTCCCTGCCCCGTGAACAGATTAAACTGCGGAAAGGGCATGTAGAACTGTTGACCATTTTGTCGATACGTCCTCGTCAGACTTCGAAAGGAAGCGCGTTGAGGCATGATCTTTCCCCATCCACCTTTAGCCATCTTGGCCTCCGATTGAGTTGGAAAGTGACTTTACTTCGCACTGTGTCGGAATATAAGATTATGCATACAATCCTATTTCACTCTAGCGAAGCAATATTATTATACCATTACTCAACTAATTTAATATAAGAAGTACTTATTGATTATATATAAAACTTGATCCTGTAATCACTCACTCACGGTCGGACTGGGTGTTGGAGTATTGGTAGCTTCCGGCTTTTCTGTCGGAGTTACATCAGTTTCTTCTTCCTCTTCAGGAGACATAGACTCTCCGTCAGCATTGTTCTGTCCGACAATGACTACGACATCAGCATCGGTATCCATGTCCAGTTCTTCAACTGTACCCTCGACATCATACTCTTCTCCGATCACGTTCCGAAGTTCTTCTACCCATGACGGATCGACATCAGATGACGCATAAATGACGGTAGCTTCATAATCATAGCTGTCGGCATTTGCAGTCCCGCTTACGGTAAATCCTGCATCCTCAAGATATTGCTGGACTTCTCCTGCTTTGCCCACGATACCGCTGCCGTTTTGTACCTCAATGGAGTACTGCGCACGGTCAACTTCCTGAGGAGTCGGTGTTGCGATCTCTTCCGGCGTAGGTGTCGTTGAAGTTTCAGTAACCGGCGTACTTGTCCGTGTTGACTGATAGTACAAATATCCTCCCGCTCCGATGAGCGCTACAATTATGACTGCGATTACTGCTTTCCACATAGGTATACATTTAAAAAATATGTAATGAAGTTTCCAAAACTATTATAACTCACTTATTAGATTTGGTGTCAAGGATTTGTAAGAACTAAAGAATTATTTTTTGTACAACGCCCTGTAAATCTTCATTTCCGTTCCATTTATTGATATCCAGCTGATAAACGACTTTGACGGTTTGACCTTTCGAAAGCTCCGGAAAAATTGATGCCTGACCGAATGCAATCATATCGATGGGAACGGATCTCATATCAGGCTGCTTCACTGAAAGTTTCAGATGATCCCTGTTTTTCCCGAGTATTTTTGCATGCAATAGCTCAGCATCACTCATAAATACCGGCTTCGGATTTCCCACACCAAATGGTGCAAGGGTATCAATCAACCTGGACAATCTGACAGACAGATTGCTGAGCGGAATCTGCATATCAGCTTGGATAATACGTTCCAGATCATCATCCGAAAGTTGTTTTGACGCTTTATCAATTGCCTTTTTCATAAAAATATCAAGATTCTCAGCAGGCAGAGTAAATCCGGCAGCAGCCGCATGGCCGCCGTATCCTTTCAGATATTCCTGAAGACCGCCGAGAAACTCAGTGATATGAAAACCCGGGATCGAACGAACCGAGGCTTTGTAAAACCCGTCACCTCTTGTCATCACGATTGTGGGACGATAATATTTTTCCAGAATGCTTGATGCTATAAGTCCGATCACACCTTCATGCCAATGGTCAGAGTACAATATTAAAAGCTTTGGTAGTTCTTTCATCTTCTGGACCTGCACAACGGCTTCTTCCACCTGTTTTTTTACCAGATCCTGTCTTGTGGTATTCATCTCTCCGACCTTGCTTGCAAGTGCTGCCGCACGTTCTTCACTGGTGGTACACAGTAACCGGAGAGCGTCAATCGCGTGCTCCAGTCTTCCGACAGCATTGATTCGCGGGGCAATGATAAATCCGATTTCATACGGAGAAATGATTTTACCGTCAATTTCCGCCTGCTTGCAGATTTGACGGATCCCGTGACGCCGGACATGAGGGAATGCGGCAAGGCCAGCCCGGACGACACTGCGTGAAGGACCGACGAGCGGGACAAGATCCGCCACAGTCCCGATTGTTGCGAGGGACAGATAATCCGTTTCAAAATGTCGCTTTAATTCCTTGACTTTTGTCTCGGATATCTGGTTTTTAAAATGAAGAAAAACTTCTTTTGCGAAATAATATGCAGTTCCCGAACCTGACAGCGCCGGGATATGAAAAATTTCCTCTGCATCCTCAGGAATTTTTTCCTGTTTGTGGTGGTGGTCCGTGATGATGACTGGGATACCGATCGACTTAGCATATGAAACCTGTTCCACTCCCGTAATTCCGTGATCCACACTGATGATGAGTGCGGGATCAAATTCTTTTTTCACATTATCAATCCCTATTTTTGAAAATCCGTATCCTTCGTGCTGTCTGTGAGGGACATACGGCATGGCGTTGAATCCGATTGTATGAAGCGTCTCCCAAAGCACCGAACCGCCCGTGATTCCGTCGGCATCATAATCCGTATACACAACGATTGTTTGCTTTTTGTCAAAAATCTGTTGAAGCAGATCCATCGCGTGGTCAATCTGCCTTTTAGTAAAACCGAAATCTTTCAGAGTAAATTTCAGCGGAGACGGGGGATTGAGAAAGGTCTCTTTATCATTAATGTTTCGGGTTTTTAAAATAATATCCACAATCTCCTGCGGTTGTAGTTTTTCACCGGGTTTAATTGTGTGTTTTACTTGGATTTTCATTATTTTATTCAAACAACTTCTTGGGTGTCAGGAATGAAGAACCCCGTTTTACTCCAGCATCTTCTCATCAGAAGCTGATAAAGAAGCCGTCGACTCTATCTTTTGTCCCAGCTTCGACAAATGCTGCACAACATTCGAAGACTGATTGTACGCATTGCTGATGTGCTTATTCAGGACGGAAACTGCTTCTTCTGCCTTCTCATAATCATTCCTCATCGCCTGAAGCGTGGAGAGAATTTCTTTTGCCTGCTTCTGTATACGAGCTCCTTCATGCGAAATCAGAATCGCTTTCAGATATGCATAAAAACTCATCGGAGAAACGGGAATCACCCGCATCTCTGCCGAATAATCATACAGATCTCCGTTATTGATAATTTCGTAATATACGCTTTCGGAAGGCACGTACATCAGCGCATAATCCAGTGTCCCTTCAGCAACAAGAATATATTTTTTTGAAATCGATACTATATGCTTTTTTACATCACGGACAAACTCCTTCTGCAGAAGTTCCTTCTGTGTTTCACCGTTCTCCTCTGCCATTTTCTTAAAGGTGGAAAGCGGAAATTTGGAGTCGATCGAGATAAGTCCCTGGCTGGTTTTGATCACCGCATCCACTCTCTCACCGTTTTTAAATCCGTATTGCAGAGCATAGGTGTCAGACGGCAGTGACTGGGAAAGAAGTTCTTTCAAAACCTGCTCTCCGATATTACCGCGCAGTTTCGGAGACTGGAGAAATTGCTGAAGCTGCTGCATGGAGCGTCCAATCTCTGAAAATTCTCCTATACTTTTTTGCACACCCATCATTGCCTGCGCCGCCTTATCAAGACGGGCGTTGAACATATCCATGTTGTGAGTCAGCTTCTGATCAACCTGACGATTGGATTCGCTCATTTGCTTGAGCCATTGCGTCAGTTCTTCCGAAATTTTAGTTTTTTCTTCAATGCGGTTAAACCACATACGAAGGACTACAAGTATGATGACTGTTGAAATAAGCACGAAAACATAAGGAAGAATATCCATGAAGTACATTATACAGTACTTGTCTTATGCGAAAAGAAGTTGAATGAAGTTAGATCAGACCGTCACTTTCCTGGAAGATTTTCGGTTTCAGATCATTTTCCTCTACAATGTTCCTTTGACCTTCCTGAGACTGAGGAGCTTTTTCGACCTCTTCAAGCTGGCGCTGTTGTTTTTCATCAGGTCTTTGCGGCATTTGCTGAGGCTGTACTGGTTTCTGCATCGGCTGCTGTTGCTGTTGTCCGAAATTCTGGAACGGATTCATCTGCGGGAATGAGGGTCTCTGGCCCATACCGGGTACCATAGGCATCGGTTGCTGTTGCGGACGGGTAAATTGACTCTGTGTCGGTACCATCGGTTTCTTTACTGCTCCTGCACGAAGTAATGTTGCTACTGCTTCAAACGTATCTGCATTGACTGAATATGCGGTAAAGTTGTTGGTTGCTGCCACAACTCCTGCATACAGATTGGTTGCGATATCTTTGTCAAGCTGTGCTTTTATTCCGTCGATTACTTTCAATACAAGCTCAGATGTAGAAGAACTTGTTTTAATGACATAATTGATCATTCCGTATGAATTGTTGATCAGATGTCTGTCGATATTGATGATGGTCTGTCCTTCAAAGTCACGCTGATTTTTCTGGTACAAATCACCGATTGCATTCAAATTCGGAGTGTCTATTGTGATAATAAATTCGATTTTCCCTCCGCTATAAGAGAATTGGACATCTTTCGGTTCAAGTTTTTCATGTCCTTCACGGGGGATAATAACCAGATTGAACCGTTCATTTTTGATATTATAGTCGACCTTATCGATTGCACCTTCTTCATACGGGAATGAAATCACAAGATTGTCTCCGCCCGTATTCAGCTCAGTTTTGATTTTATCAACTCCGACCAAATCACTCTCCGGGACTGCCGAAGCAACAAGAGTCACATTTTTCCCCATTTTGGTAAGAGCCATATAAAGAGCGGTTCCCGCTGCAATGGCGTCTGAGGTGGGTTTGGTAGGAAGCACAATGATACCTGAGTCATTTTTTGCAATGACTTCCTTTATTTGTCCGATTGTTTTTGCAGCATCTTCCGGCTGCTGATTGGTGGGCATCATATCCGTATAAAAATATTATAGGATAAATTTTATCATATCACCAACCTTTATGTCAAGTGCAGGTGAAAATTGCATTCCGCACTCCTGGTCTTTCTTGACCTCCTGGACAGATTTAGCCCTGATCTTGAGGGAGATAAGGCGGCTTTTTCCTATAAGATTGTCACCGCGGTAGATTTCAGCGGGATCACCAATATTCACTTTTCCCTTAGTAATAAGAGATCCGAAGATGGTCTCCCCTTCAATTATGAATGTTGCCAGTACTTTTGCCTGTGCTTTCAAATTCTTTTCCTGCTGTTCCTTTTCCATCAATAAGGCACTTACTTCTTCAAGTTCTTCCAGCAGTTCATAAATGATATTGTAGGTTTTAATAATAACTTTTTCTTGTCTGGCAAGCTCTTTTACTTCATTGTCTGAATGTACTGAGAATCCGATGACAATTGATTTGGTCGTTTTTGCCAAGAAAATATCAGATCTGTGGATATCCCCGACCGCATTCAGCCTTACTTCAATATTTTCATTCTTACTCAACGCATTGGTGATTGCCTCAAGAGATCCTTGTGAATCCGCTTTCAGCACGACTGAAAGCTTTTTTGTCGGTGCTTCACCGCTTAAAAATGCATCAAAATCGGCACGTTGCGGCCCTGTTGCCTGCTTTTCCTGTTCCTTAATTTTCTGTTCTTCCGATGTGATAAATGTCCCGACCTCAGGCATTTCTGAGAATCCTAAGAGCTCAAACGGAGTAGAAGGCTCGACTTCACGCAGTGTTTTCCCGAGATCATTGATAAGTGATCTGACACGGACTTTGCCCTGATTTGTGTATACGTCGTCGCCCACTTTCAGCATACCGTCTTTAATGATGGCGCTTACAACGACACCCCGCTGATCTTTTTTTGTTTCAACAATATATGCAGATGCAGGATTTTCTTTTTTATAGGCAAGCTTCAGGTCGGATGCAATAAGCAGGATCGACTCAAGAAGTTCGGGTACGCCGTCTCCGCTTTTTGCTGAAATCGGCAAAGCGACAATATCTCCTCCCATTTCTTCGGTAATCACTTCATGTTTCAGAAGATCTCTCTGCACCCGTTTCGGATTTGCAGTCGGAAGATCTGATTTATTGAGGGCGATGATATACGGAATACCTGCACTTTTGATATGCGCGATTGATTCGATCGTTTGAGGCATGACGGAATCGGTTGAGTCAATGATCAGAATTGCAATATCCGCAACATTTGCACCTCTGGAACGCAGTTTTGAAAAGGCTTCGTGTCCGGGGGTATCAATGAAAGTAATTTTGTCCGTTTCATACCCTTTTATACCGGTATGGATTTCATAACCTCCGATACGTTGCGTGATACCGCCATGTTCTTTGGCAGCTATGCGGCTTTTTCTTATGGTATCAAGAAGTGTTGTTTTTCCGTGATCCACATGTCCGAGTATTGTGACAATCGGCGGTCGTACCATATAAGTATGTGTAACTAGTAACGTATCGTTTTACAACTATGAAGGAAGAAACAGCAAAATATTATTTTTTACTTTTCTCTTCGGATGCATCAGCTTCTTCAGTTTCTTCAGAATGTTCCGTTTTTGCAGCTTCCGTTTCTGCGGACTGCTCTGCAGTTGCTTCCTCTCCCTGTTCTGATTCTACACTTTCAGAAGCTTCCGGCTGTTTTTCTTCAGCTGCTTCGGCTTTCTTTTCGTCCTTTTCTGACGGTATTTGTACTATGTCAATATCATAACCCGTAAGGCGTGCTGCCAGATTTACGTTGACGCCTCCTTTTCCGATAGCAAGAGGGGCCTGTTCTTCATTTACGGTGACCTTAGCACGATGTTCCTTTTCATCAATTTCGACTGAGATAACTTGTGCAGGAGATAAGGCGCTGATAATGAAAACTTTATTATCTTCATTCCACTGAATAATATCAATTTTTTCTTTCCCGTTGAGTTCATCAGTGACTGTCTGCACCCGTACTCCTTTTTGTCCGACACATGCACCGACCGGATCGACACCGCTCTGACTGCTGAATACGGCAATCTTTGCGCGTTCACCCGGTTCCCGGACAACACTTTTTATTTCTACTGTGCCGCTGTTTATTTCCGGAACTTCTCTTTTGAACAGTTCGGAAATAAGTTCCGGGGCTGTTCTTGAAAGGACAATTCGTGAATATCCTGCTTTTGAAGTGCCGATTTCTTTCAGATAAAAGACATATCGGTTGTTGACAATATATGTTTCGTTGCGGATTTGTTCTTCCCGCGGCAGAACTCCTTCGGCCTTACCGAGATCTATATAAACATTGCTCATATCACGTCGGATTACACGACCGCGGATTATAGTACCGACCTGATCCTGATAATGAGAAATGACTGTTTTCTTTTCAGCTTCACGGATTTTTTGAATAATCACCTGACGGGCAGTTTGGGCGGCGATTCTTCCGAATCCCGGAGGGGTAATATCTTCTTCTTCACGCATGATATGGGTCTCACCCGTATTAATATCGATTTTTACTGATATACCGTTGTCTTCTTCAGGATCATCCGAAAAAAACTCAGGATGTTCCTTGCGGAATGCGGCCATAATGGCTGCTTCCATTGACTCGATAACATCGTCAACACTTATTCCGCGCTCAGAAGCGACTTGGTTTAATGCTAATGCAAATTCACTTTTTACTATTACCATAAAGCTAATTCTAACAGAAAAACCGTGAAATTCAATGAAAGAACGCGCTTTATTCAGGTACAATATACCCATGGCACAATACGTTTGTACAAACTGCGGTGAAGGAGCTGCGGCCTGGATGGGACGCTGCCCCTCGTGTCAGGAATGGAATACTTTCAAAGAATTAAAAGAAACCACGACCGGGAGGTCAAAAAAAGTCGAATCATTTGCCACAACAGCCTTCAAAGATATCAGAGCTTTGGATAAAAACCGTAAACCGACAGGACTTTTCGAACTTGATCGGGTACTCGGAGGCGGAATTGTTAGAGGTGCGGTTATTCTTCTGACAGGAGAACCCGGAGTGGGAAAATCGACACTGCTTCTGCAAAGTTTGAAAAATCTCACCACTCTGTATATTTCAGGAGAAGAATCAGCCGAACAGGTAAAAGAACGTGCTGACCGGCTGGAAATGGACGTGTCATCGTTTGTTTTTTCCGATACCCTTCAAGTTGAGTCGATCGTAAAAGGAGTTGAAGATTTAGCAGCCAAACCGGATGTAATCGTAATTGATTCCGTCCAAACTATTTATACAAAAAATGTTGAATCGCCACCTGGAAGTGTTTCTCAGCTTCGTGAGGCAAGCGCTGCACTGATCCGGCTTGCCAAGCAGTCCGGTATTCCGATCATTATTGTCGGGCACGTCACCAAAGAAGGCGATGTTGCCGGCCCCAAGACTCTTGAACACATGGTCGATGCCGTGCTGAACTTTGAAGGAGAAAAAATCTCCAATTTCCGCGTACTTCGAGCACAGAAAAACCGGTTCGGATCGACAGATGAGATCGGAATTTTCGAAATGAAAGGAGACGGATTGTCAGAAGTAAACAATCCGCTGGCATTTGTGGATGAAGATAAGAAACTTCACGTCCCGGGAAAAGCACTCGTGGGTATTATGGAAGGGAAACGTCCTCTCTTTTTTGAGATACAGACTCTTGCATCAACTTCATTTTTGCCGATGCCTCGCCGTGTGGTCAAGGGGGTTGATTACAACAAAGTTCTGCTTCTGCTTGCCGTGATTGAGAAACACCTGAAACTGAATTTAAGCAAATATGACATCTACATAAATGTCATCGGCGGTGTTGATGTGAAATCTCCGGCTGCCGATTTGGGGATTGTGGCTTCCATTATTTCATCTGTGAAGAATGTACCTCTTTCCGGTTCAAGTATTTTCACGGGAGAAGTCGGACTTTTGGGAGAAATCAGAAAAATTTACGGTCAGGAAAAGATTCTAAATGAAGCAAAACGTCTGAAGTTTTCACAACCTGTATCTTCTCTTACTGCCCGGACCGTTAAAGAACTATATCAGATGATTCTTTGATCATTCAAGCATATATTCTTCTACATGCAGCGTTTTTTTACCGTTTGGACCCGTAACTTCTATCTGAAGCGTATTAAGCCCTTTTTTCAAAGGAAATTCATATCTGAATAACCCGTGATCATCTGGAAACAGTTCCTCATTGTAGATAGATACTGTTGACTCAGGCTCGGTTTTGCCGATAATGGTAATTTTCTGAACATTTCGAAAAACGTTTTCTTTCGGCGATACGATCTCAACTCCCGGAGGAGAAAGATATTGATCAAACTGATATCCGAAATATACGGCAAAAAAAACAAAAACAGCTCCCAGAATCACAAAAAGCAGCTTTTTCGTCTCGGGAAGGAGCTGCAGCGAGGGAAGTTTTTTTTTGAAAGTGACATCTTCTTTCTTTTCATAATCACGACGGAAGTATGCCATTGCCTTTTCCGGATCAATATCCAGGTATGAAGCATATGATTTGATTACTCCCGTGATGTAGACGCGGGAAGTGAATGCTGCCCAGTTTTCCCGTTCTATTGCACTTAAGTATCGTTCACGAATACGGGTGTCTTTTTCAGCCTGCTTAAGCGTGATGTTTTTCTGTTCTCTTGCTTTTCTGAGAAGTTTCCCGACGGTGATCATGAAGATAGTAATTGGTTCAAATTAACACTGCGGGGGAAAACCCCGCTTCGATACTTACCTGATTATAAAAAATCTTATCACTGAGATGCGCGGCCGGTATACTCGCCCGTTTCAGGATTGATAGTGATAATCTCTCCCTGTTTGATAAAGAGGGGAACCATCACTTTTGCACCTGTTTCAACCTCTGCCTCTTTTTTCGCATTACCGACTGTATCACCTCGGGCAGCATCATCAGTCTGCGTTATTTTGAGCGTCACACTGGCCGGAGGCCGAACACTCAAAGGTTTTTCATCCTGCATGTATACATACATTGTTTCGCCTTCTTTAAAAAACTGAATGATATCCCCGACCATATCAAGCGGGACCTCATATTGATTATATGACTGCTGATCCATAAAAATAGCATTCTCAGCATCTTTATATAGATACTGCATTTCGATACTGTTGACCTCGACGGTTTCAACAAATTCATTTGATTTGAACGTATAGTCAATTGTTTTTCCCGATGATACATTCTTTATTTTGGTTCTCATCAAAGCCGAACCTTTGCCGGGAGAATAAAATTCCGTCTTCTGTACCTGCCAAATATCGCCCTGATACATAATAAACTCGCCTTTTTTAAGATTACCTGCCTGTACTGCCATAAATTGAAAAAAATGCTAATAATTTAAGAAATTGTGATTAATTTCAGATCTTCGATGGATTGTGCATCCAACAAAACCATTCCCAGTCTTTCGACGCCGATTGCTATACCTGTGCTGACTGGAAGTCCTTTTCGCAATGCATCAACAAATCCGCGGTCAATCGGATGATCTATTTTACCAGACTTTTTCCGTTCTTCATATTCATCGGAAAGACGTTTGTCCTGTAAATCAGTGTCAGTCAGTTCCGAATAACAGTTGCCGAGTTCGACTCCTTCTATATAAAATTCAAATCTTTGAGCGGTTTTTCCGTCAGGGTTGGGGGTCGAAAGTGCCGCAAAACAAACCGGGTAATCATACAATACGGTAGGATGTCCGTTTGTACCGAGATGCTGTTCAATTTCCTGAGTGTACATTTGAGACCAGACATCTTCATAAGAAAATCCATTGACTACATATCCTTTTCCCGCTGCCTTCTTTAAAAATGCTTTCGTATCAAAAAGCTCTGACTCAGAAACCGATGCGTATTTCTGAAACGCTTCAGCGACAGTCAGTCCTTCCCAGGAATCAAGTGAAATCCGTTTTCCATTATAAGTTATATGTGTCGAACCGTGAAGTTTTCTGGACACAAATCTAAGCATTTCCAAGACTTCTTTTGCCATATATTTGTAGGTTTCACGGACTTTATAGAGTTCCAGCATCGTAAACTCCGGAAGGTGTTTCGGAGAGTTCGGTTCACTGTTTCTGAAAGAACTGCCGAGATAGTAACAATCCCCAATACCTTCAGCAAGAAGCCGTTTGATAAAAAGTTCGGGAGACGGAGTCAGATACAGTTTTTCTTTGCGATCCATATATCTGAACTCTGTCTCAAACACTTCAAGATAGCTTTCAGGGATAAGTGCCGGCGAGAGGACCGGCAAATCAAGCTGTAGATATCCTTTTGATTGCAGGTATTCATGAACTGCATGTACGTAAGAAATGTACTGTTTATATAAAGAGATATGATCTCCGTGCGTTTTTATGTTCATAAGGAGTTATAACTCACTCTTGAGTTCTTCAATAAGTTTTTTTGCTTTCCCCGAGAGTTTTGTCGGAGTTTTGATTTTGTATACGACGTAGTGATCACCGCGTTGCTTGGAGTTGGGATAAGGCATGCCTTTTTCACGGAGGCGCACGGTCATTCCTGACTGTGTCCCTGGTTTGATTTTCAGTTTCACTTCATCGTCGATTGTTTTTATGGTGACAACATCACCGAGCGTTGCCTGAGGGAATGAGATTTCCTGTTCGGTTATGATATCCTGACCCTGTCGCTTGAAACGGGGATCCGGCTTCACTTCAACAACGACATCAAACTCCGAAAATCGAATTCTTGAACCCGAATCGACACCTGCGGGAACTTTGATTTTATGTTCTTTCCCGTTTATGACCGTCGACTTTGTGACACCTTTGACAGCTTCATCAAAACTCAAGTTCATCTGATAAACTGATCGTGTCTGTCGCTGTGAGCCGTAAGGAGACCGAGCTCCGAAAAACTGCTCAAAAATATCAAACGGATCCATTCCGCCGAAATCAAAATCAAATCCCTGACCTCCCATATTGGTATAGTAATACTGACCACCGAACGGTCCCTGTCCTCCCGGACCTCCTGATGCCCTGGCTCCGCCTGAAGTATAAGCCTGATGACCCATCTGATCATACATCTGACGCTTTTTTTCATCAGACAGGACTCCGTATGCCTGATTGATCTCTTTGAATTTTTTTTCAGCATCAGGTTCTTTATTCCGGTCAGGATGCCACTTCAATGCAAGCTTACGATAAGCGGATTTTATTTCTTTTTGTGTAGCGTTTTTGGATATACCAAGAGTTTCGTAATAATCTTTCATAGATATACAAATAAATGAGGGGCGAAAACGCGTTTTCGCCCCTCAGGTTGTTTCAATTCTGTCTTATTCTACCACTTCTCCCTCTTCAACATCACCTTTCTTTTCGTCATCTTTCTTGCTTTCATCTTTTTTTTCTGATGTACCGGCCTCCTGAGACTGACTTTGATATGCTGCCTGACCGATCTGCTGCAGAGAAGTCGAAAGTTCTTCCGCCTTTTTGTCGATCTCTTCTGCAGAAGACTCTTCTTTCGCAACAAGATCTTTCAGTTCTTTGACCTGTGTTTCAACCTGATCTTTGATTTTTGCGTCAAGTTTGTCACCGGCATCTTTCACGGCTTTTTCTGCAGTGTAAATCAGATGTTCGGCCTTGTTTCTTGCCTCAACTTTTTCTTTTGCCTTTTTATCTTCCTCAGCATGTTCTTCAGCCGCTTTCTTCATCTTTTCAATTTCTTCTTCGGAAAGTCCGGTACCGCCTTTAATGGTAATACTTTGAGATTTCCCGGTTGCTTTATCTTTTGCGGTGACCGTCAAAAGGCCGTTCGCATCAAGATCAAACGTAACTTCTATCTGCGGCACTCCCCGCGGGGCCGGCGGAATACCGTCCAAAGTAAATGTACCGAGAGATTTATTGTCCCGTGCCATCGGGCGTTCGCCCTGGAGCACGTGAATCTGCGTCTGGGTTTGATTGTCCTGTGCGGTTGAGAATACTTCCGATTTTGAAGTCGGGACCGTGGTATTCCGTTCAATAAGAGGCGTCATCACTCCTCCCAATGTTTCAACACCGAGAGTAAGGGGAGTCACATCAAGAAGGACAACATCTTTTGCCTCTCCTGTCAGAATTCCTGCCTGAATTGCGGCGCCGATTGCGACGACTTCATCAGGATTGACTGATCTGTTGGGATCTTTTCCGAAAAACTTTTTGACTTCCTCAATAATTTTCGGCATTCGGGTCATACCTCCGACCATGATAACTTCATTGACGTCTTTTGCTTCGATGCCTGCATCTTTTAATGCATCACGCACCGGTCCAAAACTTTGCTGGATCAGTTCATCTACAAGCGATTCAAACTTTGCACGGGTGATCTTCTGGACAAGATGCAGCGGCTGATTGTCCTGTACCGTAACGTAAGGAAGGTTTATCTCCGCTTCCTGTGATGAGGAAAGCTCAATCTTAGCCTTTTCTGCTGCTTCTTTTAATCTCTGCAATGCTTGGGTATCTTTACGAAGGTCTACACCATGTTCTTTCTTGAATTCATCAGCAATGTAGTTGATAAGCGCCTGATCAAAATCGTCACCGCCGAGATGAGTATCTCCGTTTGTAGCTTTTACCTCAAATACACCGTCACCAAGCTCTAGGATAGTGATATCAAACGTACCGCCACCCAAATCATAAACAGCAATTGTATGTGCGTGAGATTTTTCCAATCCGTAAGCAAGTGCCGCTGCAGTCGGCTCATTCAGAATACGCTCGACTTCCAGTCCTGCGATCTGTCCTGCCTGTTTCGTTGCCTGTCTTTGAGAATCATCAAAATATGCGGGAACGGTAATTACGGCTTTCTCCACTTTTTCTCCGAGATACGCCTCAGCATCTTCTTTGATTTTCTTCAAAATCATGGCTGACACTTCTTCAGGTGTATATTTTTTCCCTTCCACTTCCACAGCAACACGCCCCTCAGCTCCTTCCACGATTTTATACGGAAGAAAATCCTGCTCTTTTTTAACAGCCTTATCGTCAATTCTGCGACCCATCAATCGTTTAATTGAATAAATGGTTTTTGTCGGGTTGAGTACAAGCTGTCGTTTTGCCACGTCTCCGACGATTCGTTTAGTCGGATCTACAACTGAAGGAATGACGTTACGACCTTCCTGAGAATAAATAATTTTCGGTTTGCCTGCCTCCATGACGGCAACCGCTGAGTTTGTTGTTCCTAAATCTATTCCGATTGTTTTTGACATACGTTTAAAATGAAATTATTAATACAGATTGCTTATGATTTTTTACTGACCCGTACTTTGCCCGGTCTTATGATCTGTCCGTCCAGTTGATATGCTTTCTGTAAGATATCAATCACGATATTATCTTCTTTTCCTTCTATCACATCTACAACTTCTGCCGTTTCAGGGTTATATTCAGTTCCCATAAGATCCAGCTCTTTCACACCCAACTCTTCAAGTGCCTTTTTGAATGAGCCGCTTATCATCTTCAGTCCGGGATCCTGATTGAACACTTCCGCCTGATTCAGGTTGTCAAGAACGGGAAGAAGTGTATAAATGATATCTTTTTTGAGTGATACCCTCATCCTCTGCCTCTCCTGATTCATCCGATGCTCCAGATTTTTGTAATCCGCAAGCGCACGTAAATATAAATTTTTGTACTGTTCAACTTCCTGGCTCAGTTCATCGTTTTGCGTTTGTTCATCCTGTACTGATTCTTCCTGAACGGGATGCTTCTCCTGTTTCTGTTTTTTTGACATAGTTCTCATCAAAATAGGTAATTACTCCGAATACTCTTTTATGATGTCCTCAATAAGGTGCGAAAAAAAACGAACCTGAGGAACAATAGTATCATAATGTAAATGCTTGGGACCGACGATACCGATAATACCCCTAGTAGTCGGAGTCTCAAAATCGCCGAAAATACTGGCACAATTGTCAAAAACAGGATCTCTGAAATCCTCCGGCCCCAGGATAAAAAGCAGATCCTGATCTATTACCAAAGCTTGTCTTAAAATCTCTTCCCAGAAATTGATTTCATCCAGTCTGTTAAAAAGAGTTTTTGAGACATCCAGATTGAGGAATTCATCCTGCTCCAAAATGTGACCGATACCCGCATAATACAAGTCACCGGAGTTGGTAGCCACAAGTGAGAGGAGGCCAGTCCGCTGTGCCAACACACGCGCTGCTTGGGACAGGACACGATGTTTTTTTTGTCTTTCATCCCAGATACTGTGTTTATATGCCACCTCGTCTACAGTTGACAACTCCTTTTCACGCATGACGTTGTTGATATAAAAACGATAACCCTTAGGAGAAGGGAGTCTGCCGGAAGAAAAATGAGTTTTCTGCAGGTAGGCTTTTTTTTCCAATGCAACCATTTCATTACGGATCGTTGCCGGAGATACTCCCAGTTTATATTTCTTTTCGATAATCTCCGAACCAACTGCCTGTCCGGTTTCGGTATGCTCTTTAATAATTGCCGTCAGAATATCAATTTGACGTTGTGTTAGTTCATCCATGTTGGTATACAACTAGCGATTAACGAAGAAAATTGCTATAACTTCTATCTTCCGATGATTTTCAAAGACAGAACAAACAATACAGGATATCAGTATCCTATATATTTCTTCATTATTAGCATTAATATAGCAACTCTGCTAATACATGTCAAGCAGATATTATTTTGCAGGCAGAGAATCGACTTCTTGATATACAAGTTCAGATACTTTCTTAATTGTCGCACTCAACCTCGTAAGATCTTCGCCGCTTGTCATGACACAGAGCAAATACGGACGCTCTGGATAATAAACGATTCCGCAATCATGGAGTTGTTGTGTCGCTCTTCCGTCTTCAGTCGTGTATCCTCTTTCTCCGAACTTATGAGCAAGAATAATATCGTCGGGAATCCCCGCACGAAGAGCACTAGTATATTCGACTTTAGAAAGGATACTTAGCGCCTGCTCTGAATACTCTCTTGTAAGGTAAGTGGCATTATACAAAATCCGGAAAAATGAAGCATACTCCTTCACCGTCATAAAATCTTCGGTACTACGTACACCAGGAATAGTAATTCCCAAATCTACATATACCATATCCATATCAGATTGTGGTAACTGACTGATTAATAGGAATTGTGATTGATTATCAGAGTTGATGATCATACGTGAAATCAGGTCAGATACTTTATACTTCTGATTCTCCAATAAGGTTTCCGTAGGGACTATATTCTGGGTAAGGCTAACAGATGCAAAGTCATCCGAATGAAATTCCAAATCCTTTGATAAAAGAGTCGGATCTTTCTCTGCAAGTTTATAATAAACCATCATTACGGGTACCTTTAGAAGACTCGCAGGAGAGAAAGCTTCCTTCTCGTTCACTCCCACCCACGCACCGGTATTCATATCCCGGAAATAGACGGAAACCCTATCAACGTTTTCATTTTTCTCCTCTTCCTCTATTAAATCATTAATTTTGTATTCCAGTTTACGAAACGACGTGAATTCATCATTTTGAAAAAATTCACAATCAAGTATCGGATTCGTGAATACTCCACTTGTCGGATCATGTAAAATCGAAGAAAATATGTGTGATTTTTCTTCAGTAATTGTGTAGATTCTAAAGCCTAAGACCCCAATAAACAGGCCGAAAAAAAACATTGATGCGAGTATAATAAAGTTTTTATACTTTTTAAGGAGATTTATCATAAAAAGATAGATAACAATTTCTCATTATAAAGGAGCCATATTAGAAAGCAATATATCAATTCACATCAGTATGAAACAGCGAATCGGTGCACATCAGTCAACATCAGGAGGTTATCATAAGGCGCTTGAGAGCATTAATACCAAAGGAGGGAATTGTCTTCAAATATTTTCCAGTTCTCCTTTCACGTGGAGTCCGGCTCAGGTTGACAAAAAAACAACTGAGAAGTTCACCGCACTGAAAAACGAGCTTAAGATACGTCCTGTATACTTTCATGCTTTATATCTGGTCAATCTTGCTGATCCCGGCATCACCGGACAAAAATCAGTTGCAGCTCTTACTCATGAACTTGAGCTTGCTGCACGCCTTGAAGTTGTGGGAAGCATCGTGCACACGGGATCTTTTAAGAATAAAGATAAAACCGTTAGCTGCCGGGATGAACAATACTACCCGACTCTCCTAAAAAACATTAAAAAAGTCCTGTCTGAAACTCCTGATAATACCCTACTTATTTTGGAGAATGCCGGCAACAGAAAAATCGGACAAACAATTGATCAGCTTGCAGAAATAGTTGAAGATGTCAATGACCCTCGTGTAAGAATCTGTCTTGATACCTGTCATCTCCATGCAGCAGGATATGATCTCGTGAGCATGGAACAGTTTGAATCTTTCCTTGACGATTTTGAAAAAAAGATCGGGCTCAATAAACTTGAAGTCATCCACATGAATGACAGCCGTGATAAGCTCAATGACCTGCGTGACCGTCATGAAAATATTGGGGAAGGATTTGTCGGACGTGATGTTTTTAAGAATTTTCTGAATCACCCGAAAACCTGTCATATCCCATTTATTATTGAGACACCTGGCTTTGACAGTAAGGGGCCTGATAAAGAAAATATTGACATCCTCAAGAGTTTGATAACGCAATGAAGTATAATAATCCCATGCTACACCTCCCCGAGAAAATCACAGACTTCATGAAGAAATTCCGTGATCAAAATTTTGAAATATTTATTGTCGGGGGAACGGTACGCGGACTTTTGATGGATGTTCCCGTCTCAGACTGGGATTTCACAACAAATGCTAAGCCTGAAGAAATCCGGAAGATGTTCCCGCACAGTTTCTACAATAATACATTCGGAACCGTTGGGATTCCGATAGAAATGGATGATACCCAACACATATTTGAAGTCACAACTTACAGAAAAGAGTCGGGATACACAAACGCACGCCACCCCGACGAAGTGACCTGGTCAGACACTATTACTGATGATTTAGCCCGTCGTGATTTTACTATCAATGCAATCGCATACGACGGAGCACAAACAGTAGATCCTTACAACGGTCAAAACGATATTAAGGCAAAAGTAATTCGTGCAGTCGGTGATCCTGACATCCGGTTCGGAGAAGATGCATTGAGACTTATGAGAGCAGTACGTCAGGCAGCTCAGCTCGGATTTGAGATTGAAGAACATACATTGAAGTCAATACTGAAAAATGCAGAAAAAATAAATCAGATTTCAGGAGAACGTATCCGGGATGAATTTTTCAAACTGCTTGTATCTTCTCACTCCGCAGAAGGGATACTGCTTCTTCGCTCTACGGGAATACTGAAGCATATTCTTCCCGAGGTTGAGAAAAACTTCGATGTTGATCAAAAAAGCCCTGAGAGGCATCACATTTATGACGTGGGAACTCATCTTGTCGAATCACTGCGGAATTGTCCATCGGATGATGTCATAACACGCTTTGCGACACTGATTCACGATATCGGCAAGGCCGAAACATATCGTAAAGATCCGAAAACGGAGATTATCACCTTTTATAATCATGAAGTAGTCGGAGAAAAAATGGCAGCGGAGATTGCGGACCGATTTAAGCTTTCTAAGGATCAAAAGAAAAAACTGGTTCTCCTTGTGCGGCACCATCAATTTACTGTCACGGAAGAGCAGACTGATAAGGCTATCAGAAGATTTATCAGGCAGATCGGAGTTGAGAACATCGATGATATGCTTGCTCTGCGAACCGGAGACCGGCTCGGTTCAGGTTCCAAAGAAACTTCCTGGCGGACAGAACTTTTTAAAAAGCGTCTTGTAGAAGTTCAGAATGTCCCTTTCACAGTACATGACCTGAAAATCACAGGTCATGATGTGATGGAAGTTTTAGGGATCAAACCCGGACCGAAGATCGGAGACATTATGGATCAGATTTTTGAGGAAGTAGATGATGAAAAGATACCAAATGAACGCGAAGCACTTCTTGCTCGCCTGCGGGAACTCAAAAATACAGATCAATAATTCCTTTTTCATAATCCACGAGTGTTTCTTCCCCATGCCCCGGAAATATTCTTGTTTCTACGGGTAGCTTCAGTATTTTTTTAAGTGATTTTTTCAGTTCATCTTTGTCACTATATGAAAAGTCATATCTCCCGATACTGTTTTGAAACAAAGTATCACCGCTAAACAACAATCCCTGATTTTGGAAGTACAGACAGATACTCCCGGGCGTATGACCCGGGGTGTGTATCACCTCAAAACTGAAATCATCGATATTAAATGCTCCCTCAGGAAGATCAGCAGTAAGCCTGACAGGAACAACTGTCGGATCAAATCCTAAAAAATGCCTGGCTGTTTCCGGAAGCCGTTCAAGAAGGAATGTGTCTTTTTTGTTTATGTGAAGTGACAGATGTGGATACGACATCTGTATTTCCCCCACTGCCATAACATGATCAAAATGCCCGTGTGTGGCAATGATTCCGATAAGTTCAAGATTTTGCCTTTGTATTTGTTCAAGAATAAAATCGGCGGAATCGGCAGGGTCGATAAGAAGTGCTTTCCCCTCTTCTTCAAGAAGGTAACAATTCGCCTGCATCTGCCCGAGAGAGAAGGATTGGATTTTCATGATTACTTGCTCAGCCTTCGCTTCTCAAGCCAGACTGCAACCGGAGTTGCAACAAAAGGAGATGAATAAGTACCGGTAATAGTCCCGATAAGAAGCGCAACTGCAAAATACCGGACCGTAACTCCGCCCAAAAGGACAAGGGCAAGGAGCATAAACATGATAGTAAACGAATTATTCAGCGAGCGAACCATCGTGTCAGTCAGTGCTTTATTTGCAAATTCTTCAATATGCCCTACACCATGCTTCTTCCGGTATTCTCTGATCTGATCAAAAACGACAATCGTATCATGAACTGAAAATGACATGGTTGTCAAAAGAGCCGTGACAAACAACGTGTCAAGCTCCGCTCCGAAAAAGTGTGAAATGATTGAGTATGTGCCGACAACGACAAGTACGTCGTGAAGCAATGCAGTAATTGCTGCAAGTGCAAAATTAACATTCCTAAACGCCCAGGCAATGTAAAGTAGGATTCCGACAACGGCAATCCCTGCAGCAATTGCGGTTTTTCTCAATGTTTCAGCACCGATGGTCGGTCCGACCGTTTCGGTACGGATAACCGTAATTTCACTTTCCAGACTGTTTTGCAAAACCTGACGGAGAGAGTCTTCTTTCTGTTCGTCTATTGCAGACAGTCTGATAAAAAAAGTATTATCCGTGCGCTGTTCGAGGGTCACTATTTCCACATCTGATTGCTCCAATACTTCCTCTACCTGCTGTTTCGTCACTCCCGGATTGAATTGATACTCCAGATTGGTGCCGCCTACAAAATCGATAGAGTACACGTACCCCCATTTCCAAATCGAAAACAGCCCGAGCAGAATGACTGTTGCCGATACTGCAGCATATATTTTCCAGTATTTAATAAAATCGAACATAGTCTATTTATACGTATAAAAGGTTTTAATAAGTCTATTTGTGATGACTACACCGGTAAATAGGCTCGTCGCAACTCCGACGGCAAGAGTCAAAGCAAATCCCCTCACTAAACCGAACTGCGGAAGAAATTCCCAATTCAACGGATTAAAGAGAATAAAGGCTACCAGCAATGTGGTGACATTGGCATCTTTAATAGCGTCAATTGCACGACCGAATCCGATTCGGATAGCTGCTTCAAATGATTTTCCCTTTCGCTGCTCTTCCTTGATTCTCTCAAAAATAAGAATATTCGAATCAACTGCCATACCGATCGAAAGAAGAAAACCGGCTACTCCCGGAAGCGTCAGAACGATCGGAATAGCACGGAAAATCGCAAAGGTGATAAGGCCGTAGATAATAAGCCCGATCCCGGCAATAACTCCGAGCCTGCCGTAATAGGCTATCATGAAAGTAAGCACCATTCCCAGTCCGACGATCCCGGCAATAACACTTCTCTGGACTTCTACCGCTCCGAGCGACGGACCGATGCTCCTCTGTTCAACGAGTTTGATCGGAAGAGGAAGCGCGCCTGAATTGATTGCAGTTGCAAGTTGTTTGGCATCTTCTACACGGAAATTTCCGGAGATGACCGCATTCCCGTCCCGAATTTCCTGCTGTACAACAGGTGCAGATATGAGTATCTCATCAAGATATATCCCTACGGGTTCGCCGACATTGCGTTTGGTGATCTCTGCAAACTTCTTTTTCCCCTCAGCCGTAAAATCCAACTGCACCTGAGGCTGACCGTTCTGCTGATCAAAAACGACCGTTGCCTTTGTGACGTCTTTTCCAGTCAGTCCGGTTTCCTGCCTAAGATTCAGAAATGCAAGTCCCGCGCTTTGAGTCGCCTCTTCTTCCGTTTGCTCGCCTTTTTCCTTAAAATGAAGCTGCGCTGTCTGTCCGATCAGAGACGACGCCTGAGCGACATCCGTCACACCCGGGAGATCGACTTCAATCCGATATATCTCTCCTGACTGGACAGTCCTGACAACGGGTTCGGATACGCCGAACATATTGACACGGCGTTCAATAATATCACGTGAAGATGTCAAAGCATCTTCAAGATCTGCAGAAGAAACTTTTGAAGTATCGGCTTCAAAAACGAGATGGCTTCCTCCCTTCAAATCCAAACCAAGCTGAGTTTTAAATTCCTTTCGGATAATCCGATCTCCAAGCTGCATAGTAAACGCAAGAGTCGGGATTCTGGTATTTACTTCACGGCCGAATGCATTAAATCTGATCGGAATCGGACGGGGAAGATCTATCCATAAGATAAGCAAGGCAAGCAGTGCGATAAAAAGGTACTTTATGTATTTCATAATCTCTTATTATTTCAATAGTTCCTCTTCCTGGCCGACAAGCATGATCTTCGGCTGTTTCAGGAATTTCCAAATGAAAGGATCATTATTACGTTTTCTGAACTGAAGTTCATCCTCCTGCATGACGGTATAATTGATATCCCAGCCGAGGTCCTTTTTTGCCGCCTGCATTATACTTTCAACTTCAGGAATGACGACAATACCCACGAGAAGTACATAAATTTCGTCTTCTTTAACTGCGATCTTCTTTGAAAATTTTGTCGATACGGCAATAAATTTGATCTTCCCGAGACGGCTGATATTTTTATAAATCAGCTGAGCAAGCGTCGTCTGCTTGGTAAATATTCTCAGGAACTCATCAAAAAGAGGGAAATTCTTATTAAGAGCATAAAATACTTTATTTGTACGCCGTTCGCGGGTAAGGACTTTGGATTCATGGAGAATATCAAGTTCGCGCTTGACGGCGTTTACCTCTTCATCAGTCAATCTCACAATTTCTCGCAGATAATACGTTTGATCAATATTATGGTAGTAAAGTTCAAGTATTTTCCTGCGTACTTTTGACGGTATGAGATTTTCTAACATAATCGCTTCAATTAATTAGTCCAATTATAATGCTTAATAGGTAACTTTGTTGCCTGAAGGAAGGATCGAAATCCAGATCTGTCCGCGGACAAGATCAATTTCCTTCCCCTTCGAGTCATAAAAACGCATCATATCGGTGGCTTTCGGCTTTTTCCACGTACCTTCTATAGCTTCACCGTTCTGGAAAATAATGGCATCATCGGAACCGATAACATCATACAGCATATGTTCTCCGTGCTCGTAGCCGTCATTTGCGACACTTTCATTTGCAAAAGCAACGATAACATTTTTGGATGCTAATTGTTCTTCCGTATTTTTATCTACATGAGGGTCTCCGCCGTTAACACGCTTGTAGCTATTGGTTACGGCGTCATAATTCCACTGGACTGTATATGCCGAACCCAGGTTGTTGTCCCAGAAGTCATAGTTGATCTTTGCTACATCTCCGCGCGATCCTTCTTTTGCATCATCCTGGAAATTCCACGGTTCCCAGTCTTCGTCCCACGCGACACCATCTTCATCAACGTTTGTAAGGTCTCTATTTTTGGCGGCATAATCCCAGAGCTTCAATGTATTTGTATATACCGTGTGTTCAGTCGCCCGTCCGGGAAGACGATCATAATCCCTCCAGTAATTCGGGAACGGTACGGCAAACTGGTCCATATCATTGTATCCGAACCAACCGAGTTTTTTGATCTCACCCAGGGCATCTGCCGGTCCCGGAGTGTTTGCACCGCCGACATGACCGTAAAGAGGGTTATTGCCGTATCCCTGCAGCAGTCTTATAAAATAAATACGTGCCGATCGCACCGATCCGACAATTTTCGATTCATCGCAGTAATACATAACAAGAAAACGGGTTATTCCGCCTTCCGCGACTGCTTCATGGACGATATCAGCGCTCGACAATCCCGATTGAGGTCTTGCTTCAGTATTGTTTTGTACCATAATACCGAGAGGTCTCCTTTTCTCCCATTTCGCACGCTGATTTTTAGAATACATTTTACCGTTGAGAGGACATTCTTCAGTCTTGGGGGCAGTATCAACAACGTTGCCGTCTGCATCGACGACAGGAGCTTCATATTCAGAAGTATCAACTGTATTTGCACTGAAGTATTTGTAAGATCCGAAACTGGTCACCAGATAAATTACCGCACCGACAATCAATATAATTTTTTTGTTCATGTAAAGGATATCTCAAATAATAATGACTACAGTTACATCTGTATGAACATTGTAATACATTTTTTTATGTGTTTCCTGAAAAAAACAGTGCTCTACTCAAATAAAAAAATTAAGGCTTTGTAAAGCCTTAATTCTCATAAACATTCGTAATTCCCCGTTCCCATAAGACGAAGGTCATTGTAACCTCTTGCATATGGACTGTCAATATGATTAAATGTCATCATGCCTAAGAAAACTAAAAAACAAAAAATCGAGGCACAGCGTCACCGTCTTCAAAAAAAGCAGGAAGTGATCCGACCGACTTCCGTTCAGACAGAGCCAAAGGAATCTACACCCTTACCTGCTGTCCAAAAAAAGCACCCGGAAACAAAACCCGTATTCCTCCAAGAGGAACAGAATACCGCATATTTTCGCAATGATCTTTTGAAATCTCTTATGATTACTATGATTATCGTCTGCGTGCAGGTCGCTCTATATGTAGCGCAAATTTCGGGAGCTATCGATATTACCAATTTAATAACATTTTAATTTCGGAAAGGAGGTGAACAGTATGGACATTGAGTTTTATGACGTAAAAAACCGACGAAAAGTTTCTATTCCTTCTTCACAGGTTGAAAAAGTAACTTATGAAAGAGAAACAAAAAGTGGAGACAAGCAAATTCGTTATGCAGTAAAAGCTGAAAAAGACGGCGTCAAACTGACCAAATTCGTCAGCAAAGAAACATGGGATAGTATTTCATAACTATCTCACTCAACGAGCTCAAAAGTATGGACAATTTCATACTCTGGGTTCGTTGGCTTTGTTATGCTTTTATACAAATGGATTTCCGTAACCGGGAATTCGATTGTAGTGTTCAACCTCTGAAGTTTTTTCCGCAGATGGAAATATTGTTGTTTTGACGGCAATTTATATCTTGCCAGTGTCATATGCGGGATATATTTCTTTTTCAAATCATTTTCCTTCTCCATACTGAAAAGGTCGACCGTCCTCTCACGGATCTTTTCAAAATCTTTATTCCGGCTGAAAGCAAGCCGTAAAATAATTCCCTGATGAACAAACATCCCGGTCTCAAGTGCAAAAAGCCTTGTCGGCTGTATATCAAACGTCGAGCGCTCGATTGCTTCAATAATATACGGCATTTTGTCTTCACTTCGTTCGCCTAAAAAGGCAATCGTCACGTGGTAATTTTTTTGAGGTACCCAGTTGAATTCATGGTAATCCCGTTTCAATCCGTCATACAAAGCATCAAGCTCCGATACGACATTTTCAGGAATAGCCGCCGCAAGAAATAAACGCATAGTAATTCAGTAATTAATAACAGTTATAACGAATTAAGAATTTTTGAAGTTGAAAATGCTTCAAGCAAAGGACTTACCTCCACAACGTCTGCCCCGACAGCCAGCGTCTGCTTTCGTTTCCGCTCAATGTTGGGATCTCCCTTGGTAACCGCAACCAATGACGGACGGATCACTTCAACCATCCGACCGTACTCCTTATCTTCGGTGAAGAAAGGAAGCAGTATAACATAATCAACTACATCCAGACTTGCTAGGATTTCAGCACGCTGCAATTGGGAATGAATGGGAGTACGGTGTTTCCGTTTATTTATCGCCTCATCCGATTCAAGAGCGATTATAAGAATATCTCCACTTGCCTTGGCATCGCGTAAAAAAGAGAAATGTCCGTAATGCATCAAATCAAAACAGCCTCCGCATAATACCGAAATCTTGCCGTCCCACTTATCACGCAAGCTTTCGACACTCTCGTATTTCCATATGTTCTGTTTCATATTACAATTATAACAAGCCAACTCTTCATTCCGTTGTCTTAATCTATCATATGTTGCTGAAAACAGAAATACAGGATACATCACAGAAAGCATTAATTGTCGCTCCGCATGACACTCTGTTTCTTAAAAAACTTAAAAATAAGCTAAAAGAAATGAATTTGGATGTATTTTCAACTTCAACTCCGGTCACGGATTACTCCAAATATGATATCTGTATCTTCGTACAATTCACGGATATTCTCCTGCCGTCAATAAAGAACCTGACTGATACTAAGTTTATTTTTATACTGTTTAATGAATATGAACTTGCTCAGACATATGCTTCGTTTGCATATGAATACAAACTGCAGCACATAAAAATACTGAATCTTGAGACCAGTCCTGCACAGTATGACAAAGATATCGATACTCTTTTCTGGTTTTCCTTTTCCCGGACTGAGGATATATTTCTTCATATCTTCCATCAGCAACCGTTCGAACAAGTCAAAAAATCGAAACCGAAAAAAAAGCCGTTTTCCTGGAAACAATTTCTTACACCCAGAAAACTTGTCTCATTCGGTATAGCATTATTGGTTTTCTCGCAATTTATTTTCATGATTCCTCTTCTCGGAAGTACTGTCTCCCATTATTTCGCTTACAAACAGTTGATTAAAGGGAATGTTGAAACCGCAGAACCGCATCTTGAGCGTGGCAGCGCAATGCTTGCTGCAGGTGAAGGTTTATTTAGTTTTTCTAAACCCGTTTTGTACTTTTTTTCAATCGGTTTGCCGTTTGAGAATCTGATACAACTGAACTCATCGGCATCCGTCATTATGTCCAAAGCATCTGACCTTCAACAGGATGCAAAGTTGCTGGCCGACGGTATCTTTGAAAAAAACAAGTCTGATCAGGATGTGACCGAACTCATAGAAGCAAAAGAAAGGCTGAATTCAAATGTTACTGATGTCCGGGAACAAATCGACCTGCTGGAAAATAAGATGCCCACCTGGAATGCACAGCTGACTGACGCAAAAGAAAAACTCAGGAAGATTGATCAGTCTCTCGGTTTTTATGAATCGATCGGTCCTCATCTGGATACTCTTCTTGCCCGTGATACGGACAAAAAATATCTTCTGTTATTTGCCAATAATATGGAACTCCGGCCGGGAGGTGGTTTTATCGGATCATATGCTATTGTTCATGTTTCAAATTACACAATCGGTGATATACAGGTCTACGACGTGTACGATGCCGACGGACAGTTGACATCACATATCGCCCCGCCCGAACCGATTTCAAAATTTATGGAGCAACCGTTCTGGTATCTTCGTGATTCGGCATTTACGGGTGATTTTATCGACAATTTCACTCAGGCAGAGGAATTCCTGGAAATTGAAGTCGGAGAAACGGATTTTGACGGAGGACTGCTTCTCACAACAACGGCAGTGAAAAATATTTTGAGTACTGTTGACAGTCTGTATATTCCCGATTATCGAGATACCATTACCGCAGAGAATTTTTATCTGAAAGCACAGCTATATGCCGAAGAAGAGTTTTTCCCCGGATCGATACAGAAAAAAAGCTTTTTATCCGATGTAATGGATCAGATGCTTTTGCATCTGGCAGATGCCGATATGGAAGCGCTCTTTTCAAATATTAAAGATTCACTGAATCAAAAGCAGCTGGTTTTGTACAGCAAAGACCCCGGGCTTCAATCGGTTTTTGAGGAACAGTACTGGTCAGGACGTATGTTGTCACCAAGCTGTACCGTATCAGATCACTGTATTCCTGATTATGCTTACCAGCTGGACGCCAACCTCGGTGTCAACAAAGCAAATTTTTTCGTCCAGCGGCCGACTTCTCTGAAGGTTTCGATTGATTCCTCGGGAAAGATAGTGAACACGCTTTCAGTTATGTATTCCAATGACTCCAATCAGGGGGTGTTTCCCGGGGGAACCTACAAAAATTATTTTCAGGTTCTTCTTCCTCCGAATTCATTCATCCAAAGTGTAACGGTGGACGGATCTCCGGTTGAGGAATATGATGAAACCAATTTTACCTACAAGACTGTCGGTTTCCTCCTAACTGTTGAGCCGCAGGAAAAACGGAAAGTCGAGATCATATACCGTCTTCCGACAACTATTATCCAGGGAGCAGGAGTATATCAGCTAATCCTGCAGAAACAGATCGGCTCTCCGAATTATGATCTGCAGTTTGCTTTTGAGGTGCCGTCAAACATTTCGGTGACCCGACATAATCTTTCTCCTCTTGCAGAGAGTGATAAAATCCTCTATAATACCTCAGTTTCATCAGATAAGATTTTCCTGATAGAATTTACTAAAAACCAATAATGACCCAACCACAACCAGCTGAGAAAGTCGTCTTGGAAGCACAAGCACGAGAAACGTTCGGCAAACAAACACGCAAACTTCGTAAAGAAGGAATGATCCCTGCAAATATTTTCGGGAAAAGTTTTACTTCCGTTGCATTGTCAGTTGATGCAAAGGTTTTTAATAATCTTTTTAAATCTGCTGGTGAAACGACAGTCATTTACATCAAAGTCGGTGATAACGATTATCCGACCCTTGTTTCGGATATCCAGTATCATCCGGTTACGGAAGAAATTCTTCATGTAGACTTCCGGAAGGTCAACCTGAAACAGAAAGTTGAAGCACGTGTGCCTCTGCATTTTATCGGCGTATCCGAAGCTGTCGAACGAAAGAACGGAGTTCTTCTCACTCAGGTAGAGGAAGTAGTCGTCAGTGCACTTCCGACCAATATTCCCCATGCTATCGAGATCGATATTTCGGTTTTGAAAGAAATCGGCGACGCTATCCGTGTCTCCGATCTTGCCAAATCTGACGCGTACGAAGTTGATGAAGATCCTGAAATGCTTATCGTTTCAGTGACCGAACACGTCGAAGAAGAAATTGAACCAGAGACTACAACAGAAGCTCCGGAAATCCTGACAGAAAAAGAAGGTGAAGAAGGAGCTGAGGGCGAAGGAGCTGCACCTGCCGAAGCCGGAGAGAAAGAAGAGAAATAAAGACAATCTCTTTCTATCATCTGGTACCTCTTTTTTGGTATAATCCCTTCATATGAAACAACTCTCAGTCATTGATACTCTTGACCATATTGATGAAGAAGTAGAACTGTATGGTTGGGTTGATACCAAGCGCGATCACAAAAAAATTATTTTTATCGATCTTCGGGACCGGACCGGCAAACTCCAGGCTGTCGGTGATGAGAGCCTCCGTGAACTCACCCCTGAATCAGTAATCCTTGTGAAAGGTCTTATCAAGAAAAGACCCGAACGTCTGATAAATCCGAATATACCGACAGGCACTATTGAAATGGAAGTTAAGGGATTTGAAATTCTCAACAAAGCCCAAACTCCGCCTATCCCGCTTGATTCGGAAGGATATGATATCGATGAAGAACTTCGTCTCAAATACCGCTATCTTGATCTGAGAAGGAAACGATTGGGAGAAACCTTAAAGCTGAGATCAGATTATATTCATGCTCTTCGGGAAGCACTGCACGAGAAAGAATTTACCGAAGTTGAGACTCCGATGCTTACGAAATCCACTAAAGAAGGGGCCCGTGATTTTTTGGTCCCCGCAAGACTGCAGCCGGGGAAATTTTATGCACTACCGCAGTCACCTCAGCAGTACAAACAACTCCTGATGGTCGCCGGTGTTGAAAGATATTTTCAGTTTGCACGTTGCATCAGAGATGAAGATCTGAGAGCCGATCGCGGATTTGAGCATACTCAGCTTGACCTTGAGATGAGTTTCGTCAGCCGCGATGATGTCATGCAGACCGTAGAAAGTATCGTCAAATATGCCGTCAAAGCAGTCGGAGGCAAACTCCAGAAAGACACGTTCCCTGTATTTGATTATGCAGATGCCATGAAGCAATTCGGTGCTGATAAATTTGATTTACGAACTGAACAGGAGAAAAAGGACGGAGTCCTCGCTTTTGCCTGGGTCATAAATTTTCCCTTCTTTAAGAAAGTTGACACCGAGGATAAAGCAGAAGTCGCAGACGGAAAAAGCGGATGGACGTTCACACACAATCCGTTCAGTATGCCGCTACCCGAACATCTCGAGTGGCATATGAAGGGTGTGAATATTGATCGGATTATGACAACACAGTATGATCTTGTCTGTAACGGTTTTGAGGCAGGCGGGGGAAGCATCCGAGCACATAAACCTGAAATTTTGGAAGCAACATACAAAACAATGGGTTACTCAAAAGAGGAAACTGAAGCAAGTGTCGGACACATGCTTGAAGCCTTCAGATACGGAACTCCACCGCACGGCGGAATCGCCCTCGGGATAGACCGTCATGTCATGGTTTTGAAAAACGAGCGATCTCTCAAGGAAGCAATTGCATTCCCCATGAGTTCGAGCGGCAAAACGGCAGTAATGGACGCGCCTTCCGTCGTTGATGAAAAACAGCTTGCAGAACTGGGTATTTCCGTGGACAATAAAGAATAACGAGATATCTGTTATCTCGCCATTATTAACTTTTAACCGTGTAATCGTGCCATTTCGATTCTATTTTTTCTTCCTGTTTGCCACATTTCTGACCCTTTTTTATCCCGGAGACTATCCGTATTTTCAGCTTTTGGCATACAACAGAGAAACGTTTGCCGAACTGAAAACAACGGAACAATATACCATCCATCCCATACCCCAAGTCAGCCAATCCTTCCCTCCCTATGTGACAGCGGCGGGTGTTTATATTGTCGAATATGATTCATTTACCCCCATTTATAAAAAGAATGAACATGCTGAATTTTTCCCGGCATCAACTACAAAAATCATTACCGCCCTTGTTGCCAATGATCTTTATAGCGCTCAGGACATCGTGACGGTAAATCAGCCGCATATCGAAGGCCAGGTCATGGGGCTTGTTCCGGGAGAAAAAATTACGGTTGAAAATCTGCTGTACGGAGCACTCGTTCATTCCGGAAATGATGCTGCCTATGCCCTTGCTGACGGAAAAGGTTTCCGCTTTTTCGTTGAAGAAATGAACAATAAGGCACAGACACTCGGGATGAAAAACTCTCACTTTACCAATCCTGCAGGACTTGATAACATCCAGCAAAAAACAACTCCGTTTGATCTGAGTATCGCAGCACGTGAACTCCTGAAAAACCCGTATCTCCGCAAAATGGTCGGAACCAAGGAAATCATCATCTCAGATGTAGATTACAATACTTTCCATACACTGACGAACGTCAACAAGCTATTGGGTGAGATTCAGGGGCTGGGAGGTTTGAAAACCGGATACACAGAAGCTGCCGGAGAAAACCTTGTCAGCTTTTATCGGCACAACGGACATGACTATATCATTGTCGTTATGAAAAGTGATGACCGGTTCCTTGATACGAGAGTTCTGGTTGATTGGATAAAAAATAATGTGACGTATATCGATCCTCCGCTTTCGGCTTATTGAAGAGCTTCATCTGCCACCGCTGTAACGTATGCCACAACACGGTTTTCTCCTAAGAAGACATATACCGGCTGAACATATTCCTGATATGTATCCGGTTCATAATATGCCATAAATACCTTTTGGATTTTGACTTCACCGTTTGCTGCACCTGCCGAAACCACCATTCCTTTCCCTTTTTGAAGATCGTCCCATGCCTGTTGTGCCGATCTGAGCGGATAGAGCCCGACCTGATCCGGAGACATTTCAAAGTATGAGATTCTCGCCCGTATCGGTCGGTTATCATCTCCTCCGGTCAGAAACAAAACATAATTCGGACTGTTGTAATAAGTGGAAGTTACAACGGGAAGCCCGTCAATATCTTCGGGAAAAAAGTCTACCTCTGCCATATTGGATCCTGCCGGATTGTTGAGAGTTGCGACCTCCCGTGTCGTGGGATCCAGACGCATATATATGACGTTTTTGTCTCCGAGAGAAAGCGGCGTCGGATACCGCCCGACATTTGTCAGAAATGCCGTCGCATCTGAGACTACCGTGGATTCAAGGTTCGGGTCAACTACCGTATCGACATTGTCCGCATCAGTCACCTTATAATCATAGGTGAAGTTGAACGTCCTGATATCAATAGACATCTTCCTGACTCCGTCATCAAATACTGCCGTTTTATCCTGCAGCTGATGCTGGATAATATCGGTATCAATTCCGGCAGCTTTTGCCATCGCATATATTTTTGCCAGAAATCCGAACGTTGCAGTTTGTTGAGGTACGAAATAGACATTAGCAGCAGATGTTGCTTCATCGACATTCGGAGTACCGTCCAGAGTATCAAGCACCCACGTATAGTTTGAAGACGGCTTTGCATCCGTGATTTGAGGACGTTTGATAGGTCCGAAGATCTGATCTGTCGCAACTGGTGTCGTATCGGCTACAGGTTTCGGAGCAGTTGATTGTATTTCTAAATACAAAAGAAGCAGCCTGAAACCAAATACAAAAATCAGAATAACAAGACCTGTAATGATCCCGACAGGTGCAAATTTTCTGGTGTAGTAACTGACTTCAGTAAGTGTCATGTACTCATGATAGCAGAAAGCTCACAGGAGCTAAAGGTCATCATTCATTCTTACTTGAGTACACATTCACAATGTCTGTATAATCAAAACATAATGACACGGCTAAAACTCTCTGTACCCAAAATACATCTGCCGAAAAATCTCAAACCTATTATTTTTATAGTAGTAATCATAACTCTTGCTTTAAGCGGAGGCTGGCAGTATTATCAGACAACTACCCGGTTTAACAACGAAATCAAAACAAAAGATAGAAAGATTCACGAACTCGAAACACAGCTTGAAAAAGTAGGTTCGGATCTTTTTGCTTTGAAACAAGAAGATCAGTATGTACGAAACGAAAAACTTCAAAATGAACTTGAGCAAACAAATGAAACCTTTTCAGCCGCAGTCGAAACATATGAGGAACTGGTTCAGTTGAAAGAAACCGCTCCAAAAAGTTCCGATAAGAAAATTGCGGAGTTCGAAAAATCATACGCTGAAATTTTAACATTCCTTTCAAAGCTTAACTACGCATCTGCTCAGGCAAATCTGGCATCACTGAACAAATCAATCATAGCGGAACGCTCAGAGATATCATCTTCCTTCACTATTCCTTCAAGTGTATCTGTTAATAATGTTCCGCCTTCATCAGGATACAGCCGTCAATCCGTTGAAACTTCCGTCGGCACCTATATGGTCGATATTATTTCTGCAGACCTGAACAACACAAGAGTGATTGTTGATACGGCCTCCGAGAGTGACTGCCGTGACAACTGTCCCGTTGATTCACTGGGAAGTTATGCAGCAAGAAGCGGAGCATTTGCAGGGATCAACGGCCCGTATTTCTGCCCTGCTTCCTATCCGAGCTGTGCCGGAAAAGCAAATTCTTTTGATACTCTTTTGATGAATAAAAATAAATATTACTTCAACTCCGACAATAATGTATACAGCACAGTGCCTGCCGTTATTTTTTCCGGGAATTCCGGACGGTTTGTGGGGGCTTCTCAGGAATGGGGCAGAGATACAGGAGTTGATTCTGTCATTGCCAGTCAGCCGCTTCTGACTCTGAACGGTAATCGGGTATTTGGCGGTGACGGAGAACCGAAACGGTCAGGAAAGGGATCAAGAAGTTTTATCGGCACGACAGGCAGTACCGTATATATCGGTGTCGTACATAATGTATCTGCTGCAGAGATGGCACATGTCCTCCAGACTCTCGGAATCTCAAGTTCACTCAATCTGGATAGTGGCGGCTCGACTGCCCTTTGGAGTTCCGGACGATATATCGTCGGCCCCGGAAGAAATACTCCCTTTGGGATACTTTTGGTTAGTAAGTAAGTTTTTCCTAAAAGAAAAGCGTCCTTCCGGTACCTGTCGGCACCGTCCGGACGCTCATCTTGCTTCAAACGTTTTCAGCTACTTCTCTATCTCCCAGATCTCAAATGAACGCGGCGCACGGAAATGAATTCCTTCCTCAGGATCGATCGACCAGACCAGCCCGGCAACGACTTCTTCGTCCCTGCAGGGAAATGTCAGGTCGTTCTTTTCGGAGATCTCAACCGATTCTTCGCCGGTCGGATTTCCATCAAGACTTACTTGGCGACGGGTCACGGTGGCGCTGTCTTCGATCGCATCAACCCTGAGTTCCCAACGCTGGTACTCTTCCTGGCATTTTACGGCCATGCCGTACGTGTGCCCTGCCAGGAAATACGTACTCACGTTTCTGTTTGGGTTGAAGATGAATTCGACGACCCACCAAATGCCGATTGCAACATAAATCAGTATGCGGATGAGATCCAGCAGAGCCTTCAAACAGCTGGCCCAGTTGAGATCTTCCTCTGATTCTTCCTTCTTCCATGCCATCAGGCACCTCGCTTCATTCTGCCTTTGGCCCAGGCACTGAGCGTGACAATCACGCCTTCAATGGCATACCCAAGGACTGATGTGCCGAGTGCCAGATACCCAAACTCCATAGCATAGACCGGGTATGAGGAGAGGCCCGACGGGTTACGGTCAAGGTACTGGTAGTACTGGTACCACTCGCGAAGCATCAGATGATCGTTGTCGATGAGAAACACGGCAACTGCCGGCCATACGACGAAACAGATCAAACCGATCATGCCGCTGTAGACAAGATGCCAAAGCCAGTGGAGCTTTGTACCTCGATCGATAATCCCATCAATGTACTTATCCACCAGGTCGAAACTGTCCTCGCCGATTTTGAGCGGACCGAGGATGATCAACAAGGTGAAAAACAAGCTGAGGAGAATCTGCGTCGACACAAGGTTCGCAACTGAGCTGACACAAGCGACCAGAATACTGAGCAGGATTACGAAGATCATGAAGGCATTGCGGTTGTTCATTTTCCTTCTCCTTCCATACTTGGGATGATGTAATACCGGGATTCTGCGATTTCATATTTGCGTACTCTCAAATGCACTTCCCGCTTTGTGCGGTCAATGCTCCAAAAGTACGCGACCTCTTCACTCTTGCCTTCACAGCCTTCAAGATACAGAGAGCTGCGTTCTGCAACCTCAATTTCCTGAACTCGTGAAGGTTCATCTTCCGGTGCATTTTGTACCCAAACGAGGAGACGGACATGGTTTTTATCGTTGCCGTACCACATCTCACCCATCTGGAAGTTCCACCGGATCTTCTGATCCTCACACTTGACTCCGGCGACCGAATACACGGTGTCGCCGTTTGCATAGACGCTGTAGTTGTTGTTCGGGTTTATTCCGAACTCCCATAAGGCCATAACACCAATGACAATGAGTAATGCCACAGCATTGGCAACAGCCTTTAATACTGCATCTACAGTCATCTCACCACACGACTTATCCCGATCATCATCCACGATAGCCTCCTCTCTTGAATTCAGATGGTTATAGATAAACTGCCTTTCGGCAGATAGTAGCCGAAACGTCTCTGCACTGTTCATAGGGCATACCATACAGAATGCTTATTCCATATTTGGCCCTACAGAATGGGATATTAAATTAAATTAAAGGTAAAAAGTCAATTATTATAGGATATACTTACTGTTATTAAAAAGGGAGTACTGTCAGTAATATTGACAAACCTGTCATTCAATATCAAGATCGTTCGATATATAAAGTTCTAATCAGATTACCGTAACATGCCTCAGTAAATCTGATTATCTTACTTCTTGCCTTGCGATTTCCAGTAAGATATTTCGCTCCGAACTTTGACGTATATGAATAGAAAGGAATGGCGTAATGGCCAATATCTATGTCGCTCCGTGTGGTCGAGTTTTTGACTTGGATGCTTTGGTTGACGGACAACCTGCCCCTAGTGGAACTACAAGCATGCAAGGTCATACATCCGTATTCTGGCCTGATCAAGGGCATCTTTCCTGGAATAATCCAGGACAAACTGATGCACATTGGTCTACCCACAGTGAAGGTGGTACAAAAGCAGGAAGAAAACCTCCTGGTGCTACTTTCAGAGGTGAATAGTATCAAGTAATCGCAAGGTAACTTGAGGGGGAGAAGTAATTCTCCCTCTCATTTTCATCATCTATAATACCAATATGCATATTTCCGGACAAAAACCAGGTAAGGATATTGATCAAAAACACTGGACAGTACAAAATGAAGACAGAATTAAAGTTCATTTCAACATGTATCTTTCAGAATTTAAGGTTACATCTCATTACCTTCTCATTGATAACGATCCATATTCAAAGAAAGAATTTGTTTTTCTTGCTATCGTCCGTGACTATGTTAATTATCATATCTCATTCGATATGTTTTGCGTTCTTCTTGGAGAACTATGGATGACTTCAGAAAAATCATACGATTTCACGAAAGAAACAAAAATTGAAGAAATGTGCCACTTTGGATTTGAACTACAGTGGTATATGAGAAATGATCCTGAAAGAAGCGCCGGCTGGCTCACCGAAATACTGGAGTACTATAAGAAAAATAAAACAAAGATCGGGGAAAAGTAATCATTATATAAAAAAAAGAGAGCGTACGCTCTCTTTTTTTTCAGGGTCCAGGGGGAGGGATTCGAACCCCCGTAGGGCAAAGCCCGACAGATTTACAGTCTGTTGCGATTGGCCACTCCGCCACCCCTGGTTAAGCGTTTATTATACCACTCAACACTGAGTTAGAAAAGTATAAACGACTCACAAACCCTCGCACAAGATTTCCGGCATCCGTTCCTGATATACTTCCTTTGATAGAGCAAATTATCCTACACGACTCATTATGATTTATATTCAGATTACTTTGATTGTCCTCTGCCTTATCGCAGTCGTCTCATACTTCACAAATCCTTTCGTCAGATTTTCACTGATACAAGATCTTTCAAAAGTGGATGAAATCGATAATCAGCTGGTGCTGAAAAAGATAAGGTCGGTTAAGCTCCGCTATCATCTTTTCTGGAAACATTTTTCCATGCTTAAATCAGCCTGGCATATTGTAGGAAGCCGCTTCGGAAGACGGAATCGCACCCGATCTTCTATCGTGGCTGATATTATCAAAGAGATTCATGAGAAACGGTTTGATCCCAAAAATATGTACCTGATCTCGGGAGATCATTTCAGTGTCCTGTATCCCCGATCCCTCGGCATTTTTTATCACAGTATTCTGGACCCGCGAACGGCACTGAATATGGATGACTGGCTCAACCGTCAAAGAATTTACCTCAAAACCCTGGCATACGCTTTGAATGTTTTCAGTCAATCAGAAGAGTTGTCAACGACAATCGTGCCGACTACTCCGAACTCTGTCATATTGCTGAATATTTATGCTACCCCGTCTGATACTTTATACAGTCTGCTGTATGCCTTTGACCAGCTTCTGGGGAGCAAATCGCTTGAGGAAATATATCCGTTTAAAAAAAGTACACCATACAAACTGGCAACAACTGAAACAACGCAGGACATGCTGCATGAGTATAGAGCAATCTTAAGAAGGCATTACTATACGTACAAAGCTACGGTCTTTGATACCGAATCGGGTTTTATAAAAAAAGATATTTTACTTTCCGGAACGAAAGACATCGTTAAAAAGTATGGAGGCTTTTATGATAATGTAATATTTTGGAAAACAACGGAGCTGGCACAAAAACTTGGATTGATAGAGAATGATGAAGCCTTCCTTGCCGTATATAAAAAACGGATTTTGGCTGAATATTGGCGGGAAGAAGGTCTGTTTTTGGAAGACATGAGTGATGAAGCACGTGACGGGAATTGGTATTCATCTGATTGGCTTATCGCATTTCAAACCGGATTTCTATCCGTAAAAAATCCTAAAGATCGCACGTATCTCAATAAGGCAGTCTCTTATATTATTGAAAATGAGATTGATCAGCCGTTTCCGATAAGATATCACAATGATTTTCGAAAAAAACGACTGCACTTTCCTGTAAATATCGGAGCTCCGTACTACGGATCACTTGTCATCTGGAGCCATTGGGGAATGGAATACATAAAACTTCTTATTGCTTTGTCACAATACGGCAAGTCAGAAAAATATCTCACTTATGCCGCAAAGCATCTTGAAACATACGAATTCAATATTTCAAGATATCGCGGATATCCTGAGGTATACAACCGGTTCGGCGATTTCTATACTTCCTTTTTCTACCGCAGTGTACGGACTACAGGATGGATCATCTCATATGAACAGGCGTATGAGATGCTGAAGGCGTACGATAAATAAAGATAAACCTGTGGTACAATAACTGGATATGACTGACCAAACATACAAAGATTTTTGGAAATGGTTTCAGCAACAGGAAGAGCGGCTTTTTTACTATGAAGCATATGAGAAAGAACTTCTGCCGCAGGTGTTGAATGAACTCCAAAAAGTGAACAAAGATCTCGTATTTGAAATCGGTCCCGAAATGGAAGGACAGCGTGAATTTGTCGTGAGTGCAAACGGCATGAAATCAGCTTTTTCCGATGTTATTGAGCTTGTGAAGTATGCCCCTGATCTGGACAGATGGCATATCATTCCTTTCAGACAGCGAAAAGATGTCTCCGAACTTGAAGTCCAGCTTGATGATCTCATCCTGACTCCGAATGATATCAGCTTTTCGTATCAGAAAGAAAAAGGACGGATTAATCTTTCACTGTATGTTGAGGATATGGATGATGAAGACGAAAAAATGTATCATATGGTGTTTCTCATTCTCGATAATATCATCGGAGAATACGATGTGGAGATGAAAATCGGATCCATCGATATTTATTCCGACGGAGATCTGGCGGAGGATGAACAGCTTTTCCCGCTGACCAAACTTCCTCATATCATTGACAGTTTGAGTTCTAATTCAACAGTACACTAATGGAAAACCCTCCGGTAGATATACTGGAAAATCTGAGAAAATTATTTACGGCAATTACCGGCGGACTGCTTACTGTGTTTCCATTTATTGTTGTTGCTCTCACTTTCATACTTCTTGTTGTACTCGGTATTCTGATGTTCCTTTTTTCAGGAACTCCTTCATTCCAACTCAACTAACTGTGCATTTCAGGTACGCAGATCTCTTCATGATGTATTGACAATAACTCAGGTAATAAGATAGGATCATATCAAAGGACAAGTTATTATTTGTCCATTTGCATGCTTGCAGCGGAACACATTTCAACTCTTTTACAAGGTCCTCCGTATTACATTCCGGGTCAACCGGGTCTTCAAGGCTTAAATGGATTCTTTCTCTCTTGTACCAGAGCGCGCGCTGACGATCCCGAGACATATCGCCAGCATATCCAAAAGGGCTATATCGATGAGTATGTGCGTTTCGAAAGAGAACATCAACCCGCAGAAGTACAGGAAGCTCTGGAAGAAATTCAGGCTATTCCTGACTCCCGCCGCCGCACGGAAGCATTATTGACCCTCCTTCAGGAAGTATCAGCTGCTTATGCCTATCCCACTCCCCAATGGGTGAAGGAATCAAAACCGATGTATCAGATTATGGTTGACCGTTTCTGCAATCCCAACCTATGGTCACCTGATGTAGAAATTCGTGAAGCGGCAACGACACACTGGCATGAACTGCAAAATAGGAAGGATCGCGATTTTTTCGATAATGTCAATTTTGCCGGCGGCACACTGGAAGGGATCATCGCAAATATCGACTACTTAAAAAACATAGCGGGAGGCCTCTACCTCAATCCCATCTTTGAGTCCGATACCGTACACGGATACAATACAGCCGATTATACCAGTGTAAATCACCGCTTCGCCGGATTTTCAGACGCACAATACTACGGAGCAGATGAACGAGAACGGGCAGAAATGAAGATGACAGGGTTACAACAATTCGATGCACTGACGGATCACATCCCGGTCGTCCTTGATATTGCAGTCAACCATACCGGTCGCGCTCATACAGCTTTCCAAGATATTGAAAAAAACGGGATCCAGTCTTCGTATACCGATTGGTATCGAGGTCTTCAGTTTGATCAAGAGGGGAAGCTTACAGGCTGGAAAGGCTGGTGGGGCCATGACACTCTTCCAGAGCTGGATCACCATAGCGCCGGGGTACGGGACCATTTTTTGGGCGAGGGATATGCCGTTGGGAAACCTCTCGATGAGCAGACTGAAGAGTGGAAAACCTGGGTTACCCGGATTCAAAATGCCGGAACGAGAGAAGCAATATTGGAAGATCCTCAAATGCTTGAAGAAGCTCAGAAAAAACTGGGAGTAATAGGTTTCTGGAGCGCCATGATGAGCGGAGAAAAAAAGGACGGGACAAAGAAAAACGGCGGATGGAGGCTTGATGTCCCCAATGATATCAACCGTCCTGAGTTCTGGAATGAATTCAGAACGCTTGTCAAAACCATTGACCCTGAACTATGGATTGTCGGAGAGATTTGGGACAACGAAAATGAAGCGCACTGGCTCAACGGCGACAAATTTGACGGCGTCATGAATTACCGCTTCTGGCAGAAAACGCTCGATTTTCTGATCGGTGACACACCCACACGCCGTCAGCATCTGTCAGGTGATCGTGCGTATCCGGTGAATGCATATCAGTTTGCAGACTATATCAAATGGTTTGTCTCCCGTCACCCCAAACAGGTTGTCGAAACCATGATGAACAATGCCGGTACTCATGATGTGATCCGGCTAAATGATCTGCTTGGTCATCCCGAAGCCAAATGGGATAAAACTGCGGTCGGTCTTACTATGATTATGACTCTCCCCGGTTCACCCTGCCTATGGTCAGGAGACGAGCTGGGGATGAATAACCGCAACTGTCCGATCGTCACTGACCCGATGAATCGGAAACCTTTTGAGTGGGACCTCACGAAGGATTATCCTGCCGCTCCAAAATCGGAGTTGCTGGGACATGTGCAGAGACTTTCAACACTTCGGGAACAATCACACGCTCTTCAGACAGCAAACATCCGGTTTATCAATACGGGAAATCCCAACGTACTCGCATATGTGCGGGAATCTGACCCTGACGATCCTGATGCCGATGAAGTACTTGTAATTGTGAACCGAAGCGGGAACAACGAAATGGTCTGTTATGACGCTTTTGCAGGTATGCATTCCCACATTTCAGAGTACCTATCGACAAAAGACGGAGTGTCTTATGATGAATACGGTATTATGGTTCCGGAGAACTGTAGTGTGGTCTATACTTCCTCATAAAAAAACCCGCCCTTTCGAGCGGGTTTTTTAATCGGTTTATTACCTTAGAACATGCCGGGCATTCCGCCGCCCATGCCTCCCATACCGGCTCCTCCTGCGGGTTCTTCCTTCTTTTCAGGAATATCCGCAACAAGCGCTTCTGTGGTCAGGATAGCAGCTGCGACTGATTCGGCATTCTGGATAGCAGTTCGCACTACTTTGGCAGGATCAATAATTCCTTTCTTGAACATTGAGCCAAAGTCACGTGAGACAGCATCAAATCCGTATTCAGGATCATCTTTCTGCTCAATCTGATACATGACGCGTCCGGGTTCCATTCCGCTGTTTTGTGCAAGCATGCGGATCGGTTCACCGAGAGCTTTGAAGATGATGTCTGCGCCGGTCTTTTCTTCCTCAGAGCCCATTTTCTCACGAACTGCCTTGATGGCTTTTCGTGCCTGAAGATATGTTGTTGCACCTCCTGCTACAATTCCTTCTTCAAGAGCTGCTTTTGTCGCTGCGACTGCATCATTTACACGCTCTTTCTTTTCCTTCATCTCAACTTCGGTTGCTGCACCTACCTTTATAACGACAACGCCGCCTGAAAGTTTGGCAAGTCGTTCCTGCAGTTTTTCCCGATCGAAGTCTGAAGTTGTAGAATCGATCTCTTTTCGGATCTGAGCAATTCGTGCATTCAAAGCCTCTTTGCTGCCCTTTCCACCGACTATTCTGGTGTTTTCTTTATCAGACCAGACTTTGTCCGCACGACCCAAATCTTCAATATCGACATTCTCAAGTTTCTTTCCGAGATCTTCCGAAATCACGGTTCCTCCGGTCAGAATTGCAATATCCTCAAGCATTGCCTTGCGTCGATCACCGAAACCCGGTGCTTTGACAACAAGAGCTTTAAATGTACCTTTCAAATTATTGACTACAAGTGTCGGAAGAGCTTCACCTTCGACATCATCAGCGATGATGACAATATTCTTTGAGACCTTGACGACTTTCTCAAGGAACGGAAGCATATCCTGAACGGTTGAGATTTTTTTATCAGTAATCAGGATGTATGGGTCTTCGATCTCAGCTTCCATACGGTCTGGATTCGTGACAAAATACGGAGATGCGTATCCGCGGTCAAACTCCATACCTTCTTTGTGCTCACTTTCCATCTGAAGGCCTTTTCCTTCTTCAACAGTGACCACTCCGTCTTTACCTACCTTTTTGATTGCTTCTGCGATCATTTTTCCGATCTCTTCATCGGCTGCTGAGATGGTTGCAACCTGTGAAATCTGAGCAACGTCGTTTACCGGAATTTCTTTTTTGATCTTATTGATTTCCTTAATCACTGCTTCAACTGCGGTATCCATTCCTCTTTTGAGGATCATCGGATTTGCACCGGCTGTGACGTTTTTCATGCCGTGGTTGACCATTGCCTGCGCAAGAAGAGTTGAGGATGTTGTTCCGTCTCCTGCAACGTCATTGGTTTTGGAAGCTGCTTCCTTGACCATCTGTGCTCCCATATTCTCAAAAGGATCTTCTAATTCAATATCTTTAGCAACGGTGACACCGTCATGAACGACCATCGGGCCGCCCCATTTTCGCTCAAGTGCGACATTGCGTCCGCGGGGACCAAGGGTTGTCACAACTGCTTTAGCGAGTTTGTTGACTCCGCCGACAAGTTTTTGTCGAGCATCATCTCCGAAAATAACTTGTTTTGCCATAAGTTAGTTTTAATTATTAATTAATAATGTCTGTATCAGGCAACAACTGCCATAATATTTTTCTGTTCTGTCAAGAGCCATTCTTCTTGGCCGACCTTGACTTCATCGCCGCCCCATTTTTTGTAAATGACTTTCTGTCCGACTTTCACATGCATCGGAAGGGTTTTCCCGTCATCATTCATTGTTCCGGGACCAATTGCCATAACTTCTCCCATTTGAGGTTTTTCTTTGACGGTATCCGGGAGCACGATACCTGATGCTGTCACCTCTTCACGCTCCAGAGGCTTGATCAAGACATAATCAAACATCGGTTTGATATTTGTTTTAGCTGCCATAAATCTGTTATAGTTAACTTATAAATAGTAATTACCTGTTTACTCAAGACATATATATTTATAACGAAGTAGTAAGAATTTGTCAAGTGGATTAGTTGTCTGCTAATTTTATGGATAACCAAGCGGCTTTATCGGAAATAACAAAGCTAAAAACAAAATTGCAATCTGTACAGCTTCCTGCTAATTTGCAGCAGAAGGCACTTGAACAGATAGAACGCATCAATCTTTCACTGAAATTCGGAGGAAATCTCGCCCATCTTGATATTATCGAAAAATACATTGATTGGATTACTGCATTGCCCTGGTATGCCGAAACAAAAGATGTTGTTGATATCGCAAAGGCAAAAGCCAGTCTTGATAAAAACCATTACGGCCTGGATCGGGTGAAACTCAGGATCCTTGAGTATCTCTCCATTTATAAACTTCAGAAGGAAAAGCTGAACGCAAGTACTATTCATACACGACCACTTTTTTTTGTGGGTTTGGCCGGTACCGGAAAAACTACATTCGCCATCTCTATCGCCGAAGCACTCGGCAGACGACTTGTCCGTATTCCTTTCGGCGGACTTGCATCGGCTCGGGATCTGAGAGGACAATCCAAAATATCTCCCGAATCGGAACCCGGGAAAATTATTGAGTCTCTCCGGGAAGTACAGGTGAGAAATCCCGTCATACTTTTGGATGAGCTGGACCGTATCACACCGGATGCCCGGGCTGAAGTGATGGGAGTTCTGCTTGAACTTCTTGACCCGAATCAGAATCAGCATTTTGTCGATTACTTTTTGGATTTTCCTTTTGACCTGTCAAATGTCCTGTTTGTCGCAACTGCCAATAACACAAACAATATTGCCCCTCCTGTACTCGACCGTCTTGAACTGATCCAGATGCCTTCATACACCGACGATGAAAAAATTGAAATCGGCAAAACGTATATCTTACCAAAGTATATGAAAGCGGCCGGAGTAGAACCAAATCAGCTGACGATTGACGATGCGCTTTGGCCCGATATTGTCAGACCGCTTGGATTTGAACCCGGAATCCGAAGTTTGGAAAGATTAATTGAAACAATAGTCCGCAAAGTAGCCTACAAACTTGTTTCAGGTGAAGGAAACAATTTCTACATCAACGCAAATAATATACGGGAGTTCAAGTAAAATCGTCTGACCACCTTAAAACGATTTTATCCAGGATACTGACCCGGGATCCAAAGATATTATTTGCAAAATTCTTCAAGCTCCGCAAAGGATATTCCTCTATTTGAAATCGGAAGTTCTACTTTTTCCCGCTCTATCGGTACAAGACACCGTGTCAGTAATTTTTGATTGAGATTCCGGTCATGAAGCGCCGGTCCGTAATTCACCATACAGACATCAAATTCTTTCCCACCGACTTCAATAATTGTTGAGCCGCTTCTCAAGGTATCAACCTTCCGAAGATCGGGCTTACAAACACCGGTGTCAAGTGTGACGAGCGAATCAGTAACTTGAATTGAACGTCCTGCAGATACATCCGGTTTTGCTTTTGGCCGGTCGGAACTGTACATGTTGTAGGCTATTGATGAAATGATCACAAGCAAAATAAGCACTCCGATTATTATTTTGGTCTTTTTTGACATGTTCATGATTTTTTCTTTTCAAATTTTTTTACCAGATCTAAAAGTAGCGGAAATTCTGTATATCCTGCTTGTGTATTCAGATGTCCTCCTTTTACGATGATTTCTGGTGTAACATCAAGAAATGTTGCCAGCTTCCCCAACGTTTCCTGGGGAACATACGGATCATCATCACCGTACAAAACAAACGCTTTTGCAAGTTGATTATTAACGGCAGTAAAATCCAGTTCTTTCTGCCTCATAAAATACCCGTTCAGTTCTGAGCCGTAATCTTCGGCAAAACCCGATACGGAAATCAGGCCATGCACTTTATTATCTGACTGTTCAATAAAGTCCAGCGCAGTGACTACACCGAGTGAATGGCCAATCATAAGCAGATTGCCTGAAGGCACTCCTTCAAGAAAATCTTTGACATTGCCGAGCCACTCAAACCGGTCCGGATGAGCAGGATTGGGAAGTTCAGGCATATGTACCGTATGTTTCCTCTCTTCAAGCTCGTGTGCGAGCCAGCGTTCCCAGTGATCGCCTGCATGTGACTCTATTCCGTGTAGGATGATGACGTGCATAGCCCATTATACAAAGATTTACCCCATAAAAAAACCCTCCTTTTCCCGATGTATATCGGGATCCGGAAGGGTTTAGTTTTGTTATTATTCGTTGTTGAAGTCACGCTGTGGTCTTTCCTCACGAGGTCGTGCTTTGTTGACGACGATATTTCTACCTTCGACTTCCTTACCATGCATTTCCTGTGCGGCTGCATCAGCTGCTTCCGGTGTTGTAAATGTTACAAAACCAAAGCCCTTTGAGCGACCGGTGCGTCTTTCCTCGATAACGATTGCTTCGACGATTTCGCCGAATTGTGCAAAAAGGTCACGAAGCTGATCGTTTTTTATTGACCAAGGAAGATTTCCTACGAAAATTTTGTTGTTTTGATCCATGTGCTATATCACCACCTTTCGTCTATTCTACTTGCAAAGAAGTATTCTATTGAATAAAAGTATTTGATTTTGATCGCAGTTGTAACTTTTCTAAACTGAAGATCTAACGGTATATAGTATACCACAAATCTCTTAATAATATTCATAATATGTATTTTTTCATTCAAGTGAACTGCTGAGCATCCAGATATGCTTTTCATGCGTCTGGAGTCTCCCGATAGCAAGATCCATGGTGGGATCATCTTTTGCTTCCTGGGCAACTTCAATAAGTTTTTTGGCTGTTTTCGTAAGTTTCATATGATCATTTTTCAGTGAAACGAGCATTTCTTTACTTTCCTTTTTGACATCTTCCGAGTCAATCTCGGATAATGACCGGAATTCGTCAAAAGTACCCGGAGATTTGACTCCAATAGCCCGAAGTCTCTCGGCAATTTCATCAACTGCCGTAAACAGATCTTCGTACTGAGTTTGAAACATCTCATGAAGTGCATGAAAATGAATTCCCGTCACATTCCAGTGATAATTTTGGGTCTTCAGCATCAGGATATAGGAGTCTGCAAGAAGGTTTTTAAGCGGTTGAGCGAGTTCGGTAGTAGCCATACTATTTCGATAAATTCATTAACTATCTATCTAATAGTATAAAACAATTGTAAGGAATCCGTGAGAAAGAAATGAACCTCGCATCATATAAGTATTTTCTGTATCATAGTAGTATGAACAAGAAGAAAACGAATGCCAGACATCTGAAGCATCCTTTTCATGTCTCCTTTTTAACGTTGTTCCCCATTCTTTTGCTTACCACGATATTGCTTTTCGGTACGGCACTTTGGAAGGCTACAACTGATCTTAAAATCATCGGACGCGGTTTAAGAACCGATATTCAGGAGCCTCAGATTCGTGATCAACTTGTGATGTATCGGGTACAGCAGGATGACACTTTGGAAAGTATTGCCGAAACGTTTGAAATAACGGTAGATACAATAAAATGGGCAAATACAATACCTGAAACCGGGATAGCGGTAAATATGATCCTGAGTATCCCTCCCGTATCAGGTGTAATACATGAGGTAGAAAGCGGTGAAACCACGGAGGAAATTGCATTTAAGTACAACGCAGACCCCCAAACGATTAAGGATTTCCCCTACAATGTCTTTGCCGACAATGAAAAAACGATCCCCGTTCCGGGTCAGCTACTGATGGTTCCCGGAGGAAGAAAAGCGGAAGAAAAAGAAGATGTGCTCGGTGAATTTTTTAAGAGATTAGGGTTTTAGTCTCCTTTTTATCAAACCGGACTCAACGCCGATAGTTATTATTATGCCTGCAATACTGATAATCAGGAAAAAAGCGCCGCAGTAAAAAAATATCGAACCGATTATTTCCGCTTTAGAAAGCATGTTCATCTCTGTAAAAAGCCAATTCCAGTCGTGAATAAGACCGTCTGCAATGAGCGGAAGCTGACGAACCCGGGCATCGGCCATATAGGTCGCAACATTTATCACACTGTCACCAAGCCAGAATATGCTGAAAAAAACACCCGGATATTCTTCTTTCAAGAGAAAATAAACTACAAATGATATCGGCACAATAATCTGTAGGAGAGAACCGCCCAGTATTTCAATAAATTTCCCGAATATCATAAAGACGATATGTCCTGCTTCATGAATAACCAGATTCATAGCATCAAGAAGTATCCAGGGAGGGTCCTGCGTCAGAAGCTGAAAGGAAAAAAACACAATGATACCAAACAGTATGATATGTCCTACCGCCGCTCCCGTTATTTTCATAATTCAAGTGTAACAAAAAACAGAAAATGATTTATTTCAGATATATTAAATACTATTTTGATATAATATACTGCCCTGGAATTGCCAGGACATGCCATATATCCAAAGGAGAAAAATCATGGCACAGTCAAGCGCACAGCAGTTGAATGATTTGCAGGCAGCAGCTCTCTGGGAAGGATCCCTTCTCACATACGGGGAGCTTGCTCAGTTGCTCGGTATCCCAACGGATGGGGAGACAGTCAACGGCGTTGATTTTTTCAATGCCTGTATGGGTGTCCAGAGCAACGAAGCAGTTCAGGCTCTGTCCTACGAGGAGCGGATCCGGGCGATTGCATCAGCAGGCGCTGCGATGGATGAGCTGCAGTTTGGCAGCTAGGGCAAACGGTTGGTCGCCGTATAAGACCAAAGGAGTGACGGCGTAAAGGGAGTATCTCTTCGCCTCAAAGCTTAGGTTTATGGGTTAGTCCCGAAAACCGTCATCCCGATCGTTCATTTATTGATTAACGATAGGTAATGACAAGACGCACGGCACGTGCAGCACTTCCTTCAAAACTTGTTATTTTCTTTCTGGACCATCTGCTTCCGTTACCAACTCCGATCAAAGATATTGTGTTCGAATTTCCCCAGTCTGACCTATTGACTAGTTCCTGCAACGAACTTGAGATATCCGGTGAACGGTAGCTTTGATTTCTCTTCCATTGAACATTTTCACTCATTCTTGCCGAATTAGTTGTTAACGTTCTACTTGAGGGCATTGAGCTATTGCTGAAAGCTGCACTATCTGCAGTATTTTCAAATGCGAAGGTCACATCAACTGAGATCCACGAATTTCCGGACGAGTTCATCTCAAGATATGCGCTCATGATCTGGGCACTTTTCGGTAGAGAAACATCCTTGAATCTAAACGCTGAGTAGCTTTGTGATGCCAGTCCCCGACCGAGCCAGACCGAACGTCCGCCCCGATAGAGAAGAATATCCTCGTAGACGTCGTCATTCTTATCGGTAATTTGATAGGTCACGGTCTGTTCTCCCTGCGGCGCAGTAGGTGATGGAACAGGTGTCTGAGTCGGTATCGGTGTAGTTGTGAGCGGTACACGAGTGGGTGTTGCCGTAGGTGCTCTTGTCGGTATTGCTGTCGGTGTTTTAGTCGGGGTGAGAGTGGCGGTCGGAGGCACAGGTGTCCATGTCGGCGCCGTAGTCGGTGTACTGGTTGGTACATTTGCCGAGGCCGGAAGTATCGTAATACCGGCATTTTCTGATGTACTCAAAATATCTGAAGGAATTTCTCCGGTTTCAACAATGTTGCTGTCATCAGTCTGACCGGCAACGGCATTCCACGAAAGAGTGGTTTGCCCTTCAGTGATAGGTTCAAACAGCAATGTTGCTATGATTGTATTGCCGTTATACGTGCTGGGAACTCCCCCGTCTGTTGCTACGACTGAAAATGATACCAGGCCCGATTGTCTGGCCGTCGTCAGAACCGTATCTTTATCAAAACTACGATCTGTCTTTTGAGGTAAGAATGTTTGTAATGTCGTCGAACCGTCAAAAGGAACAATATCAATTAATCGAAGTATTGACGGAGAAAATGTGAGTGAAATATCCGCTCCGTAAATATCTGCATTATCCGTAGCTATTCGTATCGGAACACTAATAGGATCTGTTTGTCCTACCCGATACTCCGCATTTTGATTAACGGTAAAAGCCAACACTCCTTTGGCATTTGAAGCATTTGCCTGAATGAAAACATATGTTGCCCCACCTGCAATAACGGCAAGTGCTACAACGATTGCTACTGTTTTTCTGATTTTGGCTACATTATCCATATTATCTTTTCGTAAAGATTCCTAATACCCGATCAAATAACGATGTGCTGCCGGTTGATTTCACTTCCTGAATCTGATTCAAGTCAGTGATATAGATAACCGGGTCTCCTTTGTACATATCAATCGTTCCGGTGATACGTACTTTCATATTCCCGTGATACTTTTTCATGGCTTCACCTTTCAGTTTATCGTATGCTTCATCCCGTATTCTTGCCAGGAATGTACCTGAGTGCGGTCTGGCAAACGTGATATATACTGCTTTTTTATTATCAAACACATCTACGATGGTCCCTTCAACAGTTTTATTCTGACCGACAAATGAGAGCGTCGAATCTATCGGGATGATTGCCGGACCTGAAACTTCGATGTTCTCTTTTGCGTCTGACTGCACTCCGGCAATGTTTGCAGCCCCTTCTGTGTCTTTTGCTAATGGATTGCCGCTCTCAAGAGCCACAACTGCTCCGTCAGTACTTCTAAAAAGTATTATCCTGTCACTAATAACCCAGGATGCATAATCAACCCAGTACTGGTCATAAACTGCGGGTGAGTAAGATCCGTGGTATATATAGAATCCGGGTCCATCAAATGAGCGTCTATCACCCTCTTGATAGAGCGTGTCCGCGGTACAATAATGTGATGAACTGAATGTACAGTTTGCAGTAGCACTTGCATTCGTAGAGTTGACGATATGTGGTAGTGATCGTGAGGTGATCGGTGAACCAAATGTTCCTTTTGATGAGTCTCTATTCTCAATAATCAAACCTTTCCCTGCCATCCAGTGAGCTCCAAAGAGATAATTTCCGGCCATACTGAGATACGGAGCTTCATCCGTCGGCATATTCGAAAGGCCTGTACCGTCCGGCCAACCAAAATTGTTGTAAGCTATAAACCGCACATCGCCTGCCTCATAACCTGAGACTGTGGAACCGTTAAGAACCAGCTCGCCGAACTTAGAATCATCTCTTCCGTCAAATCCCGTACGATTATCACCTCTTATCATCGCATAGGCTACCTCATTCCCATTGGCTTCTGTCTTTACAATTGGCATCGGTCCCATCGGCAAATAGTCACCGTCACCAAATCCTCCCCCGGTCATATTAACTTTGAAAGCTTCTTGACCTGTTGAAAGACTGAGTGCAAATACAGCTTGCTGTCCGGGATTGCTCAATAAGTTTTGTCTCATTGCGGCATTCGTTGTCGGCCACGGACTCCATGTCCAAATCGTGTTCCAATCCAATCGATAGGTAACCAGGACAATATCATTTGCCTCCGAGACAACGGGCCAGCCATATGCAACCTCTGCTTGATTGTTGGACATTGCGGTTCGTCCGTATGTCCCGCTTGACGGAAACTCTGTACGGATGGTTGGACGCACTCTCCAAACACGCGCTCCTGTCGCGGCATTGACTCCGTGAAAATAGAGATCACGAGCACCCGCAATAATCATTTTCCTGTTTGCAGCATATGTTGGTGGGGTATCTATGGCTACACCCGCATCATAGTACCATTGTCTTTCCATAGTAGCCTTATTCACCGCGTGTATACCGTTCCCCATTGAATAAATTACAATATTGTCAAGAATTAATGGAGGAAGAGGAAATATGCTTGATGCATTCGGGTTATACGATGATGTAACTTGACCGTTTGCAGCGTTGAGTTTGTAAAGGACTCCGTTTGTTCCAACAGCAAATACTGAGGAAGTTTGCGCATCATACGCAACTGTTGAGTTTATCGTCGCTCCCGTCCGCTGATTCCAGACGACCGACCCGTCAGAGCTTTTCAATGCATAGACACCATTTGAACCTGCTGCCACGTAGACGCGTCCTCCTCCTGTTACCGGCTGCACGTTGCGTGGTAAGCTCATTTTTCCACTGACCACACCCCCGCTTGCATTGGCACCATTCCATGACCACTTCCATTTCCAAGGTGTCGGAACTTCAACTGAAGTATATGCAGTTCTTTGCGCATTTAATGCAAACTGCGTCCACTCATTTGAACCGGCTGAAGGCGGTAATGTCGGCTGTGGTTGCGTCGATGTCGGTGTCGCTGATGGTTGCGGAGCCGGTGTATTTGTGGATATCGGCACCGGAGTGTTGGTCGGCGGTGCGACAGTCGGGACAACACTCAAATTTTTTGAAACAACAGCATAATCGAACGTATTGACGATTGCATCAATATACTGATCGAGCGAACCTGTTGCCGGTTTGAACCAGTTACTAAATAAGGCAAGCACATCTTCGACGGTGACTGATCCGTCTTCGTTTACATCTCCGTTTCTCATGATCGGAGTCGGAGTGACTGCAGGTGTATCAGTCGGCTGAGGTGCGACAGTCGGAACCCCGGATGAGCTCTCAATTTTAATAGCAAGATCCGTTGAAAGACCGGTGACATCAACAGCTGCTGTCCCGCTTTGTACAGTTACCGATTTTGTTGAAGTCACACTTCCCGATCTGGTATCAAAGTATGAAAGCCGGTACGTACCGTCAACAAGTCCGCTAAAAGTAAGTGTCGCGGATACTGCCTGTGGTGCCGAAGAAGCTTTCGACCAAATATTGTTCCTGTTCTGAATCCAAGCATAGAGAGCTCTGCCATCTTGTCGCCTCATCGCATAAGCTCTTACTGTAGTATTTGTGCTGAGAATCCGATCTGCGCCTGAGGAATATCCCGGCGGAAGGTCATTTGTAGTAGTATAAAATATCATGTTGCCGCCGTCATAGTCGACAGTTGAAAAGTACGTCGAAGCAGCCTTTCTTGCCGCATATTTGGCATTACGGGAAGTAGTGTCTTCTGCATCTTGAAACCAATCAAGCGGAGTGGTCCCCATCGGACTGAAAAGTCCCGTCCAAACAAGGTTATGTAGAAACCTTGCACCGGCTTCGCCACCTTGAATATTCTGTCCGTTCTGCTGAACTCCGATTTCACCCCATACCCATGGTTTTGCTGCACCCGACCAAGCGGAACCGTCACCCAATCCGAGTCCGTTACAGTAGGGGCTTGACGGCCCTCTTGTGTCCGTCAAACACCAGGCAAATCTTTGAATCAGATTTACTTCATCGTTGGACATTGTCGTATACGGCGAACTCCTAAAGTCCAGATAATCATGATAATTGGCAAGGTCCATAGCACCCGATGACCAAAGTGCAGGGCTATAAGCTTGTGAATTCTGAGAGGTAGTTCTCAAATGATGATAGATATCTGTCGATTTTTGGAACTGACCGTAATTCTGATAAAAAGTATATGTGCTGTCTCCCGGCGGTATATGACCGTGCTCATTGTGCTTCTCCCATGCCAATACTGCCGGCGAATATCCCCATCGTGCGACTCTATATCTGAAATTGCGTTGCCAGCTTTTTAAAACCCACGGTTCGCTCCAACTATATATATCAGGGTCCTGAGGCCAGGTAAACCACGGTCCCGAACAGGAACAGAGTTGGATTTTTATGCCGTTTGCCTGTGCGCTTTCAATAATTTTGTCCAACTCATATGATGTTTGCTGATTAAAGTAATTTCCGAATTCACGTGGGAGATTTCTGTCAGCATTCGGATCATTTCCGGGATTGTCTTTAGCAAAATGTCTCTCAATACCGCCGTCAGTCAAAATGTTGTACGTTATTGATCCTCCGCTCAAGGGTCCCATCGAGACGTCATCAATATATATCGCACCCGCCGAAGAATTGTTTTCCAGAACTAATGAAACAGCTTCGGTTTTCGGCACAAAGTCAAACGTAATCTGTTGCAGTTACTTTGTGTGCCTGAAAAAACCTGTGACTGAGCTAGGATTTGTCCTGATGTAAATAATGCTCCCGTTTTTACGTATATACGGGCCCCGGTGCCTGACAGACCTGAATACTTCACCCACGCAGTCAATCTGTGTGTGGTGTTTGGTTCTGAAATGGCTACCCGTTGATACCACGGATCCCCATTTGCAGGCCGTGCAGAACGCAGCCCATTTCGAACATTTGTTGTTTTTATCTCAACTCCGCGAGCTGCGAGATTCGGATCATTTTGGGTTTTCCAGACAGTCTGGGCCCCCTCAACACCTAAGGCAAAATCAAACTCGTCCCAGATACGAAGAAAATTTACGCCGTTATCTCCGTACGTCTTAAATAAATCATCATAGGAAAAACTTTTCTTCTCACGATCCGGATACCACTGACTTCCTGCCCCAATCGGAACATACGGTCTCCCGGAATCATAGGCCATGAAACGAGAGTCCTTCGTGCTGGTTCGTACAAATCCATCAGAGTTTGAATCACCGACTGCAAAACTCAATGTTCCTGTCTGAGGATAACGTGCTGTCCCTTCCTTGTCCTGCACGGTGAAGTAGTATATATACGTTCCGGTTTTTGAAGGTGTGTACCTTACTTTCCAGGTCGGAGACCCGACTTTGCCTAAGACTTCCTGTCCGTCAACCAATACTCTTTTATACTCCTGATAATAAAACCCCGGAACTTTGAATGAATTACTACTCCCCGGCTCTGCGATGACCATGTCGACCGATACTCCGTCTACCCCGTACCAGGTCATGTTCGATGGATTTGATTGAGGAGTATCAGAGGCGTCATAATAATAAAACGGATTAGGGTATTCTTTATTCACAGAAAGATCCCATTCAAGTTTGCTGAATTTTTGAAGTGTTCCCTGAGGTTGCGAAGCGGAGTTGATAGAAGGTGCAGCGGCTTCTACTTTCATAGTGAAAGTCAAAGTAAAAGCCAAAATCAGTGCATAGATAAGATTCTTATTTAGCATCACTACACATGATCTCATATTGAAAAATGAATTACAAGAGGATAATTGGCGGAGAGGGAGGGATTTACTGCTCGAAAAATCGTGAAGGTTGCTCCCAGCATAAACTTCGAATCCTACCCATCTTTGACAAGCTTAGTGCTGCAAGCACTGGGATTGGTGAAGTGCGGAGAGGGAGGGATTCGAACCCTCGGTGGTTTTGACACCACGGCGGTTTAGTAAACCGCTGCACTCGGCCACTATGCGACCTCTCCTTGATGCATTCCATTATACAAGAAGAATAACTTCATAGACTTGTCTAAATCGACTATTTTCACTGGATCATGAACGATTTGTATACTTTTTGAAAATATATGATATAATTACATATACTTAAGCTAATAAATCTGCTTAAATCATGTTTCGTTTCCGTCCGACTTCTTTTACGAAATCTACGTAACAAACACTGTAATCTCACAAATCGAGAAGGTCATGCACATTATTGTTTATTGGACCTGTGATCTTGAGGAAAGCACCGTAAATACAAAAATTGTTTTATGTTTGTAATTCAGCTGAGAATTTGAGCAGGTTTATTGGATTAAGAACTTCCTTTGACACAAAAGAGGCTTGTATACCTTTCATCTTGCGCTGTGTAATTTTTCAGGAGTGCTGTTATGTTGACCGGATCTAATTGCTTGGTATTTTCATCAAGTTCATACAACGAAAAGCCCAGATCCCGGAGAAAAGTTAAAACAGTTTTCGTCGAAATCCCCGATCTTTTGAGTCCGATCGGCCAAAATTCAGTGATAATTTTCACAGAATCATTTCTCTTCAAAAGCTCCTGCATACCCTGTAATGCTAACCCTTCGGCTCCCTGTATATCCATTTTAATGAAGTCAAGGTGCTGATTTTTATCGAAGTAATCATCCAGCCTGATGCATTCAACATCAAGAATATCTCTCTCATCTCCTGAATTGTATATACGGTGATCACCTTTATTTTCTTCACATAAATACAACCGAACAGTCCCGGATTTATCAGAAACGGCTTTGGAAACAAGCACTACATTCTTGTATCCGTTCATCTCAACATTTTTCTTAAGTAATGCAAAATTTGTCGGGTCGGGTTCAAATGCAAATACCATACCTTTCTCTCCTACAAGTCGTGCAAAAATGAGGGTATAGTATCCGATATTTGCTCCGATATCCAAGACAACATCACCTCTTTTAATTTCTTTTTGTACAATTTCCGTTTCAAATTCCTCATAACTGCCGTTCAGGGAAAGACCGAGAGTGTCGTTTTTGTCAAGAAACATCTTGTGCCCGTGGATAAGAGCAACATCGGATTTTAAATGATTAAGAAGTAGATTAACAGGATACAAACCCCCGATGCCGGTACCCCGTAGAAGTGGGATTAGAGAGCGATATATAGCTATAAGGATGTGCTTCATTACGTTAGATACGAGTATCGTAGAATTTTGCCCGAAAGCTAAAACACACCCTTACGATAAGTATCGTATGTTTCAGTATATAGATATTTATGTGAAAAACAGACGAAGATTAAAAACGCACTGAATGCTATTATTAACATATGATGGGTCAGAAAAAATATATTACTCTAATTATCTCTCTTCTACTGATTATCATTCCGTTCATAGTATTACCTCTGTTCCCCAGACGTGACGACCTGAGAGGTATCGATATTTTCGCATTTATCTCCATAGTAACGGGTTTTTTGACCTTTTCGGTTCTTGCGGTATCACTCATAATCGGGTACTTCACCAGACAAAAGCTATCTTTGAAAAAGACTGCAGCGATTTTTCTTCTCACGGTACTAATCGAAATAGTAGTTTTACCTTTTGTACCATCGATAACGCAGTTTTTTCTTCATTCTGTCGGAATATATTTGGTCGAAGGACTGGATGATAAAATTTTTGGAGTTTACACAACAATTACCGACAGTATATTAGCAGGCATACTGTATACCGTTGCAGGATATTTTATCTATTTTACTTCACCGCAAAAAAATATAAAAGCTTCCCTATTCCTCGGATTACTACGAATGGTTGTGCCGATACTATTCGCACTCCCCTTTCTTGCAGCTGAATAAGTTACGAAACTGGGTTTCGCCCGACTATTCGCGGCCCGAACAGAATGGCAATCAGAACCAGCCCCCACACTCTTCCCTGAAGGATATTGTAATCTGCGAAAAGTTTTTCCCACGGATGACCGATCACATAATGCCCGAAAACAAACTCGAATATGATTGTCGCAAGAAGCAGTTGCAAACCTATCTTCAATAACGCTCGAGCGTCATCAACGACCAATATTTTTCTGAAGAAGAAATACATCACACCGAACATCACAAGGACATATGAGACAGTGCTGATAACATGTGCTAGATAATCACCTACCAACGGCTTATATCCGAACTCACGGACCGTACCGTTCAGGATGGCAAGAACGGCAAGAATCACCCATAGCAGAATAATCTTAATTGTCTTGTTCATTTTCTGTACTTACCGGATACGGTAATGTAAATAAACTCTGATCCGTTGGCTCGGTATCCAATGAAGTAATGGTATAGGTGCTTGTGACCAAATCTGCTTCATCATCAGGTTTACGACTGGAAGTACGTGCTACTATTTTTGCAAGCTTTCCGTCTTGCACATAGTGTTTTACATCCTTCAAATAAAACTGCTGTTCCGCGTTCTCAATATCCCAAAGCTTATCCAGATCATACATTGTGACGTCATACCCTTCTTCTTTGGAGACTTCCTTTGAGAGATATTCTTTCGGCGTGAGAAATATTGCGTGATGCATAGCAGGCGGCATATATGAGATTTTCGAGGACTCATTATCAACCTGTGCATGATACATTTGCTTTCCGTCAGGACTGATCATATGAAGCCTGGGAGTTCCGTCTTCGTTATACCAGGTGATTCTGTATTTATCACCGTCGAACCAGAACTCTCCCGTACTCTCTGCACCAATCCCGCTTTTAAATTGATACGTGCCGTGCATTACTGTTTGCTGTTTTTCTGATTTTTTATCTGACGTAGTTTCAGATTTCGATTTTGGGAATATAAAAATCACAACAATTCCAATAAGAAAGAGAAGAAGTAATAATATAAGCCAGAGATACTTTCGTTTTGGTGATTTTTGTTCAACAGTTACCTGAGACATAGGCGGATATGGAATTATTAAGTAAAGAAACTAACTTTAATATACGCCTTGTGACAACTGAATTCAATATGAAGATGTGATGTAGGAAATGCGGAGAGGGCGAGATTTCCCACGTCGCTTTCGCTCCTCTGGATAAACTTCTCATCTCGCCATTCTTCGCCAACCCCAGTGCTTTCAGCACTGAACTTGCCGAAATGCGGAGAGGGCGAGATTCGAACTCGCGGTCCCTTGCGGGACATCGGTTTTCAAGACCGACGCACTAGGCCACTATGCGACCTCTCCTGTACTAGCTGTTAGCGATTAGACGTTAGCTATTAGATTTTACTTTGTTAATTAAACCGTTCAATAATTTACCAACTTCGTTTATTTGATCTTCAATTTTACTATTCTCCTTTTTAAATAGAAAGCCTGCTATCTTTAAACAACCTAAAGTTTCGAACAATGATTTTCTTGCAATATACAAATATCTCTTAAACTCTTTATCATTCTGAGACCCGGAGCCTTCAGCAATATTTAAGGGAACGGAAGTGACGGATCTTCTTATCTGATCTTTTAAACTATGATCATTAATACTCTCGGAAAACAGGTATACATTCCTTACCAATTCAAGAGATTTTTGCCACACGATCAGTTTTTCAAATTTGTACATCTCTATAGCTAATTGCTAAAAGCTAATAGCTAAAACATGAGGCGCGGAGGGGAATCGAACCCCTGCGTGGGAGTTTTGCAGACTCCAGTGTTTCCACTTCACCACCGCGCCGATGGTGACTTATATTGTACCTTTACGTATTGTACAATACAACTATGTCAAAAGTCACTGTAAAAGCCCCCGCAAACATTGCCTTTATCAAGTACTGGGGAAACACTGAAGACAACCTTCCCCTGAACTCCAGTATCTCCATGACACTTGACGCCTGTCAGACTACGACGACAGTCGAGCTTACCGAAGAAAGATACGACATGATAGAGATAGCCTCGGAAAAAGGGAAATTTGAGGAACTGAAGAGGACATCGATAAAAGGTCTCAAAGCCTATGAACAAATCGAAAGAATCCGCAATTTGGCAGGAAAAACAGATCATGTTCATGTCAAATCCATAAACTCTTTTCCTTCAAGCGCAGGAATTGCATCGTCAGCGTCGGGATTTTGTGCATTGACTGCTGCATTGCTCCTTGTATACGGATTACAATCACAGTTTGATGATAAAAAAGAGCTTTCCAAACTTGTCCGCCTGAGCGGTTCGGGATCAGCCGCGCGCTCGGCCATGTCAGGATTTGTCGAGCTCATCGGCGGAGACGCACACCATGCTTCATATGCCGTACAGATCGCCGACGAAAAACACTGGGATTTGGCGGATGTGATCGCAATCATTGACTCCGGCATGAAGAAAACTCCATCCTCTGAAGGTCATCGTACCGCAAACACCAGTCCGTATTTTGAAACCCGCCTGATAGAGATGAGAGACCGGATCAAAAATGCCAGAAAAGCTCTCGTTGAAAAGAAACTCGAAAAACTGGGAAAAGCTATCGAACAGGATACAATTTCCATGCATACGGTGATGATGACATCAAAACCGCCTTTGTATTACTGGGCTCCCGGAACAGTAGAAGTGATAAACAATGTATTGAAATGGCGTGAAGAAGACAATCTTCAGGCCTATTTTTCCATCGATGCCGGAGCAAACGTGCATGTCATTTGCGAATACAAAGATGCCGAAGAGGTAAATGAGCGGTTGAAGAAACTAACTCTTGTACAATCAACCATTATTAACAAACCGGCACCCGGAGTGCATCAAATTGAAGATCATTTATTCTAATTATATGAATATCACACTGCTCAAACTGGGAGGATCTCTCATTACTGATAAAGCAAAACCATACACGACGCTTCCCGACCGTATTGAACGCATTGCAAAGGAAATCTCTGAAGCGCGCGGGGAAATGAAAAATGAGTACCTGATTCTCGGAAACGGGGCAGGTTCTTTCGCTCATCAATCAGCTGCCAAATATGATACGGTGCACGGTTTTATTGACGAACAAAGTTTATACGGCGCCTGTGTCGTACATGCTGATGCAATGGAGCTGAACAGAATCATGGTACAGGCTTTTTTGAAGAAAAACCTTCCCGTTTTTTCAATCCAGCCTTCCGCTTTATATGTAGCAAAAGAAAAAACGGTTGTCACTGAACATATGAATATTGTCGAATCAATGCTGGAAAAAGAATATATCCCTTTTGTATACGGAGATGTCATAATTGATCAGAAACAGGGCTCAACAATCTTCTCTACCGATACGATTTTCAAATATCTCGGATCGTTTCTTGCAGAAAAAGGTCATAGTGTCAGAATCATACATGCAGGCAGTTATCCCGGGGTTCTTGATCAAAGTAAAAACGTTATCCCCAAAATTACCCCTGAAATGCAGCCTGAACTGTCTCAAGTACTTTATCAACCCACGAATACTGATGTCACTGGCGGAATGAAACTCAAAGTCGAGGAAATGCTTGCACTGACACGACTGGGAGTTGAAAGCGTTATCATTGACGGCAAGAGTGAGGGTTCGATATACCAGGTACTTAAAGGTCACCGATCAGGAACTACCGTCTCTGCTTCCTAACTTTATAAATCCCGCTTGACATCCGCCATCGATTTTTCGTATTCTGTAGATATATTACCATTTACAACATTACCATGGCGAAAGCTACCAAGAAAAAAACACAACATCCGCAAGATAGTCCTGTCATCCAGGCAGGAATCATATTTGTAATTGTCTCAGCAATAGCGATTACAGCATACGTCTTTGCGAACTACTACACCGTCGGAGCCGGTTATTAATGCTCAATAATTACTACTGGTGATAACTGAAACTTCAGCTGGGGGTATTGTATATAAAAAAAACGGTGATCATTTTTTATGGCTTATTGTCCAACACAGAAAGGCTCTCCACTGGGGTTTTCCGAAAGGTCATATCGGCGATCATGTTGAAAATGAACTGATGGAAGAAGCCGCACTGCGTGAAGTCAGCGAGGAAGGCGGAATCAAAGCAAGAATTGTCAAGGAAACCCCCATAAATACCACATATTTTTTTAAACAAGGATCCGATCTGCATAAAAAAACGGTTCATTACTTTCTCATGGAATATGTTTCCGGGGATCCTGGTAATCATGATGATGAAGTTTCCAATGCTAAATTCGTTGAGACCGATGAAGCCTGGGATACTCTGACTTACAACACCGACAAAGAAGCTTTTTCAAAAATCCTTAAGGATATGAACACATAATCGTATGAATTTTTTACATTAATCCTGTTTAATGTCATCACATGGCAAAACTTCATTTCAAATACGGAGCAATGAACAGCGGCAAGAGCGATACTCTTATAAAGACCGCTTATAATTATAAAGAACGCGGCCTCAAAATTATTGTTATAAAGCCAAAAGTTGATACTAAAAGTGAAGATACTGTTGTCGCACGCGGCGGACACTCCTGCAAAGTCGACATTCTGGCGGATCAGGATACCGATCTACTTGCGGCAATACGGTCGTATAAAGATATTGCCTGTGTGCTGGTAGATGAAGCACAGTTTTTAAGTGAAAAGCAGATAAGTCAACTCTACCGGTGTGCAAAGCAAGATAACATTTCGGTGATCTGCTTCGGTTTGCGGGCTGATTTCAGAGCTGAGATGTTCCCTGGAAGTAAACGCCTTTTTGAAATTGCGGATAATATCGAAAAACTTCCAACCATGTGTTTTTGCGGATCACAGGCAGAATTTAATACCAGAAAAATTAACGGCAAATATACATTTACGGGAGAACAGGTGGCAATTGACGGAGATGATACGATCACCTATGATTCTTTGTGCGGAACATGCTATATGCGCGAAGGCGGAACAATCTGAGTTATTTCCCGTTTTTCTCACGATGTATGCATCCGGGCCAACAACACGGTCTCCGTTTACCTTTCAGCATATCTTCACGAACTCGTCTTATGTGGTCTTCCCGTGTTTCCGCTTTCTTTACTGATGTAACCCAACAAATCCATTCATTACGGGCAAGAGGGGTGAGATCATTCCAGGCTTCTGTGATTTCCGATGAAGATAAAAGTGCATTGCGCAAGTCGTTCGGAATATCGTGTACTACTCCGGTCTCAAGAGTGTCTTTCATAGTATCGGAAGATAAGTGATATTAAAAAACTCTTTTGTGTGAGCGGTGGAAGGGACTTCCCGCCTCAGCGGGATAAACTCCCCCTCGACCTCCCCGCCGTGGCGGGGCGTTCTACCGTTTCTTATCTATTAACTTTTTAAAACCCTTCCCGCCTTTATATGATTTGATTTGTAACTCTCTACGATAAGCTGTTGCTCTATCGGGATATTCTTCTGTATAGATCACAATAAAGGGACCTTTATTTTTTAATGAGTTGGTCTTATTGGAATTATGTTCGTTTAACCTACGTGGTAAATCGTTAGTAGAACCAATATAATACTTGCCTGTAATCGTCGACTGAAGAATATAGACAGTATACATCTGAGCGGTGGAAGGGACTCGAACCCTCGACCTTCTCCTTGGCAAGGAGACGTTCTACCAACTGAACTACCACCGCAATTTTTAGCTGTCAGCTATTCGCAACTAGCTATTAGAATCCAGTAGCTAAAAGCTAATGATTTAAGAGCTAATAAAGTGCTGAGAGTCAGAGTCGAACTGACATCTGAGGTTTTTCAGACCCCCGCCGTGACCACCTTGGCTATCTCAGCTATCTTAGCTGTTAGCTTTTCGTCATTAGCTTTTAGATAAATATCTAATTGCTAAATGCCAATAGCAAAGAGCTAAACAAAGTGCGTCTGGATGGATTCGAACCATCGACCCCTACTTTATAAGAGTAGTGCTACTACCACTGAGCTACAGACGCTTATTATACCAAGACATTATATTATAACGCTAGTACTAATAAAAGTTAGATTATTTCCTTTACCTTCACTAATAAAACATCGCAAAAATCTATCTGTAGTTAGAACGTAAAGTATGTATCTGCCATCGCAGTTAGTTCTTTAAGATTTTCTTGAAGCGGAGTATCAACCGCAAACATGATCGCAGCATAATCCGTTAAACCTTGGCCTTTCACGACTTCAGGAAGGATATAAACATACACATAGTCATCATATACTTGATCACTTGCCCCATTTGTGAATGTGTTAATTCGGGTACGCGTTACTTTATAACCTTGAAACCCAAGCGCGTTTATGAATTCATCTACACTTTTATTCTCACATCTTGCTGAACCTGTCGGTCCGTCAGCTGAACAATATAGGTCAGCCTGTAAAAGGCTGGTTTTGATATCACTGATATCCAATTCATATGTCCCTAAACCCTGAACTCGCATATCTATTCTGTCAATTGACAAGCAGGGAGAATCCTGACACTCATACAATGAATCCGTCTTCAGATAATGAAATCCATACCCCAACTCTTCATTCCTGTACTCCTGATACCCTTCAGCAGGTGCAGGAACTAAAGCTTGCGGTGTTTGGGTAACCGGTAGTTGAGTTGGAGCCGACGTAACCGCCGGTGAATTGATTTTGATGGATGGTACTGCCTGATTGTCAGCAACATTATTGTTTTTCCGGGTTCCTAAATAATAGGCTTCCCCAACTGCGACAATTAGGAGAAATACTATTACAACAACTAACGCAATAAATTTTTTGTTACTATGTCCCAGTGTATCAATTTCCTGTACGGGAGGAATATTGGGCGGAGTCGTAGGTTGTTGACGAGCCGGATCATTTTCCATACTTACAGTATGGCAAAATGCTTAATTCTTTGCAATATGTTAACACTCATTTGTGGACCTAGCCAGAATCGAACTGGCGACTGTACAATGCGAATGTACCGGTATACCACTTACCTATAGGCCCAATATTTAACCTTACCAACAAAAACAGAGCTCAAAATGAGCTGGTTTATATTATACACTCTCCCACCCTATGATTTATTTCAGATATTTTGTATAAATCAAAGCTGCGATGTATGCCTGAAGATACCCAGTCAGGGTCCATACCAGGATCATGAGAAAAGATATCTGAAAGCTTGTGTACGAAATAAACATACCTGGAATTGTCGCAATGATAAAGTATATCTTGGCAAACTGCAGTGCTTTTTGAGGGTCACTTCCTTTGAGTTGCTTTCGAAGAAGTCCCCACAGATATGCAAGAACGATACCTAGAATAAACGGATATGCAAAATACACCATCATCAAGGGATCCTGCCAGGGTCTGAAAATTGCAGTGTTTTGATATTCCTCTGCAAGCCCGGGAAGTATCATGTGAAGAACCACATTGACCCCCAACCCCAGCAGCAAATTCGCAACACCGGCAATAAATCCTGCTTTTACCATATATATCACCTCCTTTCCTGATATTCAGGATAGTACTTTTTTACGGTATATAACTTAATAGTCTGATTCCGCATTATTAAAGTTGTGTGGTGTTATAACGTCTTATAATGTTAAGTTGCATTATTAAGTAACTGCTTATATAATAATCCACAAATACTCATGAAAAAAAGTCACAACAGTCCTTCTAACAATAATCGCCCTCCTTGTAGTAAACACTATACGAGCATCATCGGCACAAATTGGCGGTCAGATAAATGGCTATCAGTGCGTCACTGCCGAGAATCGCTGGAAAACTGAAAACGATGCTACTGCAACACTTCCAAGCGGATATACGTTTGAATCTATCGTTGTTAAAGCAGGTCAGGGATGTATTCAGGTATATCCAACAAACACTGCACCTACTTGCTATCAAGTGAATATCAACGGCAATACTGTTACGGTAATAAAAATTGGAGATGGACCTGCGTGCCAAGATATCTCTCATCTTGAAGGAACATACGGTTTGAGCGGTCCGAGCGCGACCCCCACTCCAACCCATACACCGACGGACACACCCATTCCGTCAAATACGCCTACTAATACTCCTGAGCCGAGTCCGACATATACACCGACTCCGATAAGAGAGACTCCGACACCTACTCCTACAAAAGATGAAGAAGAAGGGCCAAGTCCGACACCGACAAATACTCCCACTCCTGAAGAGGAAGAAGGAAATACTCCTACCCCGACCAAGACACCGGCACCTACCAATACGCCTACTCAAGGACCCACGAATACCCCCGGTCCGGGACCGACAAACACACCGGGACCAAGTCCCACAAACACCCCAGGACCGACAAATACGCCGGCACCTGAAACATCAAATCCTGTCGTACAGGGTGTGACACGAACAAGTACTGCACAGATTTTAAGTGCTGAAGACAACTTCAATCCGATCGTTCTCGGACTCAAAAGATCCTTCGGAGGACAAGTACTCGGTGCTTCAACGTTCCCGAAAACCGGAGCTGAAGATTCAGTTGAAGAAAAGCTTCCTTCAGGAAACGTTGAGATTGAGAATACCACACTGACAATTCCGGCAATCGGAGTAAACAGACCTGTTTATCAGGGAGGGAAACTGGGAGATATGCTGGTAGTCGGTGATAAAGAAATATTAAAAGCGGAAGATTTTCAAAATGTTTATTACGGTCACAATACCCCAGAAACACTCGGTGCAATCAGTTATCTGTCATACGGAGACAGTATCATTGTGCAGGAAAAGGGATCCGTTTCCGTTTATAAAGTAACTTACAAACAATACATCAACGGGTATGCCGAAATGGATCGGTATGTGAATGATAATAAACTTACTCTCATCTCCTGCGCACTTCAAAATCAGGATATCCGCGTTATCATTACCGCTGAAAAAGTAAACTAACATGGCAAAAACAAAAAAAACCACTCAAAAACCTCAGGAAGAATCATTTTCCTTATATTCACTCCTGAATCCGACGATTATCGCAGTCAGCGCTATTGCACTGCTTTTGACTTCGATCGCTGTCACATCAGTGTTTAGAAACAAGAATACTGACACTGTTGAAGAATCCGTACCTGCCGAACAAATCCTCGTTCTCCCTGAAGGTTGGGAAAAAGTCACAAAGGAAGGATACGAAAATACATATATCAAGAAACAGGTTGAAGCAGCCGAGTATACACCGACGGTTGCTTACGACCGCAATACCGTCAAGGAAACTACAGCAGGTGAATACTTTTCAACGATGATTGCCGGAGCAAAATCAGCAATCCCGAGTCTAGTTGTGACTTCCAATGAAGAGCATAAATATGACGGTTATGACGTACTGAATCTCGCGGGCAACTATTATCAGGGCGGGAACCATATTCAGATCCGTCAACGATTGTTGCTCAAAGGGACCACTCTTCATACTATTGCTGCATCATATGTTGAAGGTCAGGAGATTTCAGAGGAAGAAATTGATGCACTATTTGACTACATCGTGCACAACTACATTAAGTAATATTTTAAGTGCACTCGAGTGGACTCGAACCACCAACCTTCAGATCCGGAATCTGATGCTCTATCCATTAAGCTACGAGTGCTTTAGAAAAAGACAGTAACAAGCACCAATATTATACCAAGCACAATGCGATACCACCCGAAAAGTGCAAGGGAATGATTCTGAAGATATTTGATCAGCCACTTCACGCCAACTAATGCACTGACAAAAGCCACAATCGAGCCTCCGGCAAGTATCCATATATTTTCGGGATGAGCAAAAACTACTTCTCGCATTTCAATAAAATCAAAGAGTGATGCGGCCATAATGGTCGGAACGGAAAGCATGAATGAATACTTCGCAGACTCACTTCTTTTGAAACCCAGCAGCATCATACCGATAAGTACAGCTCCGGCACGGGAAACTCCGGGGATAATGGCGAGTGCCTGAAACGCTCCGATCACAAAAGCCTGCTTATAGTTCAGTTTTTGAATATCGGACGTTGTGACAATAACTTTTTTGTTGATCAAATACTCTATCAAAAGAAATATTCCTCCGACAGCTATAAATACAATAGTTGTCCCCAATCTGCTCTCAAAAAAAATATTTTTGATCACATCGTACATTAAAAACCCCATAACGGCAGTCGGAATAAAGGAAGCTATTAATTTCAGTATCAGTTTCCAGTTCGAAAGAACCTCTTTCCAATAAAGCAACACGACGGCAAGAATTGCCCCCGACTGAATAAACACGGTAAATAGTTTCACTAACTCCGTCTCGGGAATACCAAGAATACGGGATGTCCACAACAAATGAAATGTAGAAGATACGGGTAAAAACTCCGTCAGTCCCTCAACAATTCCTAGCAAAATGATCGTAATGAGATCCATAAGCTCAACTAATGATCTAATATGATTTCTACAGTATAATATACTGCATAGATGAAAATTGCATTAGTACACGATCAACTCCAGGAGTTCGGCGGTGCCGAACGGGTTCTTGTCGCTTTAAAAGAGATTTTCCCTGAAGCGGATGTGTTCACGTCTTTTTACAATCCTGAATCACTGGGCATTCATGCCAAACACTTCAAAAACTGGAAGATTGTCACCTCATGGGCTCAGAACGTACCGTTATTTAACCGGCTGTATTCGCCGCTTCGTTTCCTGACGCCATATATCTGGGAAGCATTCAACTTCAACGGATATGATCTTGTTATTTCCTCTTCAGGATCATATATGTGCAAAGGTGTGATCACCAGACCGGAGACAAAACATATTTGTTATATTCATCATCAGCCACGCTATTTGTATTACTATGAGACGGCACGCGAATGGCAGAAGTATTGGCCGATACGTGTATACGGACATTTGATCAATCACAGTCTACGGATCTGGGATTATTTGTCTTCACAACGAGTCGATTTCTTCATCGCCAATGCCCAAGAGACAAAAAAACGGGTGCAGAAATATTATCGACGTGATTCAGATGTCGTTTATCCTCCTGTAGCTATCTCAAAAAATCCGCCAGAATTCAATCCATCAGAAGATGATGATTATTACATCACGACCTCACGACTAGCTCGGGCAAAACATATTGATGTCCTTATCAGAGCGGCAAATGAAGGAAATTTTAAATTAAAGATTATCGGGACCGGGCGGGATGAAGAATATCTGAAAAGCATCGCCGGACCGAATGTCGAATTTTTATCACACGTACAGGATGATACGTTCAAAGCACTGTATACCCATGCAAAAGCATTTCTTTTTGCTTCAGTTGATGAGGAATTCGGTATCGCGCCAATTGAAGCTATGGGATACGGTGTTCCCGTCATAGCATATGCATCCGGAGGACTCAAAGAAACCGTTCTGGAAGGAAAAAACGGATATCTGTATGAAGAGCTGAATTCAAAGAGTTTGTTGAAAAAAATTCAAAATTTTGAGAAACTCTCTGACAAAAAGCAGATCGAAATGAAAAAAGAAGCAAGAAAATCAGCAGAACAATACTCTATTGAGAATTTTAAGAAACAAATATTGTCATTCGTGAAAGAAAAAACTTCTTAGCTATCATCCTGGACCAATTGCCCAAGTCATCGCCTAAAGACGAGTCAGAGAAGACACTTTTTTATTCAAAATAATTTGATTTTATATGCCCGAACTTCCAGAAATTGAAACAATTCGCTTGTACCTACACAAACACCTTATCGGTAAAACGATTAATGGTACGGAAATCCGTGAACACAAAATGTTTCATGGCGACCCGAACGACATCTTCGATACTACGATCATTGACACTCAACGGAAAGGAAAAATTCTGACTCTTAAGCTGGAAAAAAATAACGATATTCTCTATCTGTCATTTCATCTCAAACTTTCGGGACAGATACTCTATGCGCAACATAAAGAAAAAGCTCAATTTTCTCATAAGATTCCTCTTGCAAATTCAGATAGAATGCCGGCCAAAACCACCCGCGTTATTTTCTTTTTTACTGATAATTCTGCTTTATTTTTCAATGATTTGAGAAAGTTCGGATGGGCGAAAGTTTCTGATAAACCCAAACAGCCGCAGGGTGAAGATGTACTTTCTGAGAGATTTACCTCTGCCTATTTGGACAAGGCATTGTCTCATACAAAAAGGCCTGTGAAAACAGTTCTTCTTGATCAGGAGATCATTGCAGGAATCGGTAATATTTATGCCAACGATGCCTTGTGGGAATCTCTCATCTATCCAGCCAGACCGTCAAATACCTTATCTAAACAAGAAAAAACCGTTTTATATCAGGCAATCAAAAAGGTTGTCGGAGAGGGAATAACATATAAAGGATCTTCTGCAAAAGATGAATTGTATGTCCTTCCTGACGGGACAGCAGGAGGCTATCAGCATCATTTCCGGGTATATCATCGCCAGGGACAGGAATGTAAACGCTGTAAAACACTCATAGAAACCATGAAAATCGGCGGCCGCGGGACATTTTATTGTCCCCATTGCCAGACCTAACCGCTATTTTCAACCGAAATGCTCTTGTCCAAGATTTTCAAGACAAGTACAAAGATCTTCATCTTTGAAATCAAGAGGATCAACATTGTCTTCATAACAAATAATAAGTCCTTCAATAAGTCTACGCAGTCTGAGTGCATCCTTATTCCACAAAAACTTAACCACTACTTCTCTATCACTGAAACCATATGTCCGAATTCGAATTGAACCGAATAATAATGCACGATCACAGCGCACATATTGAATATTGGCTATCGGAATCGTCCGGATCGTATCAGCAAATAAAAATGTTTTTTCTATTACGACAACTCTGTGAATGTCGACTATGACATGGACCGGAAAAAGCTTAAATGGAAAAACCGTCTTCCGGTGAAGCAGCACACGTTTCGATTTATCACGAATATTATCTACTGGAGTCCCTCTCTGATCGCGATTGGTTATATCGAATCTTCTATCTTTTATGTGTCGATATTGAGAATTATAGGGATTGACGAAACTTCTTCTGCCCTGCGGAAAAAGATGCTGTGTCGGCTGTTTGTATGCAAATATCGTAGTGCTTGACATGGTATGATGGCGGTTTACTTTGCATAGTTAGGTACGTAAAATTCTAAATCAATCTACTACTATCAAAAGTATATAAGAGATCTATGTGGACTATGTAACAAAACTTTTAGGTTGTCGTAAGAGTACTTATTCGTACCGTATTGCCTCAATCGGAGAAAGATCAGCAGCTTTTTTGGCAGGGAATACACCGAAAATAATACCTATAGCAGATGATACTCCAAGTCCTAGGACCACAGACATGGTATCAATATAGGCAGGAAAGTACGGTTGAATCAACAAAACAATGAAATAAGAAACAAGAAGACCGCTTACTCCGCCAAGAAGTGATAAGATTACCGATTCGACAAGGAATTGAATAAGAATATCATTTTTCCTTGCTCCAAGAGCCCTACGAATTCCAATCTCTTTTATACGTTCGGTGACGGTGACATACATTATGTTCATAATCCCGATCCCTCCCACCAGAAGTGAGATCGCGGCGATACCTACAAGAGCCATATTGATCATACCGAAGATTGACGTAATGGCACCTATCAGATCACTGGGCTCAAGAACTGAAAAATCGTCTTCTTCATATTCTTTAAGCATTGTTCTTTCGATCTCCCGCTTTGCTGTTTCAACAACTTCCTCTGACTTTGCCTGAAGATAAAATGCAATAAATTTTTTATCGGAATTAAAGACATAGGCAGTTTTGTAGGGCATATACAAAGCGTTGTTAAAATCTCTTCCTGCCGGTCCTCCACCCTTGCTTTCCAAAACTCCGATAATCTGAAACGACTGATTTTCAATTTTTACATCGCGTCCAAGTGCCTTTCTACCTGATCCGAACAAATCCTCGGCTACTTGACTACCGATAACAACAATTTTTGATCGTTTTTCTACATCACTGGCTTTAAATATTTGACCGAATTCGGGCTTCAAGTTCCATGTCTGAAATACATCTGCACTCGTTCCATACAATTCAGCGTACGTTGTCTCATCAACCCCGGTCACCGTAAAGGAGCGCGTATACATCGGTACTACTGATTTTAAATACCGAATTCTAGAAAGAGCTTGATAATCCTGTTCATCAAATTGTATTGATCCCAAAGAAGAGCTTCCTGCTGAAAAGGATCCCTCCTGGATAACCCTACCCGGGACAACTGTAATTAAGTTACTTCCAAGAGACTCAAATTGCTGCTCGATATATGCTCTAAGCCCGAGACCCAATGCAGTAAGAAGCACAACAGCCATCACACCGATTAAGATTCCAAGAGATGTCAAAAAGGTCCGTCCTTTATTTCTTGAGAAATCAAAAAGTGCTGATTTTATCGTGATTATGAGTTTGTTCATACAATTTTTCCGTCAACAATCCTAATCTGTCGTTGGGTTTTTGCAGCGACATCAGCTTCATGTGTGACAATAAGTACCGTAATATTGTCAGCTCTATTAAGATCTTTCAGGAGTTTCATTATTTCATCACCTGTCTTCGTGTCAAGATTTCCTGTCGGTTCATCCGCCAGGATCAGATCAGGCTCCATAATAAGAGATCGCGCTATCGCGACGCGTTGCTGTTGGCCTCCTGATATTCTATTCGGACGGGATTGTGCTTTGCTTGCAATACCGAATCGCTCCAGTATTTCCATTGCCTTCTTTTCAGGATCGAAATGTAGTTTCTTCCTGGCATAGTAAGTAGGCAACAAGACATTTTCAAGAACAGTAAGCTTATTGATTAGATTGAACTGCTGAAAAACAAAACCGACGAACTCATTTCGAAGGGTAGAGAGCTGATTATCATTAAGACGGGATACGTCTTTGCCATTGATTTCAATAGTTCCTGAAGTCGGCTGATCCAATAATCCTATTATATGCATGAGCGTAGATTTTCCTGAGCCGGAAGGACCGAGAAGTGCCGTGAATTCACCCTTTTCTATCGTAAGATTTATATCTTCAAGAGCCGTAAAAATAACATCGCGGTCTATCTTATACTGTTTACCCACTTGCTGAAGTTTGATCATTGGAGTTCATTATTATTCAATCTCATAAATTACATCCCCTTCGTATACACCGTTGAGAACCTGGACCTGGCCGTCATATTCCGGACCGACTGTTATTTCAACACGCTCTTTTTTTCCGTTCACTTTCTTATACACATACGTTTTCCCGTCATCTGTCTCTTCAATTATTGAAAAGGGAATTGATACGGCATTGTTGACTTCTTCCAAAATAAATTCAACATCTCCGGTCATACCGAGCCTGTATTTTGATCCTGAAACAGGTGTGAATGCCATTTTCGCTTCATAGACCGTTCCTGATTCATTGGTTTTGGGTGTAAATGAAATATCTGTAATGGTGCCCACTATTTCCTGATCGGGATATGCATCAAGAGTAATTGTTCCCTGCATCCCCTCATATAGTTTGACCACCTCTGTCTGATCTGCTGAGATTGAAAAATATATTGAGTCAGGATTAATAACCTGAAAGGTATCTGTTACTGACACATTCATTCCAGCATTGGGAGTATCCACGCGGGTCACGATACCGTCAATCGGCGTGTATAAAAATGAATATTCCTTGGCAATAGCCTGCAATTCCACATCAAGTACTGAATTATCCAGGTCAAACTGAGCATTCTCCAATGTCCGTTCCGCACGTGTGCGGATTTCCTGGGATAAACCGAGGACCTCATCTTCGTTGTCGTCATTTGATTGTTCAAAATCACGCCGTTCTTTAGAATAGTTATTGAGATACTTCTGCAGCGTTTTTTCAAGCTGCCTTGTGTCAAGAGATGCTATACCGTCAAATTTCCTGACTGTATCTCCTTCCTTTACCCCTACCCATGAAAGACGTCCTCCTGATTGGAAATGTAAATCGACTTTATCCTCGGCATCAACAAAACCCGACAAATTCAAGATATCCTGCAGAGTTCCTTGTGTTACCGTATAGGTTGCTTCTTGTGCTGATGCTTGAGAAGTACTTTTATTATAAAAATAGCCGCCGATAATACCGACAATAACAATTACTATAATCCATTTATTTTTCAATATTCCCGGAATACGACTACCAATTGATCGTTTACCGGTCTCATCTTTTTCCATACTATTTATTCTAACACTTAAAGGAACGGACTCCAATCAGCAACGGGTATAACGTTATAAAGAAGAAAATTCCATGCATATAGATAGATTGCCGGGATAAGCAAAAGAAGTACGAGAAGAAATTTTCTTGAGGTCAAAAATTTTTCGAACGCGATCAAAGCAAACGGCCACAGCGGTAGAAGATATCGGGACAAATCTCTATGCTGGACAAAAACAGCAAAAAGAAAAAATAACAGCGGAAAATAAAAAAGACTTCGATATTTCGAATCTTTCAATATGACGATTGCTGATAGATATATAAAGAAATACAACACAATTTCTTCTAGCCATGGCGTATCTACCCATCGTCCGTTGAAATTAAAGACGGAAAAAGGATACGGCATCGGGACTACCCCACCGGTGTGAAAATATGCGAAAAAGTCGTTGTACTGAAATTGATATAATCCGAATACGAGAAGCAAACCGACAGGGATCAAACCGATCCATAACCAGCGGAACGAAAAAGTCTTTTCCCGTATCATTTTTTCGAGAAAAACCAATCCGTATGCCCCGAAGAGTAAAATACCGGGTGTCTTCGTCATAGTGGCCAGAGCTCCTAAAATCCCTGCGGCAAAATACTGTTTCTTTTCGAAAAAGAATATTGATGCAATAATGAGAAACATAAACAGTGGCTCAGGTGCACCGACTGAACGTATGATGAAGAAACGGGGCAAAAAAAGCAATACTGTTGTCAATACCAGCGGATGCTTTGTCAGATTGAAGTGCCTGATAAAATAATAAAACATCAATGCAAGTGCAACCGTAAACAAGATGGTGACGCCGAGCATTGCATTCAGATATCCGAGAATAGGCGCCAGTAAAGCGATGAAAAACGGATACAGCGGAAGGTGGGCGGCATAGTACTCAAGCGGTAACGTAAACTCAAGTCTCATCGCCTCAATAGCTTTCGGATTGTACCAGGAAACCGCGGGAACAATGTAATACAGTCCGTCATAATTCTGATATACATACTGCATTGATGAATCTTTACTGAATCCGAGATATTTCAACGCATTGGTGGCAAACGGCAGATAAAGCAGTAAAGTAGATACGATGATAACTGCTATAATGGATATTAATTGAGGGTATGAGATAGTTTTTTTATCCATACCGTATTCTACCATTTTTGTCATGCATAAAAGAATCATCTATTTCACCATCCTGACTCTTATCGGTATCGGAGCCTTTTTGAGGCTGTATGATCTGTCAGGTTTTATCACCTTTCTGGGAGATCAGGGCAGGGATGCACTTATCGTAAAACGGATAGTCACGTTTGAACATTTTCCGTCAATCGGTGCGCCGAGTTCAGTCGGGATGGTGTACCTGGGACCGTTTTATTATTATCTGATCGCTCCGTTTATACTTCTTTCCAATTTCGATCCTGTCGGTCTTGCTTACGGCGTGTCGTTCATGTCTATAGCCGGAATGATTATCAGCTATCTGATTGTCAGAAAACTGGTCGATGAACGGACAGCAATTCCATTCCTTGTCTTTTCAGTTTTTTCCTATGCATCGGTTTACCTGTCCCGTTTTTCATGGAATCCGAATCTGCTTCCGATCTTTACGTTTCTGACATTATTTTTCTTTTATCAGTGGCTGACGACTAAAAAACGTATCATGAGTTTGCTTTCCGGAGCATTTCTTTCATTTTCAATCCAACTCCATTATTTAGCACTGTTCCTTTTTTTCCCTCTGTTTTTTGTTTACATCTTTCATTTTTTTCAAGAGAAAAAGAATAAAAAGCTGCTTACGGGTTTACTACCGGCGGTCCTTTCCTTTACTTTTTTCTCTTCACCGCTCATTCTTTTTGACCTGAGGCATAACTTTCTGAATGCCCGAAATTTCATTGCATTGTTCACCGAAGGGAAAGTCGAGTCAGCAACACCTTTCATAAATCGTTTGCTCCAGACAATTCAGCAGTTTTTTTCTCATAGTCTTCAGATCAATATGAATGAACCGATTGCACTGATTACTTTTATGGTAATTATTGCAGCTTTTGTCCTGCTTTTTAAAAAAACAAAATCGCAGTTCCTTTTGCTTCACGGGTTGACATTCATATCCTTTATCGTATTGTTTGCTTTTCTGGAAAGCGCCAGACATCTGCATTATTTCGGCCCTGCATACCCGAGTTTTTATCTGATAGTCAGTGCTGCAGTGTCCCTTATTCCTACAAAATTAGTCCGGTATGGAACTTTGGCATTAATTATGGCGTTGTTTGTATTCTTTAATGCAAAGCAGTACGCGTTTTTGCGGAAAGAGCCGAACAGTCAAATCGATTACGCAAAAGGTATTGCTGACTCATTCAAACCTCACATTACATCTGAGCCTATTCAGGTAGTGACAATTCCTTTTACCGAATCCGACGGACACTACAGATACTTTTTAGATCTGGCAGGATATGATCTGCTTGCTCACGATTCCCCAGAACAGGCTGAAGAATTATTCGTCATGTGTTTTACGGAATGTAATCCGACAGGAGATCCTCAGTGGCAGATTGCCGCTTTTGCCGACAAACAACTTGCAGGATCCTGGAGCATCGGCGATGTTACAATATATAAAATAATTCATAATAAAGCGAAATAATATGAAAATAACCCTTATTGTCCCCTGTTACAACGAGGAGGCAAATATTCAAAAAGGCGTCCTTGACCGGATCGGTAATTACACGAAAGATGACAGCCGATTCGGAGAAATTCTTATTGTGGATGACGGATCAAGCGATAAATCTGTCGAAATTATCAAAGAAAAATACGAAGAATTATTTCCTAAGTTTCGGGTTATTAAAAATGCCCATTTGGGAAAAGCATTTGCGATAATCCGGGGTATTGAAGAGGCAAAAGGAGATACGGTCATGTTTTCGGATATCGATCTGGCAACCCCGATTGAGGAATCCGAAAAACTGATCGAACAGGCTGAAAAAAACTTTGATATCGTCATCGGTTCACGAAGCGGTCATCGCGAAGGTGCCCCTCTCACAAGAAAAATCATGGCTTTGGGAATGATTTTTATCAGAAATTACATTGTCGGCCTGCACGGAATTCGAGATACCCAGTGCGGATTCAAGCTTTTCAATACCAAAGCAGCACGCCATATCATTTCTCATCTACAGGTTTTTAAGGACAGACAAAAAGCCGAAGGCTCATCTGTATCTGCTGGATTTGATCTGGAATTTCTGTTTCTTGCTGCCAGACTCGGATACACGATTAAAGAAGTTCCTGTCATGTGGCGGCATGTTGAAACAAAAAATGTCACATTTGTGAAATCTTCTCTCGAAGGGTTAAAAGATATACTCTCAATCAAGTGGTATGAGATTCTCAAAAAGTATCCTGTCTAACATCGTACTTCCGATTACGCTGCTTATCATATCTGCAGGGATTGTCTTTTACCAATTTCCGTCTCTTCCTCAGAATATCGCTCTTGATGAAGTCGAGTTTATCAAGCTGGCCCGATCTCTGGAAAATGCTCCCTATGCCCCTTACAGTCAGCTAGCCACAGGTCATGCTACTTTGTATTTCTATATGCTTTTGGCATCAATCAGAATGTTCGGAGAAACCGTTTTTGCCGTCCGATTCCCGTCAGCTTTATTCGGAGTGATTGATGTATTACTTTTATACGGCATCTTCAAACTGGTATTTGAAGAACGGAAAAAACTGCCTGAAACGGTACGTACGCTGATGCCCTTTTTTCTTGCTTTTACATTCATCACTATGCGGTGGTACTTCAACTTTGCGCGTTTCGGATTTGAAGCCAGTACCGTACTTTTTTTTGAACTCGCCGGAATTTACTCTCTGTTTCTGTTCAGAAAAACAAAATCGTTATGGTATGTCTTCTGGACGGGCATTGCTGCCGGACTGGCATACAATTCGTACACCCCCGGCAGAATATTTTTTATCCTTCCCTTGATCTTTCTCATCTGGGAATACGGAAGTCTGAAGCAAATCCGCAGAAACTTCGACAAACCCGTACTTCTTTTTATAATACCCTTTCTCTTACTGATCATACCGCTCAATCTGTATTTCACTCAGCATGACGATAACCGAATCTATGAGCTCTTTTATTTGCAAAACGAGCAGCTTTCTCTTCAGGAAAAGGCAACCTACACCTGGCAAAATGTGACAAGTCTCACCGGTATGTTCTTTGTGAAGGGTGATATGAACGGTCGCCATAACTATCCGGGGAAACCCATGCTCAATCCGATTCAGGGAATCCTCCTTGTCGGCGGTATTATTGTCAGTTTGTACAACTGGAAAAAATACCATAACTCATTCTTTCTCCTGTATTTTGTGCTCGGTATGCTTCCGCCGATGATGACGTATCCGTGGGAAAACCCGAATGCTCTTCGATCGGTGACGGTACTCCCTTCTGTTGTGTATTTTATCGGACAGGCACTGGTTTATATAACCCGCTTTCCTCTACCGAAAAAGTGGATTTTATTGGGGATATTTGTTCTTTTGAGTTTTTCAGCAATTTATGAACTGCGAACGTATTTTGTATTTCAGAAACTCGTGTTTCCAGAAGCTTTTGAACTGAACACCAATCTTATTAAGCCGTATCTTGAAGGAAATTATTTTCTTGATCCGAATAAACCGAGACAGACGTTATGAAAAACCTAAGTAAAATCCTTTCAAAGCATTATCCGGTAATAATCTACCTGTTCATTTTCACCGTTTTGTTTTCAGTAAAACTGATTCAGAACCCGTTTCCGTTTTTTGATTGGGATGAATCAATATATGCCGAAGTCGGCTATGAAATGGTTCATCAGATCTCACCTGCCGTGCCGCTGTGGCAGGGGCAATACTGGCTGGACAAACCGCCGCTTGTTCCGCTTTTTTACGGCGTCGTGATGCTGATTACGCCTTTTTTACAGCCTGAAATATCCACAAGACTTGCGACATTATTTTTGTCTGTGTTCGCACTAGGTCTTTTGTACGCTCTGTACTATCGTGTCCTGAAAGAAACGTGGATTACGACACTGGTCGTGATGATGACCTCACTTACCTCGATTTTTCTGCAGCGCGCACAGGTACTGAATGTCGATGTTTTCCTTCTGATCGGATGGCTGGGATATGTTTTGTTTTACAGAAGATTCTGGACTTCCCTGATTTTTCTGTCATTCTCAGTTTACAGCAAATCTCTCATCGGATTTTACCCCATCGGGATCATGGGGCTTTACTTTTTCTTTGAAGCCGTGACGGGAAAAATTTCCTGGAAGGAGTTTGCAAAAGAACTCGGAAGAATGATATTGCAGGCTGGAATACTTCTTATTTGGCATCTTGCGATGTTTCTCCGTTTCGGACCTACATTCTTGTATCAGCATTTTTATGAGAGTCATGTCAAAAGGGTTACGGCATCAATAGAATCCCATTTCGGTCAGAGGACCTTTTACATCGATCTCCTGACGATCGAGTACGGGAAATATATTTTCTTCTCTGCACTCGGTTTTATCATTCTGTTCTATCAATGGATCAGAAACCAACTTAACGATAAAAAAGTTTTGTATAGTTATCTTTTCTTGCCGTGGTTTGTATTTCTGAATCTCACCAAAACTAAAATATTCTGGTACGGTCATCCTTATCTCGGACAGTTTGCATTTCTGATGGTATACCCGATTACCTTATTGAAAAAGATTAAACTTTTTTACTTCGGAATAATTATCATACTAATGAGTCTGATCATACAGCATTACTTTTTCCGAACGAATGTACTGGATGATTTTTATTCATCAAATGATCCGCATCACGAATTGTCAGTGTATGCCAATGATTATTGTCAGGACCTCTATGTTGTGGTGGAACCCGAAGGAAGAGAGGCATCAAAAACACTCGAAGAACTCGGACTTTTGATATCGACAAGCAGATGGTGGGGCAATCATCCGTCGATGGTGTATTACTTCGACGGGAATATCCGTTTTGTCTATACTCTCGAAGAGTTTGAACAGGAGATCAGAACCCCGCAAAAAGATACCTGCTTTGTCCTGAATAAAAATGACACGGAAGGTCTGGATTTAGTCGGATCGCTGGATCAGCTGCAGTCATTTGATCCGCTCTTGCTCTACCTGTATTCGTACTAAGTTCTGTTGTATACTTTAGATCAGTATGTTCTCACTTGAAGAAATATGGACATTTCTGAAAAAAAATGTCACAAAAAAAGATATTGTTGCAGTTGTTGTGTTAGTCGTGCTCTTTCTCGCGGTTCGACTTATCAATCTGGATAAATGGCCTCAGTTTTCTGATGAAGGAATTTACATCAACTGGGCAAAAGTCGCCTGGAAAGATGCCTCATGGCGATTCATTTCCGTGACTGACGGCCGTCAGCCGCTCCAAACCTGGGCTACCATTCCTTTTCTGAAACTTTTTTCTCCGAATGATCTGTTTGCGGGACGAATGTTTGCAGTCGCTTCCGGATTTGCCGGATTTATCGGCATGTTTGCATTACTTTTTTATCTGTGGGGAAAAAAAGCAGCTTATATCGGAGCTTTGCTGTATATTTTTCTTCCGTATCTTGTCTTTTACGAAAGAATTGCGCTGGTTGATGCCGCCGTCAATGCCGGTTTTATTTGGATTCTTCTTTTTTCCTTTATTCTTGTCAGGACGAGGAGACTTGATATCGCACTGATCATGGGGTTCATCGGAGGTATGGCACTTCTTGCAAAGTCATCTTCACGTATGTTTTTGGGGCTGACAGCTGCCGCACCTGTTTTATATCTCAGCACCAAAACGAAAAAAATTATTTCCCAAAGCATTAATTATTTTTTCCTTCTCGGTATCGTAGCCGCGATCAGTTTGCTTTTTTACAATGTGCAACGGCTTTCTCCTTATTTTCATTATGTCGAGCAGAAAAACACGACCTTTATCCTGACTGCGGAAGAATTTTTCGCTGATCCTTTTGCATATTTTCAACATAATGTTTTCAATATTCCGTTGTACATCGCCTGGGAATCAGGTTGGTTTATCATCCCTCTTAGCATTGCCGGACTATTCCTTCTTTTCCGAAAAGAAAAGCTTACTGCTTTATATCTTTCCGTTTTTATCTTTGTGCCGTATATTGCAATTGCTCTGTTTGCCCGGGTACTTTTTCCGAGATACGTACTGTTTTACAGTACTCTGATCATTATTACGGCAGTGTACTTTTTTTTGAATATCAAATCAGTCAAACTGAGAAACGTCACACTGGGAGTACTTCTGTTTAGTATGATGCTTTTCAGTTACCCGTTTCTTTTTGATCCTGCAAAAGCCAGTTTCCCTCCTGTTGATCGCGGACAGTATGTTGAGGGTCTGACATCGGTATGGGGTGCCGAAAACCTGATGGGAACCGTTCAGGAAAACGCTCAAAACAGACAGACACTCGTCCTTGCCGAAGGAGATTTCGGACTGGTAGCGGATGTACTCAGAGTATATGATCAGCCTGATGATAATGTTGAGATTAAAGGTCTTTGGCCGCTGACTGAAGAAAGTCTCTACGAGTATCAGCCTGAACTTTCTAAAAGAGATGTGTATGTGGTGTTTTCTCATCAACAGGAATTCCCAGATCAATGGCCGATCGAGCTTGTGGCAAAATATGACAAGCCGGGAAACAAAAAATCACTGTATCTTTTTAAGCTGTTGAAGGTATCTGATGAACCGTCACCATAATCCCATGCTGTCTTCTATTTTGAAAAAATACGGATTGATTGTCATTTGTGCCGTACTTGTCTTTCTTTTCGGCCGGAGCCTTAATCCCTTCGACAACAATACATTTCTCGGTCATGACGAAACTCAACCTGCCCGGATTATCGAATTTGCATTTGATATCCGAAACGGTCATATCCCTCCTCGAATCTCTCCTCATATGTCTTTCGGAATGGGATATCCCATTTTTAATTATTATGCACCGACAGCGTATTGGATTACTTCTTCGCTTTTGCTTGCCGGCCTGGATGTGACGGCGTCGCTTGAAGTTTCGTATCTTGCAGCATTTCTTCTGGCCTTTATCGGAATGTATTTATTTCTTAAGAAATATTTCAATGAAGTTCCGGCGCTTATCGGAGGCTTGGCTTATGTTTCTTCTCCTTTCATTGCGGTAGATATTTTTATCAGGGGAAATCTTGCTGAAATGTGGTTTTTTGCGCTGTTCCCGTTTGGATTATGGATACTGACTGTTGTTTCAAAACGCAGTATCGGTATTGCAGCCGTTATTCTGGCATTCGTCTTTACATCACATAATATTTTTTCCCTTGTTTCCGTACCGCTTCTGATTCTTTTTGCGCTTATTCAAAAGAATAGAATATGGGGTGCTCTCTCCATCGCTTTGGGACTTCTTTTGAGCAGTTACTTTTTGATCCCGGCATTGTCTGAGCTGAAACTGGTGCAGGCCTCGGATATTGCCACCATCACACAGTATCAGAATCATTTCCTATGCCCCTATCAGGTCTGGTATTCACAGTGGGGATTCGGAGGATCATCCGTCGGATGCATCAATGACGGGATGTCTTTTATGCTCGGGAAAATCCAGATTCTCGCCGGACTTGCGGGACTGGGATACTTTTTCTATCAGCTGAAAAAAACAAAGAAATCTTTTTCATGGCTGACTGTCGGTATGGCGGGACTGTTACTCGGAAGTTTTTTTATGACGACAGCATACTCGCTGTTTCTGTGGAAAGCCTTTGAGCCGATACTTTCCGTATTTCAGTTTCCCTGGAGATTTCTCCTGTTTGTCATTTTCGGACTTGCCTTTTTCACTGCGTATCTTCTCGATACCATCCCGAAAAAATGGAAATTGCTTGCAGCCGTTATGATTTCCATCGGTATTTTTTATCTCAATCCGAAGTTTTTTACGGGGAATATGAGGAGTGTTCAGACCGTGATAAATACTTTTGCTTCAGACTCATATATTTTCAACACCTCCGCTTTTAAAGTAGCAGAATACCTGCCGATAACGGCAGATTATGAATATTGGCGAACTCTGGAAGGGAAAAAGGCCGAAACGACCGGACCGATTGCTCTGCAGCCCGAACAGGAAGTGCAAGTACTGAGAAATGAACCGTTTGAAAAAATTGCAGTCGTCCGAAGTCAGCACGATGTGGCTTTAAATATCCATTATGCCCCTTACTGGATTATTTCCCGAGAAGGAAAGCAAATCATCCCGACGACATTTGACAAACTCGGTCGCCCGATCATCGATGTTTCAAGTGCAGAATTCGAAACGATCACGATCAGATATCAGGAAACGATGATCGAGCATGTCGCAAACGGAATTACGGCCGTAGGAGGTATAATAATACTTATCTATTCATACATCCAAATTCGATGGCACAGGAAGAAAATATAAAAAAAAATTCGATCATCAGTCTTTTGAGTCTTTTTTTTCACAGCGGATATGCCGCGGTTCTCGGTTTGATTGCGAATCTGATCCTGACAATTGTACTGTCGCCGAAGATTTATGGGATCTATGTATTAACCCTTGCCGTTATTCCCTTTCTGAACTTCTTTTCTGATATCGGTCTTGCCGCCGCACTTGTCCAGAAAAAGGAAGTCACTGACGACGATATCAAAACGACATTTACTATACAACAAACGCTTGTCATTACAATCCTGTCGATAGCTTTCTTCCTTACGCCGTTCATCCGCAGTTTCTACAACCTTCCTGTTGAAGCGACACATTTATACTGGGCTGTACTGTTTGCTTTTTTCCTCTCATCATTGAAAACAATTCCCTCTATCAAACTCGAAAGAAGTATTCAGTTTCAGAAAATCGTCCTCGTACAGATTGTCGAAAGTACGATTTTTTACGTTACGGTGTCGGTACTGGCACTGATGAACTTCGGATTGCAGACATTTACCATAGCCGTACTTGTCCGATCACTCACCGGAACACTTCTCATGTATTACCTTTCATTCTGGTTTCCCCGCATCGGCGTATCAAAAGAAAGTCTCAAACGACTTCTCTCTTTCGGTGTACCGTTTCAGACCAATGTATTTTTGGCTCTCATCAAAGATGATCTCATTTTGTTTTATCTCGGAAAAGTAGTCGGACTTGAAGGACTGGCATATATCGGATGGGCAAAACGCTGGGCAGAATCTCCGATCCGAATTATCATGGACAATGTGTCACGCATTCTCTTCCCGATTTTCGCAAAAATCCAAACGGAAAAGGAACGGATCGGCGGACTTATCGAAAAAGTGCTTCGATATCAAACACTTATTCTCGCTCCAGTTTTTGTCGGAATGGCACTCCTTCTTGATGAGGCAGTACAGCTTATCCCGAAATACAATAAATGGGAACCGGCTATTCCTCTTTTTTATATCATTATTCTTTCGGCGTTTTTCTCGTCTTACTCGACTCCGTTTACGAATCTCTTTAATGCCGTCGGAAAAGTAAAGACTACATTCAAATTTATGCTCTACTGGACAGTCATGTCATGGATAAGTATCCCTCTTTTTACTCACTTTTTCGGACTGTACGGGTATCCTATTAGTCTGGTGATTCTGTCTCTTACTTTTATTGTGATTGTTCCCATTGCAAGGAAGATTGTTAAGTTTAAGTTTATTCCTCAGATCGTACCGCCGATTGTTTCCAGTTTGATTATGGGTATTGCTGTTTACTTCACTACCTTTTTGGGTGTAAGCTGGATTAGTGTCTGCATCTCAGTTGCAGTCGGATTCCTAACCTATGTCGCATCGTTGTATCTTCTGTTCAGAATTAATGTGTTACAGGAGGTAAAAACTTTTTTGAAATATGAGTAATATCACAACTATTATCGTCGCTCTCGGAGAACCGAAATATCTTTTTGAATCAATCAAATCGGTGCAAACCCTTACTGCTGAAATCGTAATTGTGGATATCGGCTTGAGTACTTCTGTCAGAGAGAAATTGAAAAAGATTGAGAAAGTCAGAGTAGTCGAACAAGAACCTGTATCATATGTCGAACTTATCCGTGAAAAAACAAAACAGTTTACAAAGACAGATTACATTCTATTCCTCGATCCCGATGAAATCGTTCCGGAAACATTAGCCTCACAAATTCTTGAGAACTATGAAAAATATGATTACATATCGATGCCACGGATGAATATGATACTCGGAAAGTGGATGGAGAACTCTAGATGGTGGCCTGATTATCAAATAAGAGTTTTCAAAAAAGATGCCGTCACATGGCCTACGATCATTCATGAACAACCAGAAACTTCAGGAAACGGATACAAACTTCCTGATGAAAAAGAGAACGCGATTCTTCATCATAACTATGAATCACTCGATGAGTACCTTGAAAAAATGATCCGTTATGCCAAATCAGATGCGAAAAGCCGGAAAACATATTCACTTCAATCAGCACTCTCTGACGGAACCCGTGAATTTATAAGCCGGTATTTTGCTGCCGACGGATACAAAGACGGGATGCATGGCTTTACTCTCTCATTTTTACAGCTGATGTATTACGGACTGGTATATTTTTACTTCTGGGAACAACACAAATATATTTCGGAAGAAAAAGACATTCCGCGCACAACCCAATCCTTTTTTACGGATATTTTTTACCAAACAAATCATTGGGGTATAAAGAAGAATCTGTTTTCTTCACAGGAATCATTGTGGTACCGGATTATTAACAAACTCCTCAAGCATTAAGGTATGCTCTGGTCCAAACTCACGGCATTTGCTGCTTTCTTGACTCTCCTCGTGCCGTTCTATTCTGTTCAAGCCACCTCTGAGGATGTAGCGCAGGTACTTTTTATTAGTCAGGTCCGGGGAGAAGAATGCTGCGGAACCGGATCAATCGATGCATTGTCGGCGCAAGTCAAGGCTTTTGAACAAAATAATGTCCCCGGCTATTTTGTCCTTCGATATGATGCACTTCAAAACAAAGAATATATTGACTTTCTGAAAAAAACTACTGCAAAAGACCCTGATCTCATCAGACTCGGATTGCTTCTTGAAGTGACTCCCGGGCTTGCAGAGGATGCAGGAGTTGACTATTCAGCGCCGAAAGACAATTGGTATGAAGCTCCGTTCGTTTACAGCATCGGATACACAGACGAAGAGAATAAAAAAATGATGGACCATCTTTTCAAAAAATTTCATCAGTCATTCGGGTATTATCCTGAAGTCACGTCATCATGGATGATCAAAACTGAGACTCTTCAATACATTCATGAAACCTATGACGTACTTGTCCATCAAATCACAAAAGAACAATTCGGCACGGATAGTTATACACTCTATGGCGGACCTGCACATTATCCGTATCCCTCATCCCGCAATTGGGCTTTTATCCCGGATTTTACTGACCAATCCGCCCCTGTCATTGTCAGGCAGACCGTGACTGACCCTCTTTTCAACTACGGGAACTTATCTGCCTACACTTCACAACCTAATGATTATGCAGCCGACGGAAAATCTTTACAGTACTTCAAAGCACTGATCAATCAGGCATTGTTCGAGCAGAAACAGCCGGGCTTTGTACTTCTCGGCTTGGAAACTTCCATGGAGGAAAAGCATCAACAGGAGTTTATTAACCAGATCAAATACGTCGGTGAACTGCGGAACAATAAACAGATTGTGTTCCCCAATGCACAGGAACTTGCTTCGTATTGGAAACAACAGCACTATACGGTATATCAGGGAAAGGATCTGATCGAAAAAGATACTGATTCAGCCTACTGGATAACTGCACCGGGATATCGAATGAGAATATTGCGCTCAAATAACGATCTGTATATTACGGATGTAAGGTACTATGATCTTGAATACAATGATCCGTATACTTCAGCTACGGCAAAAAAAGATGGTTTTTGGGTAGTTCCATATCTGATTGACGGATCAGAAACTGATTCGAAAAGTACAAAAGTGGCATATGCCCGCCGGAATGATACCGAAAAGCCAGCGTCATATCTCCGATTGCCCTCTATTGATCGACAGACTGAACCGACTTTTTCCCGTGATACGAACGGGATCACCCTTGCTTACACGGATGTTGCCGGCAGACAACGGACTATACTCTTTCTTGAAAGAACAATTCAACTTCCGTCATTTTCATCAAATGAAATCACGGCCGTAAATACCCGTTCATCTGAGTATCCCGTTTTGCTTTCCACCGGAAATGAAGGGTTTACCCTTTCCTGGAGTACAGCAGACAAACCCTTTCTGTCATTGAGAAATCATTGTACTGACGGCGGATGCACTATCTCATTTTCTTCCGATGCATCACTCCTTGATACAGCCCGTCAGGAGAATTTTATTCACTTGTTCCCTGAACCTGAGTACCGGACACTCAGTACCGCCAAAACTGATATTTATTTCAGCAATCAGTTTGCCGTTGCAAAACGAAACCCTGTCCGTCTGGTAATTGATCCCAAAGATAAAAACGGTTTTCCGACACAATTACCGATCAAACAAATTCATATTAAACATGAAAATGATGTCTCATACTCTCTATTGACTCACAACAACCTATACTTCATTGATTTTAAAAGCGAAATACCTCAGCAGGATAGAATTAGTCTTAGTATTTCGGACAACATCACATTTGAAAATAGTATATATTTCGCACCAAACTGCAAAGACACACTGGGTGCCTGTATCCGAAATCCAGTGCACGGCATGTGGTATTTACGGTCATACATAGGAGACAAAATGCGTATAATGAGTGATAAGATACAGGAAGTATTTAAACCGAACTAATATATGAAAAAATACGGACCTTTCGTTGCTCTGGTAGTGATTATCCTCGGAGCTTTTGTTCTTCACACGTATAAATTAAGCAGTGTTCCTCCTCTTGATATTGATGAATACGGTATTGCTTACGACGCATACAGTATCGCAACAACCGGACACGATAGCTGGGGAGTGCAAATGCCGGTTTTTTTCCGGGCATTCGGAGATTACAAACTTCCTCTTGATATATATCTTTCCGCTTTCTTTTTTAAAGTCTTTGAGCCGTCAGTATTTTGGCTGCGGTTTCCGGCAGTGCTTTTTGCGCTTTTGTACATACCGACCATGTACGTACTGCTGAAAACGCTAACAAAATGCAACGAATGGGCTTTCATCGGAGCTTCACTAATTGCAATTCTTCCCTATAACTTATTTTATTCTCATATCATCTCGGCAAGCATCAGCGCGTCATATCTTATTTTTGCATCACTGACATTTTTTATTCTTGCACTTCAATCAAAACATACCTTGAGAAATATTGTTATTTCAACAGTACTACTTTCGCTTTCTCTGTATGCGTATCCTCTGAGCTGGATTATTGGTCCTTTGTTGATTGTTACGTATACGATTGCACTACTGTTTGTAAAAAAACTGAAGTACGGTTTTGTATTTCTGATATTTGCCATCAGCTTTCTCCCGATCATTTTGCAGTTTTTTGTCGGAGGAAGTTCGGTCAGACTAAGTAATACATCAGCATTTTCATTTGACCGTGGAGGTTTTATCGAAATCGGAGAGTTCAGACAGGCAGGGGGAAATGATATCTTTGCTAAAGCTTTTTATAATAAAGGAACAACCATCGGGTATATTCTTCTCGATAATTATGTAAGACACTTTAACATCCAATATTTAGCTTTCAATCGATCTGACCCCGGAGTCCAAACGGCTCCTTCTTCACCGCTTTATATTATTCTTGTCCCCTTTTATTTTTTCGGCTTATTTTATATTGCACGAAAATTCAAAGACCCGATATTTTTTACTCTTCTGGCTTTCATACTTCTTGCGCCATTGCCTTCGGTCATAACGGAAGGGGCAGTGAATGCCAAACGGTATCTGGCATCGATGGGTATGGAGACTGTGCTCATCATACTGGCTATGCAAAAAATTCAGATTCAGAAGTACCGATTGTTAACAATGAGTGTTATGATGATTTTCCTGATTGAGGTTGTTCTTTTTTATAGATTTTTCTTCAGAACATATACTGACAAAGCGTTTATGACGTTCAGTTTAAAAACTCGCATTGTTGAAGAGACGGCAAGACGATACTGGCCTGAACAAAATCTTATGTACACAACCGATGTCCTCGGCGAACCGCAAATCTATCCTCTGGTCGGAACCTGGTATCCGACAGACGATTACTTGAAGCAGAGGACCGTTGAAGAACGTGATAACTGGTTTTTTGTCCGGCCTTTTAACGGACTTTTTTACGGTCAGGATATGAAAGAAATCACTGAGTATCTTGCGGATAACCCGGAGTATCAAGGAATCGGCGTATTCAGCCGAAAGGAATTGTCAGAGCTTCCGGAAACTGTATGTTTTGATCCCGTCGACAGCACCTATCCGTATAAAGGACATAGCTTTTTAATTGTTCAAATCAAACCATGCTCATTGTAATACTCTGGATGATTGTTTCAATCATCTTCATAAGGCAACCGATGTTTTCATTGCAGGAGATGAATGCAACTCCTCTTTTTTTGTTGCAAACCATTCCTCCTTCATTCTGGGGAATTATTCGTATTGTCGGAGTTGTTGTCATGGGATTTGTAATGGTTATGTTGACAAGACAGTACTTTCCGAAAACTCAAATAAAATCTCTCGTCTTTTTTGTACTTATGCCGTGGATATTCGTCATAGCTCACGAATTTAATCCGTTAGTACTGTCATTTACCGTACTACTCAGTTTATATCTCTCATTTCCGAAGCTGAAAAAATACCTTCTGATCATCATGATTTTGTTCCTTTTATTTTTGACATATAAATATAATCCGTTTTCGGTAAAGCACATTGTTGATAAGCTGCGTATCCTTCCTCAGTTTTTCAATCTCACAAATCTTTTCATCCAAATGGAACCGATTTCTTCCTACCTCCACATTCCGAGAAACGGATACTTTTCCTATATCTATCTTGTTCCGTTCATTTCCTCTTTTTACCTGATTACCAAAAACGATCTTAAAAAAATAAAGAACTTTACTCTTCCGATTCTATTTTCATTACTATTCTTTATTCTCTATCCGTCAAATCATCTGATTTTTGCGGGAGTGGGTTTCTTATTGCTCATCAGTCTGTTTATTATTCATGCTTTCAACAAAATTACCGGAAATAAAATTATGGCAATGGGAGCTATTCTCATCGCTGTCGGTCTTCTAGGATATTTTATCGAGGCGTATGTCAGACAGTATCCGATGAAATACTCAGTCGAACGATCAGAGGCAAAAATTAATCTTATGAACTATATTATTTCACATCCTGACAAAAAAATTATTCTCCCCAATGATGATGACTTAAGAAAATTGATGACTTACTACGGGAAACATGCTGACTTTTCTCATGTAACTTTCGTGGAGAACGAGCGGGCATTTATGAAAAACATCGCAATATGTAAAGAAAAAGCTACAGCATGCGTCCTGGATGACGTCGGAATTGAGCGCTATAAAGTAGATAAGAATATGCCGGAAATTGAACATATCAAGTTGAAGAATGCTCTTTCCGTTTATTATATTTACTGAGGCTCTCTTTAATAAATCTCGAGTAAAAGTACAATCCTGACATTGTCACAATCACACTGAGCACCCACGAGAAGATCTGATTAGTGAGAATCGGATTAGACCGAATTTCGGCTTCGGGTACCCGATACTGCCAGACCGAAACAATGTTTGTGGTGTAGACAACCGAAAGTAACAAAAACAATTTCAGATATTCTTTTTTAAAACCGACATATGCTGCCATCAATGGGAACAATGTAATTAAATATCGTTCATGCATTGACGGTAGAAAGAGGAAATATATGATTGCAACGACTGAAAATATTCCGGTCAAAAATTCTGCAGATAATTCTTTCGAGTGTCTTTTCATCCAGATGAGCCATGCGAGAGGAATCATGAATATTGTATAAAGAAGATATCCCCACTGGCTCAAAGTTAAAAACAAAAATTTCTCCCCAACGGTTACCGCGGGAACCAAAAGTTTCGGAGCGATGACAAGCCACCAAAAGTTGTAGGCATTTGCCGTAATATTATCCAGTACATTCGTACTGTTTTTAGATAAAAACTCAAGAAGCCAGATGTGTGACTGTGACGATATCGGAAGAATAGCAACAAGAACAACACCGAGTATGATCAATGAGTACAATACAATTTTTTGAAAGGGAACTCTGATAAGAAGAAGTAATCCGTACATTGGAATGAGCGGTAGTAATGAGAGTTTTATAAACAATGAGGCAACTACAAAAAGCATCGAAAGGAAGTATTTCTTTTGCGTAAGAACAAGAAGAGCGGCCATAAAAAACATAAGAGGTACTGTATCGATCTGTCCCCAGACAGCACTGTTGTAAATGGAAGCCGGATTAAACACATACAATGAAGCAGCCAGCAAGGAATTCTCTTTTTTCTCTTTAGCAACCATCAGATAAATGACAACTCCGATAACCAGATCCGCAAACACTGCAGGCAGCCGAAGAAACATATTTGCAAACGTGCCGTCATTCATCCAGAGGACTTGCCCCGGCTCTCTTTGAAGAATAATATTCACGACTTTGCTGGCCTGGACATGGAAATAATACATTCCGCCGAAGAGATACGTGGCACCCGGAGGAAGATTGTTAACGATTCCGACATTGGAGATATGTTCCTTCTGATATGTCTCAGAAGGACCGAACAGGAATGCGACACGTCCCCAGTCACGATGAAGGTATGAATCATTGTGTTCATACAGTGACTGACTGGTCAGAGTGACAAGAACAATCCGAATGATAAAAGCCGCGAGGAGAACAATGCTGAGTTTGCTCTTTATCACTTCCTGAATTGTCATGGATTTATTATAAATGAAAAATACTTGATACAAATTGCAAAAAAACAATATAATACGTTAAATTTTGATATACTGAAAAACAGGAAATTATGAATACATACCTTAAAAAACTGCAGGAAAAACCGTTTTATATTCTGATTGCTATCTTCATCATCGCACTTATTTTCAGGATGTACCAGCTTGGAACGGTACCTCACGAACTTCACAATGATGAAGTCGCAAATGCCTATGCAGCCCGTTATATCATCGAAAACGGACACGATATCTACGGTAATACCTGGCCGCTTCTGTATTTCGATAAATTTAATGATTATCCTCCGGTAGTCCCGATGTATTTTTCGGGATTCGGGACTTATATTTTCGGGAACAATGATTTCGGCGCCCGTTCTCTTCTTGCGATAGTCGGTGCAATGGTGGTATTTCCCGCTTACTACATGGCACTTTATCTGTTTAAACGGGAAAAAATAGCTCTCATCACAGCTGCTCTTTTTGCCTTGGGACCATGGCATATTGTTCTTTCACGGCTGAGTGCGGAAGGAATTTTGGCATTGACCGTCTATCTTGCAGGTCTGGCCGTACTTTTCAAAGCAATCCAAAAAGAACGGATGAGCTGGTTGATAGCTGCAGGAATTCTTCTGCTGTCGACCTACCTCATGTATCCTTCATTCCGTATCATCGTGCCTCTCACCCTTTTTCCTTCGATCATCGTCGCGTATTTTCATCAGATCAGAAATAAAAAATTTTTAGCCGTCTGCGCTCTGTTTACAATCGTTGCATTTGCGCTCACAATTTCCATCAGTTCAACGGTTTGGGGAAAGGGAAGATTTGAACAAACATCACTCGTCAGTCCGGTATCGGGAGTAGAACTGAAAATCCAACAGCTCATTTTCAATGAAGACAATATCTGGACAGCAAGAGTATATAACAATAAACTGATCGGCTTCGGAAGAGAGTTTTTATTCCAGTACTCACGATATTTTTCTTTTAATTATCTCTTTGGTGAAGACGGCATCCCTCATATTTACTCAGTACCCTATATGGGGCTTCTTCATCTGAGCATCATTCCTTTTATCCTCCTTGCTGCTTTCGGTTTTATTCAAAAAAGAAATAAAAAAACCGATCACATTCTCTTTTTATACGTCATTTATATCCTCCTGATCTCACCGATTCCGGCAGCTCTTACCGTGCTTGACGTCCCGAGTATTCATCGGGCACTGCTCACCCCCGCTCTTGTCATTTTTATTGCGGCCTACGGAATAAACGGCATTATCGACCTGAAATGGAAAAAGATCCCGATTATTATGCCGTTTGTTCTCATTTTTTTCGGAGAAACGGTATTTTTTTCTCATCAGTATTTCCAGAACTTCAGTTATTACAACACCATATACCGGACAAACGGGAATACGGAAGCCGTGAAGTATGCATTTGACCATAAGAACGAATATGAACAGATTTATATTACGAATCAGGAAGGTTGGCTTCCTATCTTTTATCTTTTCTATGCAAATGATTACAACTCTGAATATACCGGCAAATTTAAATATAATCTGCGTCTTGCCAACTCCGAAAATGTCAACTTCCCTGAAGAAGAATGTCCGTCAGTTAATATCATGAACAATAGTTTGAAAGCCGGAAAACTGACAGTGCCGCAAAAAACTCTGATCATTGAACCGATAAGCTGCAAATCCGTCTCGACACCGATCGGATCAGAGATGTTCAGTCACATAAAAACCATCAAACGGCTGGATGAAACTGAAGTATTTGATATTATTGAAGTCAATCCGCGGTTTGACGAACAGCTTCTCAAAGAGACGACATTAGCAAATTAAGAATATCTCAATGAAAACATGGCAGATGTATCTTCTCATCGTTGTGCTTTCCTTCCTTCCACTCATCAGCATTTTCGTAAATCCCCAACTTCCCCACACCAGTGACGGGGCAATGCATGCTATACGGTTCGTATCGTACTACAAAGAAATTGTGGAAGGACAGTTCCCCGTCAGATGGACCGGTCAGTTTCATTACGGATACGGTACCACGTTATTTAATTTTGTCTATCCCCTTCCGTACTTTGTCGCGTTTCCGTTTATCGCCGTTGGGATGTCTCCCGTTCTGACACTCAAACTGAGTTTTGCCCTGACATATATTCTGGCAGGCGTCGGAATGTATCTTTTTGCTTCACGGTTTTTCAAAGATATGCGGGTCGCTTTTTTTGTAACAATTCTCTATCAGTTTGCGCCATTTCGATTGGTTGAAATGCTCGTGAGAGGAAATCTCGGAGCATTGTATGCATATGCGATTATCCCTTTTCTGTTTTTCAGTATCATTTATTTTCTGGAAAAGAGAACATATCTTTCTTGGCTATTGATTACTATTTCAGTTTCACTCATTACATTGAGTCATACCATTATGGGGTTTGCGTTTTTAGCGCTGAGCGGTGTTTTTGTGCTTATCAATACAAGAAAAATTAAAGAGATATTATTAACCTACTCTGCGTTTCTGAAAGGTATTGCAGCTTCGGCATTTTTTATCATTCCCGCAATTCTGGAACAGAAATACACCAACGGATTTCTGTTCACGAAAGATCTGTTTTACCATCATTTCCCGTCTCTTAAAGCGTTATTTTCCCCCAACTTTACCAATGCTGAATCCCTCAGAGTAGCGGAAGTTTCTGTACAAATCGGATTATTCCACGTGTTAACACTGGTCCTTGCTGTATTTCTGTTACTTCGGAAAAAGTACAAACTTGAAACAAAACTTATGATCGGATTTCTTTTTATTGCCACATTCGGGACGATTGTATTTATGCAGCCCATCTCAGAACCATTGTGGGAAAAAATAACATTTATCAGACAGTTTCAGTATCCGTGGCGGTTTGTCGGAATACTCACATTTACAACGGCACTGCTTGGCGCATATGTCCTTCGGGATATTCTATTTTTGAAAAATCGAAGTGTTTTTATTGCTCTCAGCATCTTAATCATCGGCAGCACCGTGTATTACTGGCGACCGCTTCAGGGGTTTCAGTCATTTGACCGGGCATTCTACTGGGAATATCCTTTGACGACAAATTATTTCTCAGAAGTAAATACGATCTGGATGGCTGAGGAACCGACTGACTATCCTGCTAAGCGGACCGAAGTCATCGGAGGTGAAGCGAGAATACTTTCCGCTGACAGAAAAAGTACCATGCATACGTATGAAATTGAAGCAGAAACACCGGCAATCGTTCTCGATCGCACTTACTTTTTCCCCGGATGGAAGGTTTTTGTAGACGGAAAAGAAACTCCTATACAGTTCCAGGATCCCGCCTATGCCGGAATGATCACCTTTCAGGTTCCTGAAGGGAAACATACCGTTGTCGTACAGTTTGAACAAAGCAAAATACAGCAGGCAGGCAACATGATATCTTTGGGTACACTGACCGTTTTGGCAGCAGTCGCTGTGGCTCTCTACAGAAGACAACGCAAACCTATCTTTCAAAAATCCTAATCATATCGTTGGAGAATGTCTGTCCAAACGGTGTGAGTTCTTCCCTACATTTTCCAAACATCTTATTGGAATAGATCGTATCGTAATAGATGTAATCTACATGCTCTAAAAAGGAACAATCAAGAAACTTTACTTCATTGTATCTTTCCTTGAAATCAATATCAGTCAGTTCAAGCTGAACCCAGTTATTGATATATTCCTGTTTACCCGTAAACGCACTGACATATGAAGTGTCAGCAAATCGGGATTTCTGTTCCTGATCAATAATATGAAACGCACTGAATAAAATGCCGTCCGGTCTTTCCTTAAGGTACTGCAATGCGGAAATTTCATCATCAGGAATATACACACCGTTCAATTCGGTAAAACCCTTCATAACCTCCAGGTTGCTCGGGAAGACAGCGGCCATAAGAATTAATCCAATAATTATTCCGACAATCTTTTTAGACTTTATCAGGTCGTACACAACATAAGCACTGAAGAAATTGCCAATAAATATCGCATAGTAAAAGAACTGTACCGTATTCCACCATATTCCCTTTTGGATAAATAAAACGGAAATCAAAGTTGCAAAGAAAATAATCAAAGTCAGGTATACATCAAACCGTTGTATGTTTTTTGCAATCAGTGCCTTCGTCCCCGTATAAAACATTCCGATAAACCTTACTCCGAAGTTCATAAATACAAAAAGAAATACTGAGAATAATTCTATGAGCAGTAATCGCATACTCATAGGATTTACCGAATATAAAAAATACCGTTGTTGCACAAGATCCGGCATAAAAAAAAGATTCGGCGATTCAATCATCGAATGGACGAGAGAAAACGGAGCGAATATCAGGATTGACCCAGACTGCAATGAAACAAACGGATTGTAAAATACGATAACGGCAATAATCTGGAGCACTGAAAAAACCAATCCGTATATGAATACCTTTTTCAGATTTCTGCTTCTGGCCAAATACTCCAACAAATACAATCCGGCCACAAAAATACTTATCACTCCTCCATAGAATTTGAGACCTACCTGCAAAGCGACAATAAGTGATAATATCAGCATCCTTTTCATACTCCATTTTTTCTGATACACCAAAACAAGCTCAGCAAGAAGCAGAGCAAATGAAAGCGCAAGCTGCAGATTTGTCATCATCAGACTCGACTGCATAGCCAGAAGACCCGTCGAACCTTCGATCGTCTTACTGTGAAAGAGTGTCAGAAAATATCCGAATGACCCGCTGAAAAAAAAGAAAAATAAAAGCAATGACACAAAAAGTACAGAATTTTTTATCATACGTCCCAATTTGACCAGAAGATAGGTAAACAAAATGAACCACAGAACAGGAAGTAATTTAAAAAACACATACAACGGCGGCAATCCGAGTTTGGAAAAGATGAAAATAACAAGGTCCAAAAGGATATTGTATCCGGAAAGCAATGCCCCGGCATAGACCGGTGATATAAACGGAATCTCATTGAAGGACACTGCAGCAAGCGCGAGATGCCAGATCGAATCATTGGCATGAACACCGTAAAAGTAAATGCCGCAGGCTTCACCCACACAACGATACGTACCGCTTGGCATAATCATCAACATATGAAAGAAAAAGGCAGGAACAATTACCAGTAAAAGAACGGGGTTCTTCCTGATATAATCGTAAGTATGGCGCATATAGCAATTATAACCGTAGTCTATAAAAATTATAGTATACTGAACGACTTTCTTCTCAGCCTTACGAAACAATCGAACAAAAACTTTCATCTTTTTATCGCTGATGCGTCGCCTGAAAGAAAGGAAATAAAAGCGGAAGGAATTGAAATGACTGTTATCCCTATTGATAACAAAGGGTATGCACACGGAGTAAACACGGGCATAAAGAAAGCACAATCAATGGGCTTTGAACGGTACTGTGTGATCAATGACGATGTGTATTTCAACGAAGACTTTGTTCATAAACTCGAAAACACATTTGATGAACATCCGAAGACCGTCTTTGGCGGTAAGATTTACTATGCCCCCGGTTACGAATTCCATAAAGATCGGTATTCAAAAGATGATGCCGGTACCGTTTTGTGGTACGCAGGCGGAACCGTTGACTGGGCACATGCCACCACCGGACACCGCGGAGTAGATGAGGTGGATCAAGGACAGTTTGATATCCCTGAACAAACGGAGTTCATAACGGGATGTCTGACATGTTTCGATCAACAGGTTGTAGATCAAATCGGATACTGGGATGAAAACTATTTTCTTTATTATGAAGATGCCGACTACAGTGAACGGGCGAAGAGAAACAATATCCCTTTGTATTATGTTCCAGGATTGATGATCTGGCACAAAAACGCGCAATCAACTGACGGTTCAGGTTCTGAACTACATCAAAAACTGCAAAAAAAGGCACAGCTCAGATTTTCGAATAAATTTGCACCTTTCAGGACAAAACTTCATGTGCTGAAGAATTATTATGGCTCTAGACTAGCACATTAACAATTTGTAATAGTTCATTGTAAAGGATCGATGGGGATTTGCTCCATCTCCATTCACACTCTTTCAAGTGTAATGGAAAGTTTTTCTTTACACCATTGAACTTAACGAGACGTCTTTTACAAAAGGACCAGAATGACTCTATGCCATTGATATGGACCCCTTTTGTATTTGAGAACTCATTTTTCTTGTGATTGATTCTCAAATGTTTGTCATACCCGACATCAACAAGTCCGTTGTATCCGCTCCACGAATCTGAATATACAGTACTGTTCAAGTCAATCTTTCCCTTCATAACAGCATGTAGCGTTCTTCTTTTACAGTTTGGAATGATACGAGTAAATACACGTCCTTGACGCTCATATATCCCAAATACTACCTGCTTAAATGACGTCCCACGACCTCTTTTACTTGACTTGCCTCTCATCCTTCGAGGTCCAAAGTATGATTCATCAATTTCTATCTCACCACCAACATATCGTTGCATCTGGTGCACTTGGTGATGATATATGAGTTGACGAATATTATTGTAATATTTGTTGACTGTATTGCGGTTGAGACCCAAAATACCAGAGGTCTGTGTAGCACTCAGATCGTGTGCAAAACACCATAGTATCTTTTTTCTCTTGTATTTTGATATCGGCCTATTGTTACAAACCATACCTCTAGTTTAGCACTACTCTGCTAGTCTAGAGCCTTATTATTTATAGTAACTGATGAATATCTTTTCTTCAATGAAACAGTATGTGTATACTCATAAACTTCTTGTAATACTGGCACTTCTGTTTCTGTTTATAAGACTTCCCGCACTTGACCAAATCTATCTTCTGCATGATGAGCGGGATATCATTTTGAGCGGATACAGTATCGCAAAAACCGGTAATGATCTGACCGGAGAATATCTTCCTCTGGCATTTGAAGGAATACATCCGAAAACGCCGTTTATATCCATATATTTCAGTGCTCTCTGGTGGCAGCTTATGCCGGAACGGTCTGTATTCTTTGCCAGACTTCCATTTTTGATTAGTACTACCCTGTTGATTTTCCTCGTTTACCAACTGATACTTGTCATTACCAGGAAAAAAGACCTCGCTCTTCTGACGTGTGTTATCTACTGTTTCAGTCCGTGGATTTTTCATATGACAAGACTTGCTCTTGAAGTCAATCTTGCCATTCTCTTTACTCTGGCAGGCTGTATTCTATATCTATCAAAGAGAAAATGGGTATCATTTTTGTTATTCTTTTGTGCTTTTTATTCCTATCAGGCGTACCGTGTTCTTATTCCCCTATTACTGATATATCTTGAACTGTATTTTATTTTACAGTCTGACCTGAAATTATACGGCAAATTTGTTAAGCAGCTGGCGATCAATATCGGCGTTTTTATATTCTTTTTTATCTCAAGTATTTTTATTGACAGCAAAATCACATCCGGGCGTCTGAGTGAAATCATTTTTTTCGACACTGATACTCTAACAAAAGAAGTTTACTTTAAGCGGATGACTTCGACTGCACCGTCATGGCTTCAACGTATTTTTCACAATAAACTAACTTCCTCAATCGATTACATTATCGATACGGCACTGAAAGGAATTAGTCTGGATCATCTTTTTAAAAAAGGAGATGCCAGCCCGACAAACGGCACGACATCAGGAGGGCAGTTCTTCATTTTCTTTTTACCAATCTATCTCCTGGGATTAATCCGTCTTGCGATTACTAAAAATGTATCTTTACTATATGCAGCAGGCTTTGTCGTTATCGGAATTGTCCCGTCTCTTATCAATTCACACAGCGCAACATTTGCATTCCGGTCATCCTTTATGGCTCTCGGATTTGCTTATATTATCGCATTCGGCACATTGTTTGCATGGAAAAATTTGATTCAACTTCCGCTCCTTCTGAGAAGATCTGTAATGATTGTCACTCTCGGAATTGTTATTCTCACAGTTCAATATTTTGCGTATAACTACTTCTTCCGTCGATCGATTACCGTTTCGGAGTTTTATTTTGAACATGAAAGAAAACTGGCTGAATATTTGATCGCCAATCCGGATATCCGGTATGTCTATCACACCTCTCCAAGTGAGGCTTATCTGTCGTACGTTTTCCTTAACAACGATATAACCTTCAACACCGTTCGAGCCGATTACTCCAACAAAAAAGATTTAGAAGCAGGTTCAGTCAAATTTCTGAACTGTACAAAACATAAAGATCTTTATGCGGATAAAGAGAAAGCCAGAGTTATATTTGAAGGATGCGCCGATGATAAGCAGAAAAAAGTTTTGATACCAAACCCATCCGTAGGTAAAATTCCGTTTAGCGATATCTCCAATCAGTCAGCTTATTTCATTGTAAAACCTTAATTTCCCTTACTTCGGGATATTAATTTCGGCAGATAGGTGATGAGTAAATAGAGCGCAGTCAATCCGGCCGAAATATAAATAATAGTATCTTTCATTTGTACTTTTTCCACGGTATCCCAACCGCCATACCTGATATAGGGATAGTATGAAACCAAAAGTCCGAATAAAAAGATCTGTAGTCTGTCAATAATCTTGGAAAAAAACGGTATGAAGATAAACAGCGGGAGGAAATACCATGGCTGTATCTGACTGAAAAAATTCAGGTACAGAAGAAGAATAATTTGAAGACATAAAGCCGCGATATTGACGGCTTTATTCTGTTTACTCAAAAACACTACAGGCAGTGTCAGATACTTAATCCCTGCGGACATGAGCAGCCAGAATCTTGAAGATAACTGTCGGTTTTCCCACAAGTAAAAGATCCCGATAACCGCAAGAGTCACGGAAATTAGATCGTTGTGTGCGTTCACGACGCCTTCGATAAGAACTAATGGATGGGTTGCAAAGATCACTGCCCAACGATTATTAAGTTTTTCCAGATAAAAAACGGTAAGGATATATCCTATGACAAACAGCGCTTTGAAGAAAATAAAATTCAGAATAAATTTTCCCATTGCAAGAAATGACGGAACAAGACTAATCACAAGGAAACTCGGACCGTATGGATATGTTCTGTGTGTCCAGTGCATGAAACGAAGCCACTCATCCTGATAAAAATCTCCCGGCATATACTGATATGGGTTTTTACCGTAAAAAGTCAGGATTTTCGCATCAAAAATATAATTGAAAAGGTCATGAGAAAAAAGCGGATATGACAAAAGTAAAATGAGACCGATACCTACGGATAATCGGAACGGATGCAGTTTTTTGTAATGCTTTACAAAATATAAATGGGAAAGAAATAAAATAATAAGAAGCAGAATATATATATTTGCAGATGTTGATCTCATGTTGTAGCCGAGATGCACAAGGGGGTCTCTGAAAGAAACCCAGAGCGGGTGACTAATCAGAGTCAGATTCGGATCAATAAGAGCAAAAGAATATACTGCCAATCCGGCAATTGTGAGAAAAAATACCACTACGATGATTTTCAGCAGATTAGACATAGTTCGGAAAACGTTTGTGCAACGTAAAAACAATCAGTATGTAGATCGGAAAGTACAGAATCATAAGGTATCGTGGTGAAATCGGAATAAAAAGAAGATACATAAGGGCAATAACCACCCACATCGAAAGAAATATCCCAAATGAATCAGGCAGTTTTGAAGAAATTGCATGTTTTTTCTCAAACACGATTTTTTTTGCCGTAACGACAAGCATGGTGACAGCAATTCCCATCCCTGCGAGAAAATACACCGGCCAGAATATCGACCAGTGCTCGTATGAAATATAAGGTTCAGTACCCCACCATACTTTCCATTTGTTGAAAAGGACAAACGGGACAATGTTCCCCCATACGGAAGCCGTATCAATGGAGTTATTTTTCCAGAAAAGAAAAATCCATTTTTGGACACCAAGGAATGTCCTGACGGTTCCTCCCTGAATAAAAAGCATAAGATACGACATCATGTATGTCAGACCGGCAAGCACTGAAACTCCTGAAATAGAAATAGCGTCTGCGGTTAGTTTTTTCCTTTTGCCGAACAGATTAAGTATCCCGAGATAGATTGCAGAAACGGTAAGCAGAACAATCACCGGAAAGAATAATTTTATACCGGCCATCGCACCGGCCGATAATCCCATCAATAATAGATAGAGCTTCTTTGATGTTTGTAAATATAAAAGAAAAAACAGTATATACGCAAGAAGAAATGACACCTGAATAATATCAAGTATCGGTGCATAATACAGCTGATCACGAAAAACTGTGTCGGTTGAGAGAAAAAAAATTCCCAACAGTACCCCGTTCCGGGATGCCGTTAAACGGTAGATAATCACGGAAACAATAAGATAGACAAGAAAACCGAAAACAAGCGATGAAACCCGGTTATTTCCGCTTAACACCGTAATCCATCCGATAATATATTTACCTAGGGGTGGGTGGTCAGAATTAATGAGAATCGGATTAAGACCGTGGACATAGGCATACCCGGCATGACTCAAGAGCATTTCATCTGATATATAATGCTTAGACTGAGGGATTACATACTGCGACTTGTTGTAGCTGTCTTCATATTGTTTCGCATCATACTTCTCGGTATATCGTTCGAATTCAGAAATGACCGGTATGATATGCCATATGAACGTCACTAATGCCGCCGCAACGAGAATTATGGTAATATGTTTTTTTTGTATTTTCATTATGGCGGGCTGACAATTACAAACGAATTATTTTTATCAAGGATGCGATATTCGATCCCCTCCGCCTCAAGATTCTGGATAGCCCATATACGTGTTATTGCAACAAAGTCGGATCTCTCCGATCGGAACACCTTAACAAGTGTTGATCTCTCCTCAGGTTCATAAGAGACCTGTTTCATGAATTTACCCGAATAAAAGACTGCCATCGGAAGAAAATCATCATCAAGATATATCTTCTGATCATATTTAGCTGCTTCCTTTGCGATCGCAACATCATCCGTCACGTATCTTGAATTTGGAATGACTTCATTATAAAAAACTTTCACCTGGATTCCTGCAATAAACACAATTGCAAGTATAAAAACTCCGGCAATTACCCTTTCGGATACATAGGTATTTATAAACTTTTGAACGGGTAAAACCGGAAATTTTTTTATAATTGTTACGGCAAAATTCCCAAGTTCCCACAAACCGTAAGCTACAATCAGCGATAACGGCAGATACACGGGAATGAGATGCCATATGTGGGTTTTATCCGTCGTCAGAAAGGGATACAATACTACCCCATTCCAAAAGAGAATAATAAAAGCATTTCGTTTGATAAAGCGGAGCGTGATAATCAACGCGCCCAGCCCGAGATTCCACAAATAATACCACTTCCTTATTCCCATATGAAGATAAAAGAGCGGAAGCTCATAGTTGAGACTGAAGTACGAAGCGGCAGTTTTGCTCCTTGTCCCGATTTCAAGAAAATGATGGGCAATAAAATCAGGGTATGTCAAAATATGCATGATATACCAGGGCCCGACAACGAAAAGAAATGCTGCAATTCCTCCCAAAAGCCATAGAATATTTTTTTTAATTTCCATGATGCGGGGAAACATAATCACACCGATCACCGGCAATGCAGAAATCCCGACCAGTGTTTTGGTCATCATAAGGGCTCCGAAAGCCAGCCCAACAAGAGGAAACAATTTGATGTTTTTAACTGATTTGAGAGCAAGATATATTGTCAGGATATAGAAAAAAACGAAAGGAGAATCCAAATTCCCCGAACGCACCCTTATGACATACCATACAGATGTACCGAGAATAAGTGCTGCGGCAAAACCTACTGCTTTTTTTTTGAATAATTCAGATCCGGTAAGATACACCAGAACAATCGAAAAAATTCCGAGAAGAACGGAAGGTAATCTCGTTGTAAACTCCGAAACGCCGAAAAACATATATGTCACCGCCATAATCCAGAACCCCATCGGCGGATGATCATAGAACGGATACCCGTTCCAGTTGGAGTACATGAAATCACCGCTTTTTGCCATTTCACGTGCTATCGAGCCGTACCAGGCTTCATCCCAGCTTCCGAGATTGGGCCAGTGCATTCTGAAGAAAAAAAGCGGTACAAATATCACGAGCAACACAATCAGATACCAGTCAAAACGAAATCGATTCGGGTTTGACTTCATACGTCAGCGGAAAATGATCGAATTTAACATAAAGGGATTCGATTCTACAGCCAATTGCTCATCAGTTAAATTGTACCTTTCGATTTTGTAAGTTTTTGAGACCGTCTCAATTCGTGCCGGCTCTGTGGCAATCCTGACATCATAGGTTTTCCACGTCATGTGATTTGTGAATTCATGATCTCCCGGATCGTCAATCATGAGATAAGTCACCGGTTTCTTTTGATAGGGATAGGCAGATTTATCAGGATTCAGTCTGTCAAGATAATTCATGGCATACCTGGATGAGTATCCGTACTGATCTGTCGTATAGATGTAATACCCGAATTCAGAAGGTGCATCATTAAAGACGCGCAGCGCTGCATCTTTGAAAAAGAGCCAGTTCCCTTGGGTAAAATCCTGATCTACTGTTTTCCAATACAGGACCTGCATGTTATTCAACAAAAGGACGGCAAGCAATACCGCAAATACTTTTTTATTGAAGTATTTGTATGTGGAAGCAAAAAAGATCGCAACGATACCGACAAAAGGAATGTAATAATAGCCCCAAATGACGCCTTTATACGCAAGCGTCAGTGCCCAGAAACCTCCCAGAAGGTATACAAACAAAAGATATTTATCGGATAAATTAATTTTTTTGACTTCCTTAATGAGGGTAAAAACCAAGGAAAAGCCGACAAAGAACGTAATCCAGAGAATATCATAGGTGATCATGCCGAGCGAATCATTCATTAGGAAATTGATTCTCTGATACAGAAGCTCACGGAAAGGCATATAGACCTTACCTGCGTTCTCAGCTCCGTTCAGATACCCGAAAACAGAGCGAATCTGAAGAAAGTCATGCCTGAGTTCAAATAAAATATAACTTGAAGTTGGTACAACTATGACAAGCATCATCAGAAGGTTTATCCACTTTTTTTTGATGATTGTTCTAAAAAGAATATACGGAGTTATCAGTATCAGCATCGGTACACCGAATGCCATTTGAAACTGAATAATACACCCCAGGATAAACATTGCAGCCGCCAATACCAAAGGGTTATCCTTCTTAATAAACAACCATAATAAATAGAAAAAAACCGGAAACAGGAGAACTGCTCCTGACGGATTGAAAAACGCATACACCGAACTCCCGTATGCCGAAGAATAAACCAAACTGGCAATCATGGCTGCTTTTTCATCAAACATGCGTCGTGCTACTTCATAAACTACTCCGACACTTACGACAAACAACAGTATCCAGAACCATCCGACCGCCACCGGGTTTCCGCCCCCCAGGACATATGCCGGCAGGTTGACATACAGCCACAAAGGCCCGTGAAACACTCCGGGAATACCGCCTGATCTCGGACCGATAAGAGTGATGTTCTTGTTGTAATAGACGTCATCAAGAAGTAGAAAATCCCTTGCTATATCAGTATGAAAGTCTATGTTGCCGTGAAGTATCGGCCATGCAGAAAAAATAATAATAACGGTTAAAAGAATAAAAAAAAGCGCACGATACAGTTTCTGCATGAATGTAATGAATTTTGGTAATTTATAGCTAAAAACTATTATACAATTATGGTAATAGCCATACAATACAAGATCTTACACATTTCTTATGAAAAACGACAAAATAACAGTTCTCATTCATACTCACAATGAAGAAAAGAATATTAAGGAATGTATCACATCAGCCCGGATACTAAGTAACGAAATCATTGTGATTGACATGGAAAGCACTGACAGGACGACTGAGATTGCAACAAGTGAAAACGTAACGATAAAAACTTTTCCTTTCTCACACTATGTAGAGCCCGCGCGTGAGTTCGGCATCAGACAGGCATCAACCGACTGGGTTTTCATTCTTGATGCTGATGAACGCATGACACAGGAATTGACTGATGAGATAAATGGACTAACCGGACCATCCCCCCTATCATCTACAACCTACAGCCTACTATCTACTCACTACAAAGTCCCCCGGAAAAATATTTTCGGAAAACAAAAATGGCTCAAATATGGTGGCTGGTGGCCGGATCATCAGATGAGATTGTTGAATAAAAAATCATTTAAGGAGTGGCCTGAACGTATACATTCAACTCCCGTTTTTGAAGGGGATTTGGGCTATTTGGAAAACCCGATTTTACATTATTTTCACGGTGACATTGAGCAGATGGTCAACAAAACAATGATATTTGAAGATATCGAATCAGATCTTCTTTTTCAAGCGAAAAGACCGGTCGGGACACTGACTTTTTTCCGGAAGTTTTTCGGAGAATTATTCCGCCGTCTCATACTTAAAAAAGGTTTTATGGACGGGACAATTGGTATAATTGAGAGTTTCTATCAGGCATATTCGAAAACAATCACCTATTTGTTTTTGTATGAAAAATACTACAACGAAAGAAAAAAAAGCGGCTCTGTATGATCCGTATTTTGATACGATGGGAGGAGGAGAAAAACATATCCTTTCAATTCTCAAGGTATTGGACGATCATGATTATGAGATCACGATATACTGGGATACTGATTTAACGGATGAGATTGTACAAAAACTGGGTTTGAAATTTAAGCGTATCCGCTTTAAAAAAAATATTTTCAAATACGGAGATCTTCTTACAAAAACAAAGGAACTATCGCAATACGATAGGTTTTTCTATGTCACTGACGGCAGCTATTTTTTCTCTACTGCCAAACAAAATTTCGTGTTCTGCATGGTCCCTCAGAAATCGTTATACAACATGGGCGTTGCTAATAAACTTAAAACAAGAAATTTTCGTTTTATTGCAAACTCTGAATTTACACGTAACTGGCTGAGCAAATGGGGTATGCAAGCAGAGGTAGTGTATCCCTATTTACCGGATGAATACATCAACCGGGATACTCAAAAGAAGGAAAAAATAATTCTGAGTGTTGGGAGGTTTTTCCGCCAGCTTCACTCTAAAAGACAGGATATTGCAATACAATGGTTCATTGATCTGCAAAAAGCCGGTGACAGATACAAAGATTACGAGCTCCACTTGGCTGGAAGCGTCCTCCCTTCTGACACGGAATATCTGCAAGAGTTGCAGGAGTCAGCAAAAGGCAATCAGAATATTCATTTTCACACTAATATTTCTTATGCGGATGTTTTAACATTGTACAAAAGAGCAGAATATTATTGGCACTTCGCCGGATATGATATCGATCAGGAAGAACATCCTGAGCGGACTGAACATCTCGGCATCACGCCTCTTGAAGCTATGGCATCGGGATGTCTCACATTTGCCTATCGGGCAGGAGGTCCTTCAGAAATTATTCAGGACAATGAAACAGGGTTTCTCTTCAGAACGCAGGAAGAACTTTTTGAAAAAATGAAAAGTGCTGAAGATATCAGGACAGAAGTACTGTCATCTGCAAAAGCATACGTAAGCAGGAATTTTTCTTACCAGACATTCCGTAAACAAGTTGAACACATTATTCTCAATCAATGAATATCTCAGTAATCATACCCACATATCGCAACACTGAAGTGCTTCTCAAAAATCTGAAGCATAACCTGCCCTACCTTGACGGATGCGAAATTATTGTAGTAAATGATTATCCGAAGCAAACAATAAAAAAAGACCTTAATCAATTCGCGCAGATCAGAGTGATTGAGAACATGACAAACAAAGGATTTGCCGGAACGGTAAATACGGGAGTCAGAGAAGCAACAAGAGATTATATTCTTCTTCTTAATGATGACGTAAAACTGCTGAATAGCTCATATAAAAAAGCATTTGATCAGCTTCAGGAAGATAAAACGCTGTTTGCAGTATCATTCGCCCAGAAAGAAACAAACGGATCAATCGTCGGGAAGAACATGATCTATTGGAAAAACGGTTTTCTACAGCATCAGGCGGTCAAACCGGATACTGCCGGTCCGAATGCCTGGGCGGAAGGGGGCTCCTGTCTTGTTGATAAGAAAAAATTTGATGAACTGCACGGCTTTGATGAGATGTTTAACCCTTTTTATTGGGAAGATATTGATCTTTCATATCGGGCGTGGAAAAAAGGATATCGGATCGAGTTCAATCCGCAGATTTTAGTGGAACACCATCATGAAACAACCATAAGCAGTCATTTCCAAAAGGACCGTATCGAGGCAATTGCATACAGAAATCAGTTGTTATTCACTTGGAAAAATATCTCTTCATGGGATCTCCTGATCGCTCACAAACTGCATCTTATCAAGAGACTTGTAAGCGCTATAATGAAAAATGATGTCAATTTTCTTGAGGGTTTTATCCAGGCTCTGAAGCGATTTCCTCAAGCCTTTATTAAACATTTCAGGAATCCGAAATTACGTTCTGATCATGAACTACTTAAAACATTTACTCAATAAAAAAGCTTATCTGCTGCTGGCACTGTTTACTTTTGTAACGGTGATGCTTCATATGAGACAGATTGAATTCCCCTGCTTCAACTCCGATGAAGCATCTTTTGCATACAACGCTTATTCAATCGCAAAAACGGCACGTGATGAATACGGGACGCTACTCCCGACGCGTTTTAAAGCATTCGGAGAAAATAAACTTCCCGTCACAATCTATACGATTGCCGCGTTCGTCGGTCCATTGGGACTGAGCGAGACAACGGCACGACTGCCGTTTATTCTCATCGGAATTATTTCTCCGATTCTCTTTTTTGTTTTAACAAAGAAACTAACCGGAAAAGAATCAATCGGACTTATAACGGCATTTCTAGCAAGCATCTCCCCGTGGATTCAGATCATGTCGCGACACATTCATGAGAATATCATCATGCTTGTATTAGTGATAGGTATGCTGTGGATTTTGTACGAACTGCAAAAAAAGGTGACAATGAGGAGACTTCTTTTCCTTTCTCTCCTGGTCGGAATCGGCCTTTTCACCTATCACATCGGGAAAGTAATAGCAGTGTTTGTACTGATGTGGGTAGCGTATTTGATACTGTTGAAAAAACAAAACCGTTCCCATATGAAAGAAGCTGCGGTTATTTTTGCAATCCCATTTGTCATCTTCGGGGCAACGGAGTTGATGAACCCGACAAGCCGCATAAGCAATTTACTTTTTACAAGCAACAAAGGATTTACCCTCTCTATTGAAGAACTTCGCAAAGAGCATGATTCGCGCATAGTTCACAACAAAATCTCAAAATCCGTTTCCGTCCTTTCGAATCAGTACCTTTCTTATTTCTCCCCTGAGTTTTTAGTAAGAAAAGGTGATAACAACGCAAGATTCGGATTTGAAGGAATATCTCCTATAACTCCGGTAACCTACATATTTATTCTTATCGGACTGTATTTTATGTTCAAAAACAGAGAAGAGTCGCGATTTTTGCTAGTGTCACTGATGCTTACGGCACCGCTTTCTGCAGCACTGTCATGGCAGGAATATTCTCTGACCAGATCATTTTTGCTTATTATTCCTTTCCTGATTTTTGCATCTTACGGGATATATCACGGTACTCTCACGTTTAAGAAAACTTCTTTTAGAATCCTTTTTCTGACAGTTGTTCTTGGAAGTATTCTCTATTTCAATTTCTTCAGCTGGGATTTTTACTTCAATCACTATCCGAAGCGTGTTGAGGCAATTTACGGATGGCAGTGCGGATATAAAAATATGGGCCAATACATCAAGGAAAATTACAATAATTTTGAGAGGTTTTATATCACCAAAAAACTGGGACAGCCGTATATCTTTACTCTGTTTTATCTGCAGTATCTGCCTTCTGATTACCACAAGCAGGCTGAACTGACTGAGCTTGACGAATACGGTTTCGGGCAGGTAGAGAAATATGACAAATTCATTTTTGATATGCCCGAGCCGGACAGGAATGAATCCGCCGTATTTATCGGATATCCTGAAGAGTTTACGAATCTGTCACGGGATGCTGTCAAAGTGATTTCAGTTGAAGGGAATGATATCTTCTGGTTGTATGAAGGTCAAAGAAACAAGTAGAGGCTGAGGTTATAAAACGTATGAATAAGAATCGGGACCCATACACTTTTCTTCTGCAAATACAAAAAGGATACTGCGAAACTCAAAAGTACATCCGTTGCCATCACCTGAAGGAGTATCATACCGCGCATATCGGGATCTGTAAATAAAATCGGAATATGCAGAAAGAAAAAGAGAAAACTGGCAAAAAAGACTGAGTTGATTGCATTTTTAGAATCTTCATAAAGCCTTTTCAGGACGAAACCGCGGGACAATATTTCCTCCGAAAAACTGGTTGCAAAAGCGATAAGAATATAATAAAACACCATCCCCACCGAACCCCGTGCCATAAACTCCTGAATATCATCGTTTCTGATAAGCTGGACGACAAAGCCTGTGACAAAAAATAACAATCCTGATGCCAGCCCGAAAATGATTCCTGCCTTCCAGTTTTTAGTACGGAGATCAACTGCTTTCCAGAACTTTTGTTTTTCCTGAGTGGAGACATAGTACATGACAGGCAGCAAAAAAATCAGCGGCTTGGAGATGAATTCATCAAACCAAATCGGCATATCAGTGCGGAAGTACACGCGGTACACACTCCAAAGAATAAGAACAATTGCCCAAGTATTCAGCACCTTTTGGATTGAAGAAATTTGTTGCTTCATTGCATACAATGTACATGCATTTAGAGAAAGATGCAAGTAGTAGAGGCCTTTATCAGGCAGTTAGTCCAAAAAGTCTCTCAGTTTTCGGGCACGTGTCGGATGTTTAAGTTTCCGAATAGCTTTCGCCTCAATTTGGCGGATTCGTTCACGGGTCACTTTGAATTCTTTGCCGACTTCTTCAAGCGTTTTCGGTTTTCCGTCTTCAAGTCCGAATCTCATAATGAGTACTTTTTTCTCGCGCGGTGACAATGTTTCGAGTACTTCCCCCAATGCGTCCTTCAGAAGTTCCTGAGAAACGGCATCATAGAGAGACGGTTTAGATTTATCGGCAATAAATTGCTCAAGTGTAGCCTCTTTATCATCGCCGACCGGAGTCGAAAGCGATTTCGGCTGCTGCGATATACGCATCAGATTCTCCGCTTCGTCAACTGATATTTCCATTTCCTTTGCTATCTCTTTAATGTCCGGATCCTTTCCGTGTTTCTGCATCAATTTTCGCTGAGTTTTATAAAAACGGTTGATCTGATCCACCATGTGCACCGGAATTCGGATTGTACGGGACTGATCTGCAATGGCACGGGTGATGGCCTGTCTGATCCACCATGTGGCGTATGTTGAAAATTTGAATCCGCGTCTCCAGTCATATTTTTCTACACCTCTGATGAGCCCCTTATTCCCTTCCTGAATAAGGTCAAGGAATGACAACCGTCTTCCCAAGTATTTTTTTGCAATGGAAACAACAAGTCGGAGATTTGCTTTAATGAGCCTTTCTTTAGCGGTTTCGTCTGCTTTTTCCGCACGCTTTGCCAAATCAATTTCTTCTTCAAATGTCAAAAGCGGTGTCCGTCCGATTTCTTTGAGGTATTTTTTGATCGGGTCGAGAGATTCTCCGTGTTTGCCGCCTATCAATTTTTCCAGTTCTTTTTCGATTTCTTCGGCAGATTTTGTTGCATCCTGTTCTTCACGGGAAGATGTTGTTTCGAAGATATCTATACCTTTCTTGAAAGCAGTATCGAAGAATTCATCAATTTGTTCAATGTGGTCTTCCGGTTCCGGAAAGACAAACATGATATCATCCTGTACGAGGAATCCGTCTTCCGTTCCTTGTTTAAGTAGATCTTTCATGTTTTTGGGCATGCGGTTCATCATGTGAGTATAAGAAAATGAAATAATCAACCGATGATATGCTGAGCCGATTGGCCTAACAAAATCAGGGGCTTGATACACTACACAAAGATCAGAGTTCTGCCTCTGATCTGAGTAGCTTTATATTTTACAGTGTCTTTGCGATTTTTTCCAATCCAAACAGCCGATTATTTCAGCTTCATCCGTAGATCGTTGTACTCTTTCGATAAAAGACTGAGTTTCTGTTCATCAGTATCGCTTTCACTTTCCATCAACGCGTCCATCTGATCTTTAATGGTGTTCATACGGATCTCGTAGGCTAGTTTTGTCAGATCAGGCTGCTCTTCTTCCGTGGCAGCAGTAAACATAAACAGCTCATCTGCAACTGATTGTATTTCCGGTTTGAGTGTTTTCACGAAACTGGAATACTCATACTGATTATTCCGTTCAAATTGGATTTTTAAGGCATCTGCAATCACCCTGAATGATGGGACAGAAAAATCTTCAGATGAAATGATGGAAAATATCGAAGCTGCATGTTCTTTCGTAGTATTTTGCAGAAGAGTACTCAGCAGATATCTCTGTATGAGATCCTTTCTCGGTAGGATCTGTTCCGGTTTGGTCGCCTGAGACTGTTTTTTAAAGCGGCTCCGGCCGGTATCCCTCATCAAACGATACAGACTACCCTCACTTACATCAAGCATTTCAGATATGATTTTCATGTAATGAGACTGTACGATCGGATTGCTTATATCCCGAATAAAAGGCATGATTTCTTCACCGATTTTTTTCTTTTGGAATGAGTTTTTCTCAGGATACTTTTTCTGAATATCTTCAAGAAGAAAATCATACACCGGCATCGCCTGCTTCAGATCTTTCTTAAATTGTACCTGATCGGCTTTAATTGCTTCATCAGGATCTTTTCCTGATGTAAACGTCGCAACATATACTTCAAAATCCAGTCTTTCTGCCGAGCGAATACCGCGTTTCATGGCTTCAACACCGGCCTCATCCATATCAAGTGCAAGAGTAATACGCTTGGTATAGCGTTTGAGCACCCCTAGCTGTTCTTCCGTAAACGCTGCCCCTTTTATGGCCACAATGTTGCTGATTCCGTGCTGATACGGAGTGATCATATCAAATTCCCCTTCCACGACATATACATTTTCAGCTTTTCTGATCTCATCTTTTGCTAAATGAATCCCGAATAGATTTTCCCTTTTGTGATATATCTCCGTTTCCGGCGTGTTCACATATTTTGCTTCTTTTTTTGTGTTATCCAACAACCGTCCCGAAAAGCCGACAACATTTCCCTTTGCATCTTTCAGAGGGAACATCAGCCGGTTGCGGAACCGGTCATACATTCGGCTCCCTGACTGTATCACCAATCCGGTCGCAGCAATATCCTGCGGATTAAATCCTTTTTTGGTCAGAAATTTCAGAAGTGAATCCCAGGATGCGGGTGCGTATCCGAGTTCAAACGTATGAATAATCTTTTCATTGGTACCCCGCCCTACCAGATATTCCATCGCTTTCTTCCCATACTGAGTTTTTGTCAGAAGATACGCATAGTATTTCAAAGCCATACTGTTTATGGCGTACAAATGCTCTTTCCGCTTCCATTGTTTATCGTCATAGGAAGTATCCTCCAGTTTTACCCCAACCTGATCTGCCAGTTCTCTTAGTGCTTCGTAGAAGGTCAAATTCTCCCATTTCATTTTGAAGGTGATAACATCGCCGCCTATTCCGCATGTCCCGAAGCAGTGCCATATCTGTCGGTCGGGAGAAACGACAAATGAGGGAGATTTTTCCTGATGAAAGGGACATAAACCTTTAAAATTCCTGCCTGCCTTTTTCAGGTCTACAAACTGCCCGATAAACTCAACAATGTCGATCTTCTCTTTTATTTCTTCTATTTGATTGTTCATCTCGTAAGTATAATTAGGCAAAGTTGAAATATACGGATTGTACAGCTTTTATTCAACGCCTTCTTTTTTCACTTGCTTTCTTTTTCGCAATCCTATTATAATGATTTTAATGCTATATATATACCTGGATACTAATACTATCAAATTAATGTTTCTCAAGAAGAGTATTCTTGGGCAATATGAAGCATCTTTTTATAAGAAAACGCTCCAGGTTCCTTTGCTTGAGAACGGCAAACCCGCCAATCCGGACGTCATCGCATCAGGAATAAAAGAAACCCTTGCCATGCTCCCTGACGGAGCATCGAAAGACAAAGAAGTCACTCTGATACTTCCCCAGGAGGCTTTCATGTATATGAGAACTGATATGCCGGCTGATGTCGCTGAGAATGCACTCGGGAGTTATCTCAAAGAAAAAGCACGAACCGAACTGAATTTTGATGTTGAAACAGGACACTACGACTACATTATTCGTGAAAACGAAGGAAAGAAAAAAATTGTCGTTTATGCGGCTTCCAATGAAACCGTTGAGGCTTTCGCGGAGCCATTGAAATTGATTGAGCTTTCACTTCAATGTATTGTTCCTGAGTCTCTTACCTACTTCAAACTCTTTGAGAAAACACTGCGAACCAATAAAAAGGAAAATATCTGGTACGTATCATACGACCAGGATCAGCTGTCTGGATACATCTACGACTCTTACGGGCTTCTTGAAGATAAACACTGGACTGCAAAGATGACCGCCGACAAAAAAATTGAAAAAGTATTGCAAAAGAAGGCTGCAGAATATCAAACCCAATATACGAAACTGAACCGGCTGATTTTGTCCGGCGCTCAATCTGAATCCGTCCGGCAGGACACTTTCACCAAAGATGTCGGTGTCTGGACCAATCCTCTCAAGCGGATTATCCCTCATTTCTACGGAGACTATCTCAAAATGCTGGCAGGTCAGGACAATAGAGAAATACCTGTTCTTGAATATGATATGCTTCTCGGAGCTTTTATTTTCAATACGGAGAATAAAGCTTTCACTCTCATAAACGGAAAAACCAAAGGATCTGGAGGCAGCAAATACGCGAAACCGTCGCTCGGAATGCCGAAACCCAATCTTCCGGTGAAAGGAATACTGTTTTTTCTGATCTCTTTTGCCCTCACATTTGCCATACTTTATGCCGTAAAGATGAATGTAAAGCAGCTTTCGTTTAAAATGCCGAGTTTGAATTTCTCAATTCCGGGAATGACTCCGCCTACAGCGACTCCTGTTCCGGCCACACCTACACCCGTGCCTCCGACAGCCACACCTACACCCGCTATTGACCGTTCGGAGGTCCGAGTACAGGTACTGAACGGTTCCGGTATCGCAGGAAAAGCAAGTGATGTCAAAGAATTCCTCCGTGAACAGGGATATGAGGAGATTCTCACAGGAAATGCATCGGCATTTGACTACGGAACGACCGTCATTCAAACAAAAGAAGGCGATGAAGCTCTCCGTGACCTGGTTGCCGAGGATATCACCTCTGAACTTGAAGCGGAACCTGAATTCGAAGTACTTGAAGAAGATTCTGCTGCCGATATCGTAATTATTGTCGGGACTGACTTCCGTTAAATTCTCACGTCATTATACTAAGTTCTTCGTATGGTATGATATACGGTATTACTAGCTACGTACTACAGACTACAAACTAATCTATGGACGAGACAAAACGTGAAGAACTGCAAACAAAATTTGAGCAAATCCAAGCAAAAGTCAACCCTTCTGAACTGAAATCCGAACTCCAATCCTTGGAGGCACGCACCTATGAGCAGAATTTCTGGGAAGATCATGAGACTGCCGCTGATGTGATGAAACGCATAAATGACATGAAAAAAGAAATGGAAGATGTCGAAATGATGGAACTGCTGCTTTCTGAGGGTGAATTACAGGCAGCGGAAAAATTGATTAATGCTTATGAAATCCAACTGTTCCTTTCCGGAAAATATGATAAAGGAAATGCAATTTTTGCCATTCATGCCGGTCAGGGTGGTACAGAAGCCATGGACTGGACTTCGATGCTACACCGCATGTACACACGATACTTTGAAAATAAGGGATGGAAATTTGAAGAAATTGATCGGGTACCGGGAGAAGAAGCAGGAATCAAAAGTACCGTGATGAACGTCTACGGAACATTCGCCTACGGGCTTTTGAAAGCAGAAGCCGGTGTTCACCGTCTGGTCAGACAATCACCTTTCAATGCTGACGGGTTAAGACAAACTTCATTTGCTCTTGTGGAAGTACTCCCCATCATTGAAGACAAAGAGATTGAAATAAAAGATGAAGATTTGGAATGGCAGTTCTTCCGCTCAGGCGGTGCCGGAGGTCAGAATGTAAATAAGGTTTCAACGGCTGTACGTCTGATCCATATCCCGACAGGCATAACAGTTTCCTGTCAGCAGGAACGATCCCAGCTCCAAAACCGTGAGACGGCTTTGAAACTTCTGCGGGCACAACTCTGGGAAGTTGAAGAACAAAAGCGTGAACAGAATTTGGAAACATACAAGAAAGACACACAGGCTTCTTGGGGAAGGCAAATCAGATCGTATGTCCTCCACCCGTACAAACTCATCAAAGATCTCCGTACCGAGCATGAAGACAGTCAGGTGGAGCAAGTCCTTGACGGGGATATTGAAGAATTCATTCAGGCATATCTCAAGCAGCCGAATAAAGAATAACAACCTACTTTCTAAAAATCCAATCCTATGCTATTCTAAGATGTATGAGAAATAAAGAACAACCACATATACTTCACAATTTTGAAGGCAAAAACATTGTCAAAACCGTTTCAGTTCCGTTTATTGTTCTCGTTCTTGCCGGAGCTCTTGTGCTCGGCGGTGCGACGGGATTTCTTGCCAATATGGTAACTTCAAAATCCATGTCTTCCGGAAACTCAGATACCAATAATTCCGAAACCTCAGAAGGAGGGTCAAAAACGAGTGCCGGTATCCTCGATAAAGAAACCTTTAAAGATACGGCTGAAGGAACGCTTCGTGAAGGCGGATTTGAAGGTGAAGGCAGCTTCCACCTGGAAAGACCCGGAGGAGAATCTCAGAACGTATATCTTACATCTACAACAGTTGATCTTTCCGAATTTGTTGGTAAAGAAGTCCGGGTTTGGGGACAGACCTTTGATGCAAAAAAAGCCGGTTGGCTCATGGACGTCGGATATATTGAGGTAAGCCAATAATATTTTCTAATATCTTCGCCCTCTCTTTAGACTTCTTATAAATGGTATAACTACATCACTTTTCATGATTTGCATGTGAAAAGTATGTACTTTGAAAACTGAATAGCGTGAAAATCTTCACTATACAACGAGAACACCTGTATGTTTTGTAACTTCTCAAACAATGAAGTGATCTGAAAGGAGATCATACAATGAAACGGCTTTTCTCTATATCCATCATGCTCCTTGGGCTTGTCGTTATGATTTTGCTGACCTCGCAAAGTGTTTGGTCAATTGAGAATGGAAGGTATACGTGGATTTCTGGATCTGGAGACAGTATGCCTTTGAATACTCATCAAGGAATCAGTGCCGATGGAAACCTGGTTGCGTATATCACTAAGGATATTGAGGGAGATCTTTATGAGCAGGCTTACTTGTGGGACAAGCGCACGGGAAATTCGGAAAGAATTTCTCAATATTTTTCTACTCGCGTGGAGAACGTCCTTGTTACGCAGGATGGTAAGTATGCTATCTACGTAGGGTACGAGGCAGACTATGTATCAAGGTTCTACGACATCTCTCTTGGGAAGGAAACCGATCCTTATATTGGCGTTTCTGCATCTTCAGTATCAGCCCATGGTGATTACTTTGTTGGTTTTTTGTCCTCTGGCGAACATGTACTTTACAATAGAGTGACAAGAACGTATGTCCCTGTGGAAGAACCGATTGGTGGGGCGCCGGGAGAACCGTGGGATCTGCTATCTGTAGACTTCAATGGAGACTATCTCTACTATAGCTACATCAAAGATAGAGAAACCTACTCGTCCAAATATGCCATTTATGATCTTGAGACAGGAGAAACGCAACATTTTCTCTACGATAATGACACAGGTGAGTGGGTTGGCAGTAAACTACAGGTAGTATCACAAAATGGGAAAACAATCCTTTTCCTCGGCCAGAGTTCGGCTGTTTGTGAGGGTTACTACTTGTGGAATGTCCCGGAGAAGGCGTACCAGTGCGTAAATTTGCAACAAGGTGAATATCTTGCCCTATCAGGAGATGGAAGGTATCTGATAGGCACTTGGGAACAAAAGGACCAAATCTATGACTTTGAGACGGGTGAGGAAACAGTAATTCGAGCGCACATCATATGGGATCAATACTATTTTGCTTCGGAAGCAAATACGATACTTCTGATCACGACTGATCAGATTGACCCAGATGATCTCGACGCTTCGTATGATCTCTATCTCTATGAATTCGACGATAGCTCCGATCCTACCGAGACTTCAACTCCTACGGTAACACCTACACCGACAAGCACCCCGGATGCTTCTCCCACTCCAACCCCCACACCGACACCGGAAGGGTTTGATGTGAAGGAAGATGCGTGGAGTTTTGAGAACGCGGGATACGACATCACCTGGGAGCATTTCCGTGCGGCGTTTGGGGATGGTCAGACGATGAAAGCGAATGGAGAACCTAGCGATAGAGCGGATAATGAATTCAAGGGTAGAGGATTTGAGTCTATGGCTGACGGAGGACTTTGCTTCGGATACAATCTGACTACATCGAAATTGTATGCCGATCTCCCTCATGGATTCTCACTCCCATCCGGATTCACAGAATACGAGACGGTGCATGACGTCCCGAGTCCTGGATATTCCTTCGGAAGTCTACAGAAAGGTGTACTCGGAGATTATCTTGCCACATACTTCCTGTACTCACAAGGGACAGAGTTTCTGACACAGTATGTTCAAAATCAGAATCTTTCGTATGCTCAGATCGAGTCTCGCATCAAAAGTTCGATCGAAGGCGATATGAATGATCCGCTTCTTTTGAATATCTACTATGTCCCGGCTTTTCCCTGGCCACTCAACTTCTGTATCGCACATGTGGTGACACCGTTCAAGTACACGGAAGACGTGACCGGCATGAATGTCTTTGTCTACGACGCAAACTATCCCGACCAAGAGAAGAAGCTGCGGCTGAGTAAAGATGGTACATGGGGGTATGAAGGCTGGGCAAGCACACAGGAGTGCCGCCTCAAGACATTCAATCCAGCCAGTCCGGAATATCATACAAAGCCGATCCTCGTCCCGATATCTTCCAGTACTGTCGCCGGAACACCGACACTCTTTCCGGAACATGGTAGTGAGGTCGCATCGATCATGAGTTTGACGAACGCATGGATATACCCTCAGGAAGGAATGTTCTTGACACTGCCTCTCAATGGGATATCAGACAGCGTTCACAGAACTCTTGTTGTCACAGATACCGGCAGAATTTCCGCGACCGTCTTCTACACGGATGGGATCAGCTCCAATATCGGTATCGCTTCCCCGGACTCAGTGATGTCAGTCGAGGCGATCGGTCCGACATACGGCATGACAGACGTTGTGGCATTTGATCCATCTGAGGCGTCTTTTGAGCTGACGGCAGGATCAACCTTGACCAGAACAATCAGTACGATCGTGTCTGAGGGTGATGCCGAGAAAGCAACACGGTTGACTTGCTCATATCCCGATTCGAGCATGACGTCACTGGCATCGGATATGCAGAAATCTGTCATCGCAGTATCAGAAGCATTGGAGCATTGTCACCTCGTTGTAGATCAAGATGTAGAGTTGGCATACACCTTGCCGTCTCTGCCATCCGGCTCTACAGTCACGCTAGCAGTTCAACCTGATCAGTCACTTTCAGTAGGGATCGATACTGACGGTGATGGGAGTGTAGATACCGAGATCCTCGTCGAGCATGAGGATACGACCAGGTATTTATACCTACCGCTGATCGAGAGATAGGATGTACAGTCCTACTTAGAAAGCCTTGGAGCAGATCATTTGCTCCAAGGCTTTTTTTATTGCATTTTCTCAGCAAAAAAGAAACTAGAGTTACAGGTACGGTAGTGAGTGTATTGATAGGCATCTTTGGTATTTTTATCAACAACTCCTAATTCACCATTTTTATCTGGTATTACCCAGTAAGTTGATTTTTCTCCAAATACCCGTATACGATCTCCCGGGTGGACTTCATACTTCACCCTCAGCTGTTCTTGCAGTCGAGAGAATTGGTTCGATGGGTCAACAGGAGGAAGTGATGGATCCCGTTCTTTCTCAGGAAACCCAATGATCCTTCCGTAACAAGGTTGCTGATAGATTGTATAGAAATTGATATATGACCTGGTATAGTCCATCTGCCAGATGTGTACCGTAGCGTACGTCCCATCATCTTTCAGAATGTCAAAAGATCCATGCCTATCACAACTATTCCCTTCTCCGTATACCTGTGTGTCCCAATCGCAGCCAGGACGTGTCGCATTATCAAGTACTACTCCCTCCACGTATCCTGCATTCAAAAGAACAATCGGATCATATTGCCAGCGTAAGTAATGTCCTGCGGAGAGGAGAAGGCACAAGAGCACAAACAAAAATATATACCTCTTGTTTCGTATCGATTTTATACGTTTAAACATACATTCATTGTAGCACTACGAGAATAAATATTGAACATCTTAAGTACAATACCAATTTTTTACTTTATACTTTTTGTTCCATCCTTTATACTGATATCTATGATTTCTTTTCAGAACGTATCGGTAAAATATCCTCTCGGTAATATCGCGCTTGACAGTGTTTCGTTCGATGTTGAAGACCGGGAATTTATTTATCTGGTCGGACCATCAGGAGCAGGCAAAACCACTATTCTTCGGCTCCTTTTGAATGATACAAAACTCACTGAAGGCAGCATTCTTATTGACGATATGGAAATTACACCGGCAAAATTTAAACAGGCCGCCCAACTCCGCCAAAAAATGGGTGTCGTGTTTCAGGACTTTAAAATACTTCCTGATGATAACGTTTATGAGAATGTCGCACTCAGCATGCGTATCAAGGGATATCATCCGTCCGAGATTAAAAAGCAGGTTACCGAATCTCTTCAGCTGACCGGAATTGAAGATAAAATGTATCAGTTTCCCGCACAACTTTCGGCGGGAGAACTTCAGCGTGTGGCTATTGCCCGTGCCGTAGTCGGAGACCGGCGCATTATTCTGGCAGACGAACCCACGGGAAATCTGGATCCGAAAACGACCTGGGAAGTAATGAAGATTTTTAAGGAACTCGAAAAAACAAAAACCATTCTTTTTGCAACACACAATACCGATATCGTGAATAGTATGAAGCGGCGCGTTATCGTTCTTAAGAACGGCAAAATTATAAAAGATAAAAAGAAAGGGGGATACGAACTATGAGCGATATTCTGACTTCACTTCGGAGAACACCATATCAAACATTTGCTGCACTGTCGGTACTCTTTTTTACGCTGCTTTTGTCGGGCTTATTGTTTATTTCGCTAACCTTTTTACAAGGGCTTCTTAACTATGTTGAAACTCGTCCCCGTATTATTGTTTATTTCCAGGTGAAAGCCGAAGAGGACCAGATTTTTGCTGCACGTGACAAACTGGAAGCATCCGGCAAAACAGCTGACATAACGTATGTTTCAAAGGAAAAAGCTTTTGAAATTTATAAAGAATTTACGGAAAATGATCCCCTTCTTGTTGAGATGACTTCAGCTGAAATTTTGCCTGCTTCTCTTGAAATTGATGCAAAAAAACCTGAGTATTTGCCGGAGCTTGCTGACATGCTGAAAAATCAACCCGGGGTTGATGAAGTGCAGTTCCAAAGAGATATCATAAACAATTTGCTTAACCTTACATCAAATGTGAGACGGGTCACATTTATCTTTTTCAGCTATCTCATGTTTATGTCTATCATTGTGTTGACGACTACATTGTCATTTAAAATTGCATTGAAACGTGAGGAAATCAGTATTCTGAAACTTCTCGGGGCAACGAACATGTATATCCGCAAACCGTTTATCGGTGAAAGCGTATTTTTGGGAGTGCTTGCGACAGCTCTTTCCAATATTGTGCTGATCGGCGTGTTGATTCTCATGAATGCTTTCCTTACGGAATACTTTGCGGACTTAGGGAACCTGAATATGTCTTTGTTCGGACTTCCGCTTCAGGTGTGGCCGTTCAGCCTTCCTTTTGCGATTCTGACTTTATCTGTCACGGCTGTCTTTAGTCTCTTTATTACTCTCATCTCAAGTTTCGCTGCAACAAACAGGTACCTGTAATATTTTCCTGACTGAAGTATGCTTGCAGGTTGAGTTTGGCATCGGTTACAATGTGCTTGTTCATGAAAAAAAAATTACTCACGACTCTATTTCTGACTCTTCTTACCGCAGTTCTTACTGCATCAATATCTGTATTTGCTGAGGAACCGACAGGTACTCCGACTCCGACAGAAGGCCAAAGTCAGGCACAGTCACGCTCGGAACTGGAAAAGAAAATTGCCGAATACGAACAAAAACTCGGTGAAGTCAGATCACAAAAAAATACACTTTCTGCACAGATCGAATACATGGACACACAACTTTATATTGCGGAACTTCGTATCAATCAGACGGAAGCAAAAATTACCGAAACCGAAAAGGAAATTGATGTCCTCGGCGCCCGTATCACTAATCTTGATTCATCGTTAGATCAGCTCTCCGAAACCCTGCTCCAGCGGATTGTTGCAGGATACAAAAACAGAAGTGCAAACACGCTTGATATTCTTCTTGACAGCACGAATGTGTCAAAACTGGTAAACAGGCTGAAATATTATCAGCTCGCACGGGACAGGAACCAAAAAGCACTACTGCAAGTACAGGAAGCAAAAAGCAATTTTGAGGAACAAAAGGATTTACGGGAGAAGAAAGCGGAACAGCTGGCTTCGCTGAAGACCACGCTTGACTCACAAAAGCTTGAAGTCTCAAGACAACAGGACGAAAAACGAGTCTTATTAACTGCAACCCAGAATGATGAAGCAAAATACAGTGCCCTTCTGGAAGAAGCACGTCGTCAGATTGCTGCTTTTAAAAGCTTCGTTCGGATCACGGGAGCAGGAATCATAAGTGCTGACGGACTCGGTACAGGCGAAGGAGGATGGTACCTGTCACAGCGGGATGAACGATGGGCCGGTGCAGCAATGGGTTCGTCAAGCGAATCAGTTCTTGACGTCGGTTGCTTTATCACGAGTATTTCAATGGTGATGCGTCATGACGGTGTCAGCGGATTTACACCGCTTGAACTGGCATCAAATCCCAAATATTTTGTTCCCGGTACGGCATATATGTATATTCCGTCAAATTTTAACGGATCCTGGCCAAACGGAAAAAACTATCGAAATATAAGTTCAAGCCAACTGTCGGATTATCTCAACCGGGGAATCCCTGTTATTGCAGGCGTACGGGGATCAAGTCACTACGTCGTACTGAAAAAAGTAGACGGATCAGATTATATTATGAATGATCCGATTTACGGACCTGATAAAAAAGTTTCCGACTATTACTCCCTTTCAGGGCCATACGGAGTCTTTGAATAGTTGATTTTTTGTTATACCATTATGTATCATATTTATAATGGTATTAATTCTTCTCTTATTGATCTATCCCTTCTCCGTATTTGCCGCCGAAACAAATGCTGATATTTACATCAATGAATTCCAAATTGAACCATTACAGCAGGTTGAAATCGTGAATCGGGGAATCAGTCCTTTTGATATATCCGGCTGGTATATTGACGATGACGGCGGGACAAGCTACTACACAGTATCCCAAAGAACAATTATTGAGCCGAATTCCTGCGTAGTAATTGAAGGAAAATTCAATCTGAATAAAGCCTCCGGTGACACAATACGATTGTTTGATTCTACCGCTCCTCCGACTGCTACACTTTCAGGACTTATCGATTCCTATACCTACGATACCAGTCGGGGAGAATTTATTTCATTTCAGAGAATACCCGACGGCTCGGAAGGCTGGTTGCCGGAACCTTCAACTTTGGGAAATTGGAACGGAACAAAAACCTCCTGTCAAATACTGCCCTCTCCGACACCGACACTGATCTCAACACCTATTCCCGAACAGACACCGACACCGTCTCCGACAGATATACCACCTGTCACGAACATCCGCATATCCGAAACTATGGTGTATCCGGATTCAGGAGCAAATGAATGGATTGAGCTTTACAACCCGAACAATCACGATGTAACACTCCTCAACTGGTATATTGACGATACGTCTGATGCAGGTGCCTCTCCGAAAAGATTTACGTTACTGCTTCCTGCAAAAGATTATGGCGTGTATGAACTTTCTTCAGGGATATTTAATAACAGCGGAGATTCAGTAAGACTGTTGAATTCTTCAAACATAGTTATCGATAGTTTTTCATATCTGAATGCACAAAAGGGTTTGAGTGTGGGCAGGCCGGAGATAATGACAGAAGCCGTCTGCCGTATGGAACCGACAAACGGATATGAGAATGAAAGCTGTTCGGAAACAACACATGCGACCCCAGAACCACCTGCTCCCGAAGTAACGCCGATACTTTCTCAATTCATCACAATACCAGAGAGTAATACGTCTGAATCAACTGTTTCGGACTATATGATCGTTGTTACGATGCCGGAAACCCGACCAAAGAACCCTGACATACTCGGAACAGATGACTATGTCAACCATTCTGAAGATGGTCAAAAACTCATTTCACTCTCATCACTCTCACCTTTATATTCTCTCCTTTCAATTATTTCACTAACTGTTAAAATGAAATTGAAGTAGTTCTTTTTTTTATGAATATCAAAAAATTTCTGTTGGCATGGGGACCTGCGCTTGCTTTGATGATCACGATTTTTTTCCTGTCATCCCGTCAGCGCATTGCCGTTTCGGAAGTCTATACCATAAATTTTATTGTCTTTAAATCGCTGCACGTGATCGAATATGCTGCTCTGTTTTTTTTGGTGTTTCGCGGATTTTATCGGACACTTTCACACAAGAACATGAAGAAGGTTTTTCTCTATGCCATTGTAACAACATTCCTTTACGCACTTTCAGATGAGCTCCATCAGACATTTGTCCCGACCCGAAACGGATCAATAAGAGATTTGTTCATTGATAGTATTGGAATTCTACTGTGTTTTCAGTATACTAAAATTAATCTGGCCAAATTGAAACTATTTTTATGAAGAACATTGTTGATTCAATACATCATTTATTTATCCCCCGTCATACCAACAACTTTAAGTCGAAGATTCTGCATCATGACTTTCTGACAATATACTTGGCATTTGCACTTATTCTTACCGCAGGTATTACCCATATTCAGAACACATCAGGATCAATACTCGGTTACGCCACGGATATATCGCCTCAGAAACTGCTTGAACTGACGAATCAGGAACGTCAGAATTCCGGTCTGGACCCTTTGCAGTACAATGATAAACTTGCCGACGCGGCAAGAAGAAAAGCAGAAAACATGTTTGAGAAAAATTACTGGGCACATTATGGTCCCGCCGGGGAAACTCCCTGGGAGTTTATACTCGGATCAGGTTACCAATATGAATTTGCCGGCGAGAATTTAGCGAAAAACTTTCTGTTCAGTGACGGTGTGGTAAAGGCATGGATGGAATCTCCGACACACCGCGAAAATATCATGCGGAAAGAGTATACGGATGTGGGTTTTGCAGTGGTGAATGGAGTACTTAACGGTGAAGAAACCACTCTCGTTGTACAGATGTTCGGGAAACCTCTTTACGGAGTCGCAGAGCAGCCTCAAAAGGAAGAGCAGCAAGCCCAGCCTCAGGCTGCACAGCTTGAGACTGAAGCAGAAGCTCCTGCACCTGTTGCCGCTCCGCAAACTTCCGTACTTTCCGAAGGTAATAATCAGACTCCGTTTTATTCCATATTCCTGGATATTAATATGGTCTTCTTTTCAGTACTCATTCTGGCACTTATTCTTGATTTCTATTTTGCATCGAAGCTCAATCTCATTCACATTAAAGGCAAAAATCTGATACACATTCTCTTTTTAAGTACCGTTACTATCGGGACAATTGTTATTATTAAAGGTTCAATTCTCTAATTTATGCACCTGATCAAACAAATTAAGAAAGAATTCAAGAAACACCCGTTTGATTATCTGCTTTTCATGACGGTCTGTGTCTTTTTTATCCTGGCGCTGAATATTTTCAAAGGCGAACGCCTGCTCGAATTTATCATACTTCTCGCATTTGTTTCCTTTTATATCATTTGGGGAATTTATCATCACATTATCGAAAATACACTTCATCTCAAAGTTGTGCTAGAATATGTCCTCATAGGATTTACCGTATTGTTCCTTATTAAAATACTGATCATGCCGTAACGGTTATCGGTATTGACACAAGTTACTCTAACTATCTATGAAAGGTATTATTCTCGCAGGCGGACGTGCTACCAGACTTCGACCGCTTACCAAAATTACATCCAAACAGCTGCTCCCGGTCTATGACAAACCGATGATCTACTACCCCATCGAAACGCTGATTAAATCAGGAATAAAAGACATTCTGATCATTATTTCACCTGAATATGCTGGACATTTCCTCAATTTGTTAGGAAGCGGAAAAGAGTTCGGGGCACGATTCACCTATGAGATCCAGGAAGAGCCGCGCGGTCTGGCAGATGCTTTCATTGTAGGAGAGCACTTTATCGGAGATGACAACGTCACCATGATCCTTGGTGACAATATCTTTGATGAAGACTTCTCTGAGATTGTGCAAAACTTTAAAAGCGGCGGACATGTTTTTGCAAAGGAAGTACACGATCCGCAACGTTACGGAGTCATCGAATTTGACGAAAATAATAACGTATTATCTATCGTTGAAAAACCTGAGTCTCCGAAAAGTAATTACGCCATGGTGGGATTGTATGTCCTTGACAACAGAGCCGCACAGTTCGCTAAAAATGTACAGCCGTCATCACGCGGTGAAATCGAAATTCCCGATGTCATCAACCAGTATCTGAAAAAAGGTGAACTGAAAGTATCCACGCTCAAAGGAATCTGGGAAGATGCCGGCACATTCGATAGTCTTCTCCGCGTCAACAACTACTGGGCAGATAAGGCCAAACAAAATCCAACTCAATAAGCAAATGGTGAGCGCAGTAATCAAAATTTGTGAATGAAGTGGATGTCCGATCCACCAGATGGCAGAGGACACGTTCAGAATCGGAACAGGTGGCCGAGTTTGGGGAACCTCATATCTTTAGCGAAGTAATCAAAATTTGTGAATGAAGTGGATGTTCGAGCTGTCAAGAATTGGCGAGTTCACTTCTGAACAAATTTTGTGGTACGAGCATGACAACATCATTTTTCAACCTTTACTTCTTCCTCAAATATAAGTAGAATAAAAAATATGGATACCATTCAAATATTACTCCTTATTGTTCTTGTCATTTCCACCATTTTCCTGACAGTCGTCGGCATTCAGCTTACACTTGTCCTTTTCGAACTCCGAAAAACACTCAGTAATGTCAACAGAATCATCAAAGGGTTTGACAGTATCGGGGTCGGACTCCAGCACGGTATCGGCGAAGCCACAGGATTTATCAACGGATTTAAAACCGTATTGAAGGTTATTGATTTATACAAAAGCGCAAAAAATGACAAACCAAAAAAATGATTCTCAGAATTTCTGGTCCGGATACGCGCTCGGAATGCTCTCAGGCTCCGTTCTCATGTACGCTTTCGGTACGAAGAGCGGACGGGACACGGTAAAAAAAGTTTTGGAACACACGGATACACTTGAACACAGTATCGAAGATATTCTCCACCTCATCCAATCCAACATGCTCTCCGCATCAGAGGAAGAAAAGAAAACTGAAAAATAAGTATGAAATGTGTGAATAAGTTACGAAAGATATGGCACTCATAGGGAACTAACATCTATGAGTAAATGGGGAGGAGATCAGCTTCGAGTAATTAGGAGTTATGACTGGCAGTACAATAGAGATCTTATGAAAAAGATACGATCTCTATCAGACTACAATCAGTCAGATGTAGCACAAATCAGAAACGATGTTCTGACATTTGCAGAGAAGTACGGGATACAAGCTGCAGTTGATGCATATGGGATATCACGAAGGACATTGTTTCGATGGAGGAAGAGACGGCGAGATTCAGAAGGGCAGTTGGATAGCCTGATACCAGAGACAACCAAGCCAAAGACACCCCGACGTATGGAGACTCACCCGAAGGTCATATCCTTTATCAAAGAGATTCGAGAACAATACTTTTGTTTGGGAAAGGAGAAGATCAAGCCCTTACTTGATGAGTATTGCCTACAGGAAGGAATTTCAACTATATCTGAGTCAACCATTGGAAAAGTGATCAAAAGACACAACCTGCAGCGCAAGACCTACCGGATCTATCACAATCCAGCAAGTGGCTTTGCAAAACGGAAAGTAAAGTACCGACAGAAGGTCAAGCGGTCTCCCAAGGTGGAAGATACCGGATACATTGAGATTGATACCATCACGAAGTTTGTACACGGAATCAAGCTGTATGTCTTCAATGCAGTGGACATCAAACTCAAATTCCAGTTCTCCTACGGATACTCAAAACTCAACAGCCGAAACGGTGCTGATTTTATGAGAAGACTGGAACTAGTATACCCAATACAAGATGGTATAAAAACCATACAAACAGATAACGGCCTCGAGTATCTGGGAAACTTCCATGACTATCTGGAAGAAAACAATATCCCACACCTCTTTATCTACCCCAGATGTCCCAAGATCAATGCCTTTATTGAGCGAGCAAACAGAACACTCCAGGAAGAATTTATGAACCCCTACATCTATACCAAGTGGACCGGTATCGGATCATTCAATCGTCACCTTATTGAATACCTCGTCTGGTACAATACAAAGCGAGTTCACAAAAGCCTGAACAATATTTCACCTATGGATTACCTATTATCTATTTTACCTAAAGAGTGCCATATGTATGGAACTCATACAATGTGTTGACTTTTAAGTGAGTGTATAGTATATTTATGCAATTCGCCCTATTTATGTTAGGGATTTTTTTATTTGTTTAAACTTCTTACCACAGTACCAATGGCAACCAAATCAAACCCTCAAAACGCCTCAAGTCACATTCTGTTAGGCACAGAAGAAAATTTCATGAAAGATTTCGATCTTATCGCGGTCCAGAAAGACTCGTGGAGAAGATTTCTCGATATTGAACTTAAAGAAATCATTCAGGAATTTTTCCCGATAGATGACTACACCGGCAAGAAGCTCACTCTTCACTTTGAAGATCTTCTTTTCGGAGAACCCCGTTACGATCTTGAAACCTGCATAAAGAAAAAACTTACATATGATCAGCCGATATATCTACGCTTAAGTATCGAAAATAAAAAAACGGGACAAACTAAATCACAGGATGTTTACTTTTTCAATCTGCCTATCATGACCGAAAAAGGGACATTCATCATAAACGGTATTGAACGTGCAATCATCAGCCAGATCACACGATCCCCGGGAATGTATTTCACTGCCGAAATTGACAAAACAAGCGGTCTTACCCTTTACAATGCGGAAGTCCGACCGTATATCGGTTCATGGATTGATGTAAGTATCAATAAGTACGGTATCATCGAGATCAAAATCAATAAGCGAAGAAAGATGATCGCATCAGTCTTTTTGAAACTCTTTGACGGAGAAAGCAATAATGAACTGATGAATCACTTCCGTGATCTTGATCCGGATTTGGTAGAAAAATATATTACTCCTACACTGAAGAAAGATAAAACATCCAACAAAGACGAAGCCGTTCTGGAGTTTTACCGGAAAGTAAAACCGGGAGAGCCTCTCATTCTTGAAAATGCATACAAAACACTGAACACTCTGTTCTTTGATCCGAAACGATACTCTATGGGTCGTGTCGGAAGATATAAAATGAACAAGAAACTGAATCTTGATATTGAAAATGTTCCTGATAATTATCTTCTCCAGAAAGAAGATATGATTGAAGGTTTGAAATACCTTGTCCAACTGACCAAAAATCAGGGAGAATTCGATGATATTGATCATTTGGGAAACCGCAGACTCCGAACGGTCGGTGAACTCATCGGCATGTACGGAATCCGCGCCGGAATGATCCGTGTCGAAAAAGAGGTCAAAGAGCGAATGAGTCTGATCACCAGTGACGTCAATCCTACCCCGTCACAGGTTTTGAACAACAAACCGCTTATTGCAACCATAAATATCTTTTACAAAACCAATCAGCTGTCAACAATCGTCGATCAGACAAATCCGCTTTCAGAGCTTGATAATCTTCGACGTGTGACGGTAGGCGGACCGGGAGGTATCGAAAAACAGCGTGCTTCCTTCTCAATCCGAGATATTTCTTCTTCCCAGTACGGAAGAATTGATCCAATCAGATCTCCTGAAGGACCGAACATCGGTGTCGTGACTTACATGGCTATGTATGCACGCGTCAATGAATTCGGTTTCCTTGAGGCCCCGTACAAGAAAATAGTGAAAGAAAAGAAAGGAAGTAAAATCAAAGCCCGCATTTCAGATGAAGTCGATTATCTGCAGGCAGATGACGAAGAAAAATATTATGTTACAGCCTCCAACATCAACGTTGACGAAAAAGGATATATAACTGATGAACTCGTTGTTGCACGACACAAAGGAGAAATCGCTGAAGTAACACCTGACAAGGTTGATTACATTGACGTATCGCCGCGTGCTGCAATCGGACTTTCAGCAGCCATGATTCCTTTCTTGCAGAATGATGATGCTTCACGAGCCCTCATGGGAAGTCACATGCAATGTCAGGCTGTACCTTTGGTTAAGCCGCAGGCACCGCGTGTCGGAACCGGTATGGAACAGATCGTTTCAGCCGAACTCGGACGCACCATTCTTGCTCCTGAAGACGGAACCATTGAGTATGTCGACGGAAACAAAGTCGTTTTCAAAGGCTCATCCGGTAAAAAATACAATTATGAACTTGAAAGATATGTACGGACAAATAAAGACGTCGCTTTCGATCAGAAGCCGCGTGTAGAACCGAATCAGAAAATGAAAAAAGGCGAACTGATCGTAGACGGACCTGCCAGTGAAAACGGACAGCTTGCTCTCGGTCAAAACCTTGTAATCGCATATACATCACTACACGGTTTGGGTTACGAAGACGGTTTCGTCATCTCAGAAAGACTTTTGAAAGAAGACATGTTTACATCCATAACCAGTGAGGAATATGTCGCTGATGTTGTTGATACCAAACTCGGACCTGAAGAACTCACACGGGATCTTCCCAATGTCCGTGAAGAAATTCTCCAGAATCTTGATAAAGACGGATTTGTCTTGCCCGGAACTGATGTAAAGGGAGGAGATATTCTTGTCGGAAAAGTTGCTCCAAAAGGTGAGCGCGAACTGACTGCTGAAGAACGTCTTCTTCGTGCAATCTTCGGAGAAAAAGCAAAAGATGTCAAAGATACCTCACTCCGCATGCCGTACGGCGATCGCGGAACCGTGATTGACATTGATGTCATCGATGCCAAAAAAGATCCGAATGAACTTGAACCGAGTATTTTGAAGAGAATTCTTGTCCACACCGCACAGCTTAGAAAAGTAACTGTCGGAGACAAACTTGCGGGAAGACACGGAAACAAGGGTGTTATCGCAAAAATCCTTCCTGAGTACGACATGCCGTATCTTGAAGACGGAACACCGGTGGATGTCATCATCTCACCGCTTTCCATTCTTGCCCGTATGAATCTGGGACAGCTTTTTGAGACTATTCTCGGATGGATCGCTTTGAAAAACAATAACTATATTTCAGTACCCGTTTTCGAACAGATCAAAGAAGACTTTATCTTCGGAGAACTGGAAAAACTCGGTCTTCCGGCAGATGCCAAGATGACACTCTATGACGGAGCAACCGGAAAACCGTTTGAGCGACCGGTACTTGTCGGAATCGGATATATTATGAAACTCATTCACATGGTCGAGGATAAATTCCATGCTCGATCTGTCGGACCGTACTCACTCGTGACTCAACAGCCTCTGGGAGGTAAATCCCAGATGGGAGGTCAGCGATTCGGAGAGATGGAGGTCTGGGCACTTGAGGCACATCGTGTACCTCATACACTCCAGGAAATGCTTACCATCAAATCTGATGATGTACGGGGAAGACAGAAATCATTTGAGGCTATCATCAAGGGTCTCAATATTCCTCAATCCAATGTACCGGAGTCCTTCAACGTTCTTGTGAAAGAACTGAATGCTCTCGGATTATCAATTGACTATATTTCCTAAACGATTATGGATGACATGCAAATGCTGGATTTTTCCGGTTTGAAAATCAGACTCGCCTCACCTGAGGATATCTTGGGCTGGTCACACGGTGAAGTCACCAAACCTGAAACAATCAACTACCGAACATTCCGACCCGAAAAAGACGGTCTTTTTGATGAACGAATCTTTGGACCGACAAAAGATTACGAATGTTACTGCGGAAAATACAAAAGAATAAGATATAAAGGAATCGTCTGTGATCGTTGCGGAGTTGAAGTCACCTCCTCTGTCGTTCGACGTGAACGCATGGGACATCTCAAACTTGCAACACCTGTCGCACATATCTGGTACTTCAAAGGTGCTTCAAATCCTTTGAGTGTCATTCTCGACATCCCGACTCAGACCATGGAGAGAATTGTCTATTATGCTCTGTTCCTCGTCACCGGTGTCAACAAAGAACGACAGGAAGAAGTCGCACAGGCACTTGAAAAACTGAAGGATGAAGAAGTCAAAAAACAGGAAGAATGGTACGAAGGAGAAAAGAAAAAACTGAAAGAAACCTACGATAAAGAAAAGAAAAGTGTTGAAAAGAAAATCTCAAATCCTGAACAGCGAGATCTTGCTATGCAGGAAGTTGATATCAAAGAACGGGATGCATTCCGACGTCTTTCTGATCGTTTTATCGACCGGAAATCAAAATATGTCGCAATGTATGATCGTCTGACCAAAGTTGTCAAAACCCTGAGACCGCTTGATACTCTTGAAGAAGAAGATTATCTTTTCCTTAAGGATTATGATCTTGCTGACTTTGTAGAAGTCGGCATGGGTGCGGAAGTCATCCAGGATCTCCTCAAAAAACAGGATCTTAAAGAACTCATTTCAGAAACAATGAGTAAAATTTCAAAGACACGCGGTGAAAAAAGAAGCAAACTTCTGAAGAAGGTCAGAATACTTGAATCATTCATCAAAAGCGGGACATCACCTGAATGGATGATGATCTCTGTTCTGCCCGTCATTCCGCCGGATTTGCGACCTGTGGTCCAGCTTCCGGGAGGAAAATTTGCGACATCTGATTTGAATGATCTTTACAGACGCGTCATCAACAGAAATATAAGATTAAAACAACTTATTGAGCTTGGAGCACCGGAAATCATTTTGAGAAATGAAAAACGAATGCTTCAGGAATCCGTTGACTCACTTCTCGACCTTCAGAAATCACGGGGACGTGCTCAAACAAGAAGATCAGCAAAGAAACTGAAATCTCTTTCTGATGTCTTGCGGGGAAAACAGGGACGTTTCCGACAGAACCTTCTCGGAAAACGTGTTGATTACTCAGGCCGTTCCACCATTATCGTCGGTCCGGAACTTCGTATCGATCAATGCGGTATTCCGAAGGAAATGGCTCTTGAACTTTTTAAGCCGTATCTTTTACACGAAATCATCATCCGAGGACTGGCACCGAATATCAAAAGTGCTAAGAACTTCCTCGAAGAAAGACCGCCGGAGATTTATGATATTTTGGAAGAAATTACCAAAAATCATCCTGTTCTTCTGAACCGTGCTCCGACACTCCACAAACTGTCAATTTTGGGATTCTTCCCGGTTTTGACTGATGACAATGCTATCAAGCTTCATCCGACAGTCTGTTCAGGATACAATGCAGACTTCGACGGAGACGCAATGGGAGTTTTTGTGCCTCTTTCACAACAGGCAATTGATGAAGTAAAAGCCCGCATGTTGCCTTACCGCAACCTTTTGAAGCCGGCAGACGGATCACCGATCGTCATCCCGAACAAGGAAATGGCTCTCGGTGTGTATTATCTGACAACGCTTGATAAACATGCTGAGTCTTCTGAAGAAAAAATGAGAATCTTTGCAACTTCTGAAGAAGCATTGAGCAATTATCACCTTGACAGAATCACTCTTCGCCAGCCGATTCGAGTAAGAATCAACGGTGAAACTATGGTAACTTCAATCGGAAGAATCTTATTCAACGAGACACTTCCGCAGGAACTTCAATATGTAAATGAAGATGTCACAGCCGGCGATATTAAAGCTATCGTCGTGAAAGCGATGAAATTCCTATCACAGGAAGAAGTCGGTGCTATCATCGATCGCATCAAAGATCTCGGATTCTGGGGTGCAACCGTTTCATGCGGTCTCTCAGTTTCAATCTTTGATTGCAAGATCATCGAAGACAAAGACAAAATCATTGCAGAAGCTGAAAAAGAAGTTACGAATATCCAGGACAACTTCAATCAGGGACTGTTGACACTTGATGAAAAGAAACGCATCAGCAACAAACTGTGGATTGATATCACGGAAAAGCTTGCCGACAAAACCTGGGATGCTATTGATGAGGAAAATCCCGTCAAGATTATCATCCGTTCAGGAGGAGCCCGTGCTTCCCGTGAACAGCTGAAACAGCTTTCAGCTATGAAAGGACTTGTCGTCGACCCGATGGGAAAAATTATTGAGGTCCCGACAAAATCTAACTATCGTGAAGGGTTGAACGTATTTGAATACGTAGTTTCCGCACGAGGAGCCCGGAAAGGATTGACTGACTCAGCGTTGAAGACAGCCGACGCCGGTTATCTGACCCGAAGACTTCATGACGTCGCTCATGACATGATTATTCGCGAAGAAGACTGCGGCACTGCCACAGGCCTTCTGGTTGAATCAAAAGGAGAACGCGGTGACAAAATGATGCTCAGAATTGAAGGACGATATACGGCAGAGCCTGTAATGAAAGGGAAAAAGACACTAATCGAAACAGGAACTCTTATAGGTGAAGCAGAACTCAAACTAGTGAAAGATAATGAAATTGAACGTGTTACTGTCCGAACCCCTCTTTTCTGTAAATCAAAAACAGGGATTTGTCAGAAGTGTTACGGACTCGATCTTTCAACTCAGGATGTAGTAGAGATCGGAGTACCGGCAGGAGTACTTGCGGCACAGTCCATCGGGGAGCCTGGTACACAGCTTACGATGCGTGTCCGCCACTTCGGAGGTATCGTCATCTCAGACGTGACCCAGGGTTTACCGAGAGTTGAAGAACTCTTCGAAACAAGAAATCCGAAAGTCGTCTCACCTATCACAGAAATTGCCGGAAAAGTTTCCGTCACTGAAGATACAGACCGTGATATGTTTATCGTCAAAGTCACACCGACTAACGGTGAAGAAGACGAAGCTCAGGAATTCAGTATTCCGACAACTCAGAAACTGAAAGTTTCAGACGGCGATATGGTACCGGAAGGAACACAACTTTCTGAAGGGTACCTGAATATCAAGGATATTTTGAGTATCAAAGGTTTGCACTATGCTCAGCAATATCTTTTGAATGAAGTCCAGAAAGTATATGAATCACAGGGTATCGGGATCCATGATAAACATTTCGAAGTGATCATCCGCAAGATGAGTGACAAGGTCGTCATCGAAGACGAAGGAGATACTTCATTTACAAAAAATGAAGTGGTATCACGCGTCAAATTTGATGAAGAGAACAAGAAGACAATCGCTGTCGGAGGAAAACCGGCGGTCGGAAAAGTCACTATTTTCGGAATAACACGAGCTGCCATTTATACAGACTCCTGGTTGTCAGCCGCATCGTTTGAGCAGACAACTAATGTTCTTTCAAAAGCGGCCATCAGAGGTCAGGTAGACGGCTTGCTAGGACTGAAAGAGAATGTTATAATTGGACGTCTAATACCTGTCACACAAGACTTAATTACAAAATATTATTCACAAGCTAAAACACAATATGCCAACGATCAACCAACTGGTGAGGAAAAGCCGATTGAAGAAAATACGGAAATCGAGAGCAACGGCACTGAAGTCTAACTACAATGCAGTCAAACGACGATATGTAGATAACGACAGTCCGATGAAGCGCGGTGTGTGTACTATCGTACGTACCATGACACCAAAAAAGCCGAACTCCGCCCTTCGAAAAGTAGCAAGAGTCCGACTTTCCAACCGAATGGAGGTAACTGCCTACATTCCGGGTATCGGTCACAACCTTGCTGAGCACTCGATCGTACTCGTTCGAGGAGGCCGTGTGAAAGATCTTCCGGGTGTGAAATACCATGTTGTACGCAACAAATTCGACACAACCGGAGTTGATAAACGAACAACATCAAGATCAAAATACGGTACAAAAAAACCGAAACAGAAGTAAATGGCTTGTAGGTAGTAGGCTGTAGGCTGTAGAAAGCATATTGCATTTACAGATATACAAAATACCAACAAGCTACTACCTACCGCCTACGAACTAACAAGTTTATTAGTAACAACAATGCCCAGACATCAATACAAAAGACGACAACCGGATGCAGATCCAGTCTACAATAGTTATGAAGTTGCAAAACTCATCAACTATCTCATGCTTGATGGAAAGAAATCAGTCGCACAGAAAATTGTGTACAAGACACTCGAAAATCTTCAGAAAGAAGATAATGATGCACTGATTACCTTAAATAAAGCAATTGCTAACGTGACTCCGGATCGTGAAGTCCGACCGAGAAGATTGGGAGGAGCTTCATACCTTGTCCCGACCGAAGTCCGTTCAGAGCGGAAACTTCACCTTGCTCTGAACTGGATTTTAGAGGCAGCACGTTCAAGATCAAACAAAGAGTTTCACTCTTTTGAAGACAAACTGACATCCGAAATTGTCGAAGCCGCAAAAAATCAAGGACAGGCTGTTGCAAAAAAACAACAGACCGAGAAGCTTGCAGATCAGAATAAGGCATTCTCTCACTTAAAGTGGTAAGATAATATAATCCTGAATTTCGAAATTCTAAAATCCCATAATGAAACTGAATTGGGTATTTAGAATTTCGATTTTCCTATTTTAGAATTTAAAAAAACATATGGCCCAAAACGTCGTTACAACAAAAAACCGCAATGTCCCACAAGACAAAATCCGCAACGTCGGTGTTATTGCACATATCGATTCGGGAAAGACAACAACAACTGAACGAATTCTTTTTTACACGGGAAGAAGCTACAAGATCGGAGACATTGACGAAGGAAATACACAGATGGACTGGATGGAACAGGAACGTGAGCGCGGTATCACCATCGTTTCTGCTGCAACGACGACGTTCTGGAAAGATGTCCGATTCAACATTATTGATACTCCGGGCCACGTAGATTTTACTGCTGAAGTCGAACGATCACTCCGTGTTCTTGACGGTGGAGTCGTCGTGTTTGATGCAGAAGAAGGAGTGCAGAGTCAGTCGGAAACAGTATGGCGCCAGGCTGATAAATATAAAGTTCCGCGTATCACTTTTATCAACAAGATGGATAAACTTGGTGCGAACTTCGAAGGTACGGTTAAAGAAATTGAAGAAAGACTCGGAGCTCATCCTATTGTCATGGTGTATCCAATCGGATCCGAAGATACATTCCGCGGTGTGGTCGACCTCATGACGATGAAGGCACTGATTTGGGGAAAAGATGAAAAAGGTATCGAATACGATATTGTTGATGAAATCCCTGAAGAAGTCAAAGGAAAAGTAACTGAATATCGTGCAAAAATGATCGAGCAAATCGCAGAACAGGACGATGCTCTGCTTGAAAAATATCTTGCAGGAGAAGAACCTACTGTTGAAGAAATGAAAGCGGCACTAAGAAAAGCAGTTATCGGATACAAGATAGTACCGATCTATGCCGGAACATCACTTAGAAATAAAGGAGTCCAGCCCGTACTTGACGCTATCGTTGATTACCTTCCTTCGCCGAAAGATCTGAAGGAAGTTCACGGCACAAAACCGGGAACAGAAGAGGTACTAACAAGACAGCTTGATCCGAAAGAGCATTTTTCATCTCTTGCATTCAAAATCCAACTTGATCCTCATGTCGGTAAAATTACATATACCCGCATCTACTCAGGTGTTCTGAAATCGGGTTCATATGTATACAATGTCACTACAGGTAGAAAAGAACGAGTAAGCCGTCTTCTTCTTATGCACGCAAATCAGCGCGAAGAAATCGAAGAAGCATATGCAGGAGAAATCGTCGCACTTGTCGGTCCGAAAGAAACAAAGACCGGCGACACATTGGCTGACGAAGATAATCCCGTCATTCTTGAATCTATTACATTCCCTGAACCGGTTATTTCCCTTGCTATCGAACCGAAAACAAAATCCGATCAGGAAAAACTTTCCTATGCATTGCAGAGACTCTCAGATGAGGATCCGACATTCCAGGTAAAAGTAAACCACGAAACAAATCAGACTATTATGTCAGGAATGGGAGAACTCCATTTGGAGATCCTTGTGGATCGTATGAAGCGGGAAATGGGCCTTCAGGCAAATATCGGAAGTCCTCAAGTCGCATATAAAGAAACGATCACACAACCTGCAGATGCGGAAGGGAAATATATAAAACAGACCGGAGGACACGGTCAATACGGACACTGTTTGCTGAAGCTTGAACCTCTCGGTCGCGGTGAGGGTTTTATCTTTGAAAATAATGTTAAAGGAGGAGCAATTCCGTCTGAGTTTATTCCTTCAGTTGAAAAAGGTGTCAGATCGGCTCTTGATAAAGGTGTCCTTCTCGGATTCCCGATTACTGACTTGAAAGTTTCACTCTATGACGGAAGCTATCATGATGTTGACTCATCGGATATCGCCTTCCAGATCGCAGGAACTATGGCATTGCAGGACGGTGTTGAAAAAGGAGGCGCAACCCTTCTTGAGCCTATTATGAGACTTGAAATCACAGTCCCTGATGAGTTTATGGGCACTGCAATCGGCGACGTCTCAAGCAGAAGAGGAAAAGTCCTCGGAACGGAAAAACGAAATCGTGTTACTGTCATCAAGGCCTATGCCCCTCTTGCTGAACTTTCAGGATATGCGACCGTCCTTCGATCGCTTACTGAAGGTCGGGGAGTATTCTATATGGAACCTTCTCACTATGAGGAAGTCCCGAAGAATATCATCGCCTCAATGCAGAATAAATAAGCCCTGTTTCATGCGGAAAGCTGTAGAATAAATGTATTGCCGTTTTTACGGAGGGTTTATGAAAACACTTGTCATCTCTGATACACATCTCGATCTTCCCTTTGATGAAAAGAAATTTGCATTGCTTAGCCGTATCATCAATGATGCTGACCGTGTCATTATAAACGGTGATTTTTGGGAAGGCTTTCTCCTGACGTTTGATGAATTCTATGCTTCTGAATGGAGAAACTTGTTTCCGCTTCTTAAAGAAAAACAAGCTGTTTATATTTTCGGAAATCATGATGCTCAAGAATATAATGATCCGGAAAAAATTAAAGAGTTTTCCATCATCCAAACAGACAGATATTCTTTTCGGGAAAATGAATTTGTCTTTATCTTTGAACACGGCCACAGAATACTTCCTCTTGAGAAGACCAAGCCTGATGTGACGGATCCGAAGTTTCACAAAATTGTCCGTAAGGTTGATGCTCTAGAAAGATTGTTCATTCGTTATTTCGGATCTTTTTATCAGGCACTTGTTTCAGGATTTAATACAGTTGTAAAAAAACGCATACAACATGAATTAAAGGATAATGAACTCTTTTTTTGCGGCCACACTCATATTCATGAGATAAATCATAAAAAACGTTTCTACAACACGGGAATAATAAAGCACGGTTTAGCACAGTACATCTACATTGAAAACGGAGAAATTATTCCCAGAAAAGAAAGATATTAAAAACTATTCTTGCGGATAAATACGCTCTTCACGAAGTGCGATAACCAGAGGACATTGCTCATGATCATGTTTCTTGGCTGGACAATATTTACGGCCATAATCAATCATTCTTAAAGTAAACTCCGTCCATTCTGCTTTTGGCAGAATCGCCGTCAGATCCTTTTCAATTTTCTCCGGGTCTGACTCGTTTGTCAGTCCGTATACGTTCGACAGTCTTCGCACATGCGTGTCAACAGCTACACCCTCCACTATTCCAAAAGCATTTCCAAGAACGACATTGGCTGTCTTCCGCGCTACTCCGGGAAGCGTCATCATCTCCTCCATCGTTTGCGGGATGGAGTCATGGTATTTTTCATGCACAATTTTTGCCGTAGCCAGGACGTTTTTAGCTTTATTTTTGTAGAAACCGGTCGATTTTATATCCTGCTCGAATTCGGTAATGTTTGCTTTTGCATAGCTTTCGATTGTCGGATATTTCTTAAATAACTTTTCAGTCACAATATTCACCCGAGCATCCGTGCACTGAGCTGAAAGGATCACGGCTACCAAAAATTCCCAAGGGGTTGAATAGTTAAGAGCAGACTTTGTCTGAGGAAACAGTGATTTTAATGTTTTAACTATTACTGTTGCCCGTTTCCCTTTCAGTTCAAGATCATTCATATGCTATGTAGTAACTTTGTATTCACCGTTTTTCTCTGCAATAATTCCTTCAGAGGTCAACTGCTTGAGCACATTATACAATCGTGCTTTTTCAAATCCCAATCTTTTTTCAAGAAGTTCTCTTTCTGCCGACCCTTCATTCAATAAATAACGCAATACGGCGCCGCGCACTTGCCTGTTCGAACCTTCAAACTTACTTTGCTTTGAATAATGCTTACTTTTCCAGTTCGGATTGGGAACGGTTCTTCCTAAATAGGTCCCGTAATCCATAAGTGCATAAAACCAGTCCCTCGGATTTTTTTTGTCAAGCGTTTCCCGAACAAGCGGCATAATGTCTCTATCTGATACTTCTTTTTTGTCACTGAAGAAATGATGAATATAAACACGTCTGACATTGGTTTCTATAAACGGTTCAGCAATATTATACGAATAAACGACAATAGACCGTGCAGTCGCAGGTCCGATACCGGGAAACTCTTCCAAAACTCCAGGATCTCTCGGTACGATAGAGTCATATTTTTCGACAATTATTTTTGCAATTTCTCTGAGATACTTTCCCCTTCTGTTGTACCCCATCCCCTGCCATTCACGAAGCACTTTTTCAAGAGGAGCCGAGGCTAGTGATTTAAAATCGGGAAACACTTCTAAAAAATGAGGGAACTTTTCTGCAACTCTCGAAACCTGAGTTTGCTGCAGCATTATTTCTGAAACAACAACCCAGTATGGATTTATATACTCACGCCATATGAGATCACGTTTATTTTCCCGATAAAAATCCCTGACCTTTGCTTGGAAAGATTTATTACTTCGGAGACTGTTGGACATCTTCTTGCTGTTGCACTTTCAATAATCGTTTTTCCTTAAAAAGAAATATAGCAATATCTGCAAGTCCGACAATAACCGTCATCACAATAAACGGCAATGCACTTTCAAAACCGCGGAATAATACGAAAAGTATTGATACTGTGACGTTCATGAGAGACCATATTCCCATAAATAATTCAAATAATTCTCTTTCAAAGTCTTTCAGTAATTGACCGAGACGCGAGTGTATTTTGTTTACCACTCCGATCCGGCCCAACCCAAAAAGCATCAGTATTGCCAGCATTAGAAGTTGTATCAGCAATCCGAAAGCAAAGAGAAGTTGAGTTGAAAAGTAGCTGCCGATATCTGAAAAAAGCGTTTGGTACACAATTGCAACCGCGAATTTCAGATATTCAATTGTGTTTGCAAATGAAAATTGTGACTCCATCGTGATTTTCGGATAATTCTGTGTTTCTTCCCCGAGATGAAATTCCTGTGTCGTATTCGCATAGCCGATTGCACGAGTTGTAATCCGATATTTTCCGAGAGGTAAGGCAATATTCAATAACCCTTCGTGATCGGTATAGAAGGGTTGGAAAAGTCCTCTTCCGGTGTTGAGAAAGGAAAAAGCTGAGTTGAAAGGATAATACTGTTTACGGGATTCTTCATAGCGTTCGACCTGAACAAATGTCGCTTCAATCGGTTTTTCTTTTCCGTCTACAACTTTAAGCGGTTTTGATACCAGGAATGAATAAGGAGTCACTGTTTTTGAATATTTACCGAAATTATCGGTAATTTCAAGCGTAAAGAAATAATTGTCCAGAATATCCGGCGTTGCGATTTCGGCTGAAAAAGTATCCGGTGCTACTTCAGTGAACTGTACCTGCTGCACATTGTTCTGAGCAATTGTCGAGACACCTAAGACCGATCTGCTGACAAATGTTCCTTTTAATGTTTTGATATTTTCCGGATTATCCATTTCGACTGCAATAACTACCGGCAAATCATTCGGAACCACCAGCCGTCTGGAAGTTTTTGCATTGAGCTGCAAACTATTCCAAAGAGTACGGGTAGACAAAACCCGATAGCTCGTCCCTTCCTTGGCTGTCTTGAAAATAAAAATATCTGATTCTATGGTTTTATTCAGTAACTTATTTGTTGCAAAAATTTTGAAACAATACGCTGTATCAGGTGTCAAGTTTTCAAATACAATTTCATGATATCTTGCATTTTCATCGAGTACTAATTCCTGTGTAAACTCATCAGCTGAGCAAAGATCATATCTCACAAGGACAGTAGCATCGAGTGAGGTGGTTGATGTGAAGATCGCATTATCCTCTCCTACGTGCTCTACAGATACTTTTTCAAATTTAAACTCTTTAAATGTCGGTTTTGGAGTAGGAAGCACAGAAAGAACCGGAGTTATGGAACCTTTTGGTGTCGGTGTTGCCGAAGGCCCAGGAGTCGGAGTCGGACCGGTAGGGGTGGCAGACGGCGTTGGGGTTCTCGTAACGGTTGGAGTATTCGTAATTGTCGGTGTATTTGTGAGGGTCGGACCTGTGGGTGAAGGAGTAATTGTGGGTTCAGTCGGTGTCGGAGTTTCAGTCGGACCGGTAGGTGTCGGGGAATGGGTAATTGTCGGTTCAGTCGGTGTCGGAGTCTCAGTCGGACCGGTAGGTGTCGGGGAATGGGTAATTGTCGGTTCAGTCGGTGTCGGACTTTCTGTCGAATCGGTCGGTGTGGGCGTCGGAGAATCAGAAGGTGTCGGAGTCAGATTCGGATCAACGTACAACAAATACTCAACCTGCGGATGCACTGCATTTTGATAGGTTGCATCCGCATTGGTGTATACAAGAATTCTGTTTGTAGTAAGAAAAGATGACTTTACCTGCAGGTCAAAACTCACTTCATGGTAAGTACCGTTGTTGTCTACTCTGTCAATTTCCCAGGTTATAGTTCTGTTTAGCAGATCAACAACCGGCTCTGTTCCGGAATCACTAAAAGTAGCTGAACCGATGACATAATCATAAACCTCCACGTAGTTTGATCCGCTTCCTTCAATAAGACCCTCTTCCCACGAGGCAACAAGTGTCATAGGAAACCCCGTAGTTGGAGCTACTGAGTACTGGATTGTAAAGGTAACAACTTCTGTCGGGTAAATCTCTCCCCCTTCAGGTTTCGAGGCCGTAACAACAACACTAAAATCGTTGACGGTCGGATCTATCGCTGCGGTCACATCCAATTCATGTTCAACCGCGGAATTCTGCCTGACAATAAACAGACTTAGAAGAGTGATGATGGTCAAAACGGAAATGAAGCGCTTCATACTTCTTCTATTGTACTAGAATTTACCGTTCAAAAATGACTAATTCCTCTTCAGCACGCGTCACTCCTGTATACAACCATCGTCGCCATTCATCATCGTTCATTTTTCCGAAACGCTCTTCAAAGAGAACAACTTTTCGTGCCTGGCTTCCCTGTGCTTTGTGGACTGTCAGAGCATAACCGAAATCAAATAAATCTCCGATCATTATTTGTGATCGTTCTTTCGTAAAGTTCAGTGCCGAATCGTGCCCGAATTGTTTGGATGAAATGAGACCTAAATACGGCTCATCTTCACCGTCCATTGAAATTTCTGCTCTATACCAGTCACTATTTTCTTCCTGAATGTCCCGAATGGTACCGATCATTCCGTTAAATATTCCTTTTTTATGATTATTTCGAAGGCAAATAACCCTATCTCCGACAGTCGGTTTGACTGTCTCAAATCCCAGTGCCTGTCTTATATGAGAATTTAGCCGTTTTCTCGTATGATTGTAACCGCAAAGAATAAGTGTATCTTCACTGTAGTTTTGCAGTAACTCGTTCATTTCCAGATATGCATCAGGATCTTCTTCCCCGTACTTCACAACACCTCCTCCGTATTGTCCCGGACGAATATACCCGTGTTCCCGTGCTTGAATAGAAATTCCGATAATCGGATTTTTCTCCGCCTGCCTGTGAATGTGTTCAAGAAGAATATCTGGTTTGTCCATAAGGTTAAATGATCCACGGATAGGCGGTAACTGGCCATGATCCCCAACCGCCAGAATGGGTACTTTATAGGACAATAAATGTTTCCAGATAACACCATCTACCATTGAAGCTTCATCGACTATGATGAGCTTTCGATCAATTTCCTCTTTCTGTTGCCATCCGATGATCTCTTCTTTCTCATTAACAACTGGTGAATAAATCAGTGAATGGATTGTACCGACTGTATCCTGTTTATATTTCACATCTTCATCTAGAAGTTTGCCGTGTAGTACTCGTGCCGCTTTCCCAGTATAAGACACAAAACCTACTTTTAATTTCGGATCCAGACTATCAAGCTGACGACGGAGATGTGCAAGGAGAGTCGATTTACCGGTTCCGGCATATCCTCCAAGTGTGATAAAACTTTTTTTATTCGGATCTTTATACCATGAAAGGATTAGATCAAGTGCCTGCTTTTGATCAGAGGAAAGAGTAATCATAGGTGATTATTGTACTCTTCTTTCCTTTGGTTATCCATTCAGGAACAGTATGCTTAATGCAGCTAATATCATACCGAGTGATATTCCTGCAATTGGCACATGCTTCAAATCACACTTAAAACAAACCGGTAGCAACTCATCAAAACTAATATATACCATTACTCCAGCTACTACTGCAAATAACGCATATACCAGATCTGTTTCAAGATACGGTCTTAGGATGAAATAGGCAAAAAGGCCACCGATTGGTTCAATAATTCCTGCCAGAAAACCGTATTTCAAAGCCGTCATTTTGCTTTTTGTAGCAGCCAGGATCGGAACGGCAATTGCAATTCCTTCAGGAATGTTGTGCAGCGTTATCGCAAGGGCTAAAACAGCGCCGAATTCGATATTAACATATGACCCCATAAAAACAGTCACGCCTTCAGGAAAATTATGCAGAGCAAGACCGATTGCAACCATAACACCTGTTGAGTAAAGTCTATTATCACACCGTTCTTTTTGACAATTTGTATTAAAGAGCAAGGAATGAGGAAAAAAACGATCTACTATAGCCATAAATAATATTCCCGAAAAGAATAGTAGGTTTCCAAAAGCAAAACCGATATGTTGAATACTTTCCGGAAGAAGTTCAATGAATGACAAATACAGCATCACACCTGCCGAGAGCCCAAGAAAGAAATGAAGGGTGTTGTTTGATATATTCCGATACAGGAATAGGAATCCGGCGCCTGCTGTCGTAGACAGACCGGCAATAAGAGATAGAGAAAAAGGAAGAAAAAAATCCATGCATGCATTATACAATCAAATTCCTTATGATCCTGCTTCCTGCTCCATGTTCTTAAGCCTCGTGTAGTAGTCAGGAATTTCTTTCAAATGAGCCCAGGCAATTTTTCCTGTCATCTGGAGATCATCGTTTGTGACATTCGTTTCTTTGTCATGCAATCCATGCTCCATCTCTACTTCAAGTCCCATTCGGAACTGTTCCAAATCATAGGTATTCCAATCCATGCCGAGTCTGTCTCCGATGTCTTTAGCCTGTATTGCCGTAAATATTTGTGTCATTTCTGTTCACCTTCCTTTTTGCCTATAAATTTTCTTACTTCAAAGTGATCTATTACTACATCTTCCGGCTGTTCAAGAACGAATACTACAATGTTAGCGATATCTTTGGTGTTCATTGACAGTTCTGCCGAAGACGGCATATCGATTCCGGCAGCTTTCAAAATATTGGTAGCCATTCCTCCCGGATAGAATCCCATGATTTTGATACCATTACCCGTTAATTCTTCTTTCAGCGTTTCGGTAAATCCATGAAGAGCATGTTTTGTTGCCGTATAAATAATTCCGTAAGCGTCTTTTGTCTCAACACCCGCAATTGACATAACATTCAGTATTTGTCCTGCAGATTGTTGTTTCATGACAGGGACAATCGCGCGTGTCATATAAATGGTTCCGAGAGTATTTGTTGCAAAAAGGGCACCGATTTTCTCAACTGAATAGCTTTCAATCGGGCCCGCTGCCCAGATACCGGCATTGTTGATGAGAATATCAATCCTCCCGAATTGCTGTTTCAAAGCACTGACTGTTGTCGCAACCTGTGCGGCATCACTGACATCGCAGAGATAATACTCTGCTTCTGCACCCAGACTTTCACATTCCGTTTTAACTTCTTTTAACTTATCTTCTGATCTCGCAAGAATCGCTATTTTTGCATGCTCTTCTGCACATTTAAGAGCAATTGATTTCCCAAGTCCGTCACTTGCACCGGTAATGACGACGACTTTCCCTTCGATACTCATAAACTGTAAGAAATGGTAATAATTCATTGTATACCTGTTAGGACGGGAAGTAAATGAGCAGCTCATGATAATTCGTCTTGACCTGATAGAATAAAAACTATGAGCGAAGCAGATAATCCCCACTTACCCTTTACAAGAGGTAGGAAAGTCGGAAGCGGAGAAACGAGAGATATCTACGATCACCCTGAGGGTTCTGTTGTAACAAAAATATATAAAGAAAAAGATGCGACGCCACAAAACTATACGGAAGTAGAACTGGATGATCTTATTCAGCAAGTCGGAGCCGATAAGGCACAAATTGAGTTTGTCCGGAATGAATTGGTACAACGGGGAGGACATGCGGAAACGGTGCCGGAAAGCGGATTTGCTATTCATCAATCATCTCATGGCGGATTAACTTTTTCTGAAGCACAGGGAAAGGTGACAGGCAAGACACTTCAAGAAAACAGCGGAGCTGTCTGGAATTTACCCGGAGAATCACTGGACGAGCTTATACATATATTTGAACTTAATAACAATCTTCTTCAAAAGGGCCAAGCACTGGATATTGTGGGAGGGACTGATAAACAAGGTTCAAATACTTCAAAAGCTATCGCCCGTTTGTTGCCGCTCTTTTTTTCGAGAAATATTATGATAGACGATAATCAGAACGTGAAATATGTTGATCCAAAAGTTTTTACTCGAGACTATCTTCAATCACCCGAAAGCGGTGGAGCTGTAAATAAAATTATATCCCGAATCGGCTCAGAAACCAGTGTTTTGTTTCTGAAGGCGTTGAGATTGTTTAAATGAACAAATGCCGATTCTTTGGAAAGTCATACAAGCAGTAATCAGCTTTTTCACGTGGTAAGATATTACGCAGGCGAATTATCTTATTTGCCTCCATTTTTTCCCTGTTTACAATATTAAATTATTATGAACATTGCGATCGCCTATGCCAGTATGTACGGAACTACCACATCCGTCGCACAGGAACTGAAACAATATCTTAAACAAAAAAACATTGCAGTTGATCTATTGGATGTCATGGAGACAAATCCTGATAACCTCACATCATATGATTTAATTTTCTTCGGAGTATCAACATACGGTGACGGGGAGTTAAATCCGGTAGCAGAAGACTTTTTTGCAAAGACCAAGGAGATTGCTCATACCTGCAATCATACGAAATTTGCAATTTTTGCACTAGGCGATAAAGCATATCCTCAATTTGCTAAAAGCGGTGAATTGACACAAGAAATTCTCGAATCTATGAATGCTCAGGTCATTACCCCTATCCTGACAATTGAAGCAAGCCCGTTTGATGAAGCTATTCGAAAGACAAAAACCTGGGCAGACGAAATAATAAGCCAAGTAACCCCAATTTGAGATATCACCTAAGTGAAACTGCGGAGCATACGGGTCTGGAACCAGTGTGTCCCATAGCCACTTACACCTTTCAGAGGTAATTGTACAAGAAATGGGACAAATCGGACACTATAAAAAAGGAGTGTCTTGTTTTGATGAAACAAAACTATTGACAATAAATTAGCAGTCTGATAATATGATTGCTAATAAGGTGCAAAGGATGTACACATACGCTTTGACCAGCGAAGTGGTCCCAAATAAGACATCTTGTGTTGTGGTACATCAGTTTCACCTTTTGATAATTAATAAGTATTAATTAAAAGAAAGGAGAATACTATGTCACTAGATTTAGTTCCAAGAAGATTACTTTCATTCCCATCTATAATGCCTTCAATTTGGGATAATGATGACGATTGGTTTACTGCTCCATCTACCCAAACAGGTTTATCAATTTCTGAGGATGAGCAAAAAGTATATGTAGAAGCTGCTCTCCCAGGAATTAATCCAGATAACATTGAAGTTACTTATCAAGATGGTTATGTTTGGATAAAAGGACAACAGCAAGAGGAGGAAAATGATAAGCAAAAGAAATACTATCGTAAGGCCTCTAATGCTTTCTCCTACAGAGTTGCCGTTCCTGGTGAAGTTGATTTAAACAAAGAACCAGAAGCATTTTATGAGCATGGAGTGATGAAAGTATCCTTCATGAAATCTGAGGCAAGTAAGCCAAAGAGAATCACTATTAAGCAGAAAAAACAGCTTGGTAGTGGAAAATAATCCTGTAGCTTCTGTTTGTTGGGCAGAAACGAAATGTTTCTGCCCAAATAAGAGGCTAACCAGTAATTTCTCTACTCAATTATGAATTTATATCAAGTATTTTTGTGATATGAATAGAAAAATTGCTTTATACAACTATCCAATAAGAAGTAGCACTATTGTTACAGCACTAAGAATAGTTTCTGTGGTGCTAATTGGCATTTTGTTAAGTTTTGTTAGCTATATACCACTAGTGTTGTTAAAAGCAATTTTTTCTTTTGAAGCTCCGATTATATTTATTTCAATACTAATACAGATAGCTATTCTTGTTTTAGTTAGTCTTGGTATTGTTTCACTACTGATGAAGTGGGCTGGAACCTCTTACGTTATTAAAGATAGTGAAATTATTGTTCAACAAGGAATATTTAACATTAAACAAAAAATTTATCCCCTTGAAGGTCATGAAGAAGTTAAAATCTACAAGTCATTTTTTGGGAAAATTTTTGATTATGGAACTCTGTCTATCTATCAGCCGGTCTTACAGAAGTATATTACTCTAGAGAATATTCAAGATCCTGATTTATTTGCTGAAGTAATTAGGCAAACTAAGTCAAAAGAGTCACTCAGTTCAGAAAGAGTAATCTTTTCAAGAAAAAAGAAAAAGTAAGTTTGTTTTACAAATACTTGTACTTAGATATCCCTGTAGTTCGAATCCTAGGATGCGGTGTGCTTTCGAAAAAATTCGAACTGATTTCGCCCAAAATTTGTAGGGCGGGCGGAATTCCCCCCAGACCCCCCTTCCGCCCGCCCGCAGAAGCGACCCTTTCGGATTGGACGATTTCAAGTTTTTCGTTCCGCTTTTAGCGGAACTCTGGGTTTCGCCCAGTTTGGCGGCAAATTCTTTTTATTTAAAAATTTCTTTAAAAACTACTTCTAATTCTTTATCTATATTGCTGGGTAATTTTGTATGTGGAATTTTTAAGTTTTTTAACACTGTATCAAATCTTTCAAATCCACCAAGACTTCTTAATTCAACCCATTCAATTTTTAAACTATTCAATTGTTTTTTGTTAATGTCAGAAAGTTTGTCAGCTACAAAAACTTTACTGTCTCGTGCTATAACCGCATCTGCACTTTCTGGATTCCCTCTTCCCATTAATTTTACTTCGCATTTATACTGATTTGTTCCTTCAACCAAATAAAAATCAATTTCTCTTTCAAAATCATCTTTTTCAATATCTTTACCTTTTATCTTTAAAGCATAGTTTGCTTCGGGAACACCGTATAATTTACAAAGAGTTTGCATTAGTGGTTTTTCTACTCTCTTTCCCGCAGTACTCCATAACCCACCTCTTAATTCTGCTCTTTTAACTGCCAAAGTATTTATTACGATCAAACTCTCACTAACATTTAGATCAACACTTACGCCTTTGAATTTGATAGTTAAGGTGAGTTCAAGATCGTGTTCTGTATCAACCAAATTCTTTATAGATTCATATAGTAAATCATAATGTTCATTTGATGCATCAATTACTATTTCCTTTGTTGAGGAATTAAACATATTGTGGATTGTCTTTTTATTCAATCCGGAGTTTATAGCAATTTCCTTAGCTGGCAAATTTGGATTTAAAAAAGCTTTTTTATACCAATCAACAGTAATGTCTTTACTTTTTAGTTTTGCATCTACGATATGTTTAAAAAAATCTATTGCGAATTGTAAAAATTCAGCGTTAATCAACGTTACAACTTCAATTCTATAATCTTCGCCTTTCAGCAATTTCTTGATTATATTTTTAGCAACTTGTTCTGTTATTGTCATATATTTTCCTTAATTATATTTATAAAATTTTTTATGTCGATGAAGTTTGGTTGATTATTCTTTTGATTAAACAAATCATCTTTTTTAATTAAATCTTCTTTCATCCTATTTACATATTTTGCTTCTTTTTCTGTCAGGAAGAAATTCCTGTTAAGATTGACAGCAGCTCTTCCCAATGTTCCGCTTCCAGCGAATGGATCAAAAATTAAATCATCAACAAAAGAATAATATTTTATAACTCTATTGCATAATTCCATTGGAAAAACAGCACTGTGAACCCTATCAAAAGTAGGGTCTATGTGCCAAACATTCGTGGTTTCGTATTTGTCTTGAACTTTGCTTTTCTTTACTTTATCCCAACTATATTGATGTATATTCCAGTCAATTAGTTTATCTGTCTTTTTTCTATAAACCATTAGCATTTCAGTAATTGCGTTAGGTTTATAACCTAATGGTTTTCGATGTTGTAAAAAACCCGCATTTCTATTTTTTACACTTGCTTCGGGTTTCACCCAAACTATATCGTCGATAAACTCCCAACCCATTTTAACCAATAAAGGATGAATGTCATATGGAATAGGGTATCTTTTACTTGCGTGAGCACGACTTATTCTAGGAATTATAATTGGTGAAGTATTAAGTACAAAAAATCTACCTTCTTTTGTAACCCGATGAACCTCTTTAAAAACTTCCTCTAAAAAATTTAAATACTCATCATAACTCTGATAAATTGAATAATCTCTAGCATTGTAATAGGGCGGTGAAGTAAAAGTTAAGTGAACAGATTCTTCAGGAACATACTTTAATACCTCTAAAACATCTCCTTGAACAATAGTATTTTTTAAATATTTAGGAAATTCATCGTGCTTGCCGCTATTTTTTGAACTATAGCTTACACCATTAATTTCCTTACCTATAACCTCCTTTATTAACTCATTCGGATGATTAAGTAATTTAGATAACTCTTTTTTAACTTGGTCATTATTTGAAAAAACAAGTAATCCACGAATGGCCTGCATTACAACTTTCGGATCTTTATCTGATAATAATTTTATCAAGACTGGAATAGTTTTCTCGTTTCTTAATCGCCCAATAGCAGAAACTGATTCTCTTCTAACTTCAGTACTTTCATCTTGTTTTGCGAATTTAACGAAAGTATCTAGTAAGGAAATATCACCAATTTTTGCAAGATTCTTCAAGGCAAGTGATCTTATTGTCTCATTGTTATTCTCTAATAAATTCAATAGTGGTTGTTTGCTGTATCCATTTTTCAATCTTCCTAATTTCTCTAACACATAAACAATAGTACCGTCATTTTGATCTTGTAGAAACGATAAAAGAGCTTTTGTATCATTTTTTAAACTATCAATCTGTTCTTTGTTTATTTGTTTGCTTAAAACTGATCTATTCATAATTTTATTTCATTAAATTATCAATAGTAATCCCTAATCCGTTAGCTATCTTCATAACTGTTTGAATAGTCGGTTTGGTTATTACATTGCTTTCAATTTTGGTTAGTGTTGTATAAGGAAGATCGGATTTTCTCGCCAATTCATCCTGTGTCAAACCTTGCTTATTTCTAAGCTGTTTTATTTTATCCCCAATGGTTTCATTATTGTTTTGACTTTTCATAGTTTCCTAAGTATGATAGTATTAGTATGGGTGCTTATTTAACCCTTCATAAATATGATAACAAATATACTGGAATCAATCAAATTAAAAATGAGGGAAGCCCGCTTTTGGCCCAAAATGAAGTTCGAGCCGATATTTTTTCAGGTTCTTTGGCAGTTTTTCAATCCGAAAGGGCGCTTCTGCGGGCGGGCGGAAGGGGGGTCTGGGGGAGAATTCCGCCCGCCCTACAAATTTTGGGCGAAATCAGTTCGAATTTTTTCGAAAGCACACCGCCAGTTAGGAAATGTCTTTGTTGGCTCGTCGCCTCTCTCGAGGGCTCGCCAGCCGATTTTAAGCGCAAATTGGAATTTTTTCTTTGCCCCGAATGGGCTGGCCAAAAGCGGGCTTCCCTAATTTTCATTTTTAATTTTTAAGAAGGAACTATGAAATATTTTATTTACACTCGAAAATCAACGGATAGTGAAGAAAGACAGGTTTTAAGTATTGAAGCTCAGCTTGCTGAGCTAAAAGAATTTGCCGCCAAAGAAAAACTTGAAATCGTCGCCTCGCTTAGCGAGGCAAAAACTGCCAAAGAACCTGGCCGAACTGTGTTCGGCGAAATGCTTGCTCGGATTGAAAAGGGCGAAGCCCAAGGAATTTTGGCTTGGCATCCGGATAGACTGGCTAGAAATTCCATTGACGGAGGCAAAATCATTTATCTGCTGGACACAGGAAAGATCAAGGATTTGAAATTCCCAACATTTTGGTTTGATAGCACACCGCAGGGAAAATTTATGCTAAACATTGCCTTTGGCCAAAGCAAATACTACATTGACAACTTAAGCGAAAACATCAAACGAGGACAGCGAGCAAAGTTAAGAAAAGGCATTTGGCCAAACTTTGCCCCGCTTGGTTATTCCAATAATCCAAAAACAAGGGCGATTGATATTGATAGCGAGAAAGCACCATTTGTCAGAAAAGCATTTGAACTTTACGCAACTGGAGAATACACACTAAAAGCCCTTGCTAAAGTTTTGGATCAAGCGGGGCTAAGAAGCTATAAAGGCAATGTTCTTTCCGTTTCCTGTGTCCAGCGACTTTTGCAAAATCCGATTTATTACGGAGTATTTTCTTTTAATGGTGAAATTTATGACGGAACGCACGAGCCAATTATTTCCAAGAAACTTTTTGATTCTGTTCAACAAGTAATGAGCAACCGAGGAAAAAAGAAAAGAAAGAGAAAACACGAATTTGCTTTTTCTGGGCTGATGAAATGCGGAAATTGCGGTTGCTTCATTACTGCTGAAAAACAAAAAGGTCATAACTATTATCGTTGCACCAAGAAAAAGCAACCATGTAATGAGAAATATTTGCGAGAAGAAAATCTTGTTGAACAGATAAAAGCAGTTATTCAAAAAGTTTCTTTGCCTGACGATTGGGCGGAAAATATGATTGCCGAGATAGACAAGGAACGAGAACGGGCGAAAGAAGAAACGAAAGTTTTTGTTCAAAATCTGCAAGCTAAGAAAACAGAGATTGAATCCAAAGCCGAAAATCTGCTTGATCTGTTTATTGGCGGAAAAGGTATTGAACCAGAAGAATATCAGCTTAAAAAACAAAAACTTCTCAACGAGAAGCTGGATATTCAACAGAAAATTAAAGATTTTGAACAAAAAGGAAATAATTGGCTCGAACCGATGAAAGAAATGATTTTAGCCAGTAGCAAAGCCAAAATTCTTTTGTCGCAAAGCGACAATCAAGAAATCCGAGCATTCCTAAAAAATATCGGCTCGAACTTCATTTTGAAAGATAAAAAATTCCAATTTGCGCTTAAAATCGGCTGGCGAGCCCTCGAGAGAGGCGACGAGCCAACAAAGACATTTCCTAACTGGCGGAGAGGGGGGGATTCGAACCCCCGGTGGGTTACCCCACGCCGGTTTTCGAAACCGGTACATTCGGCCGCTCTGTCACCTCTCCTTGTGATATGTATTATATCAATATTACCTCAAACCTTCATTTGTAGTGGACATATGCGGCCAGTAACTTATAATATTGTATGTCAGAACATATAAGAGCCGAAGAACGGCGTTATCCGCCAGGAATATACGAAGTCCCTCAAGTTGAGCCGGTACCTGTAGTTTTAGAAGAGTTCGGGCAACAGGTCTCACAACGGCTTCATGACGTCGCACAAAGAACAGGGACTATGCCCACGATCATCGCTCCTCTCAACGGATCTGTTATGCCTCTTTATGCCGTCTGTCGCGAATGGCAGCGGGCAGGAGGATGTGTTGAGGATATTGCCCATCAGGTACACCTGGTAAACACCCGCAAAGTAGGTGAAGCCGCCGAATGTGTCATTCTTACTGAAGAAGATCCTGGTGAACTGGCATTTGTAATTGAAGATATCATTGATGATGGCGGAACCGGCGAGATTATTGAAAAAGCCTATCCTGAAACCCATTTTGAACTTCACGCTCCTCTCAGCAAGGTCGGAAAGATAGAAACTGCACGGGCAAAACTTCCCCGGACAAAAGTCACAACAACAAGAACTGTTGACAATGTTTGGATTGTCGGCGGCGGGGGACTTGACGGAGGATCAATGAAACTGAACGGTGTCCACGATTACCAGAATGTCGAACTGGCAGTCGCTGCAAGACTTATGGATCGTTATGTATATCACAACAACGATGAGGTGCTTCCTCCGTATGAAGAGCAACTCCGGGCTTTTACTGCAGCAAGGCTCCCTTGGATCACTCCCGGATCTACAATTCACATGTGGATGCTTCGTGCTGAATGGGCAAAAATGAAAGGCAAGGTCGATGTTTTGCAGGATTTAGCCTCAATATTCCCTTACATTCTTCAAAACGAAATCGGATCATAACCTGATAATTTCTTCGGGCATCTCCGCCAGATCCTTTACTTCTTCTTCCGTTGTTGTTGCAATAGTCTGATGTTCCTTGATCATAGCCATTACCAGCTCCCGGTTGTGTTCATCAAGTTCTGAAAAGATGTCGTCCAGCAAAAGAAGCGGCTTGGTAGAAGTGTGCTCTTCAAAATATGATAGTTCGTTGAGCTTGAGCCAAAAGACAGCCATCCTCTGCTCACTCCGCGAACCGTACAGACTGACGTTCTTCTCAGAAGGTGAGTACAAATTAAATATAAAATCATCCTTTTGCGGACCGATTAATGTCCTTCTGAGACGATATTCCCGATTCTTTACTTCATTAAGGCGCTTCTGAGAAAAAAGATCTTGTGAATACGTGATTGAAAATTTTTTCCCGTTTACAGAAGGATGATTATTCAAGTACTCAATATAAGAGGCCCTCTTTTTTGAGATATACTCCCCGTGTTCCAGAAGATAATTATCCCAGAATCGAAGCTCATCAAAAAGCCGTAACTCGTCTTCATAACGCTCAAGGATTTTATTCCTTTTTCGCAAAGCGTTTTCGAAATATCTCAATTTCTTTCTGTATTCCCGATCGACTGCTGATATTACATCATCAAAATATCTTCTCCGGCGGCTCGGAGAACCCGTGATAATCTGTATTTGTTCCGGAGCAAACAGGACTGCCTGAGTTTGCATGCTGCGGTATTGATTGGAGGACTTTCCTGTTTTGTTGACATAATAGGTTTTCCGCACAGTCGTTTCAGAAGATTTCTGCATCCGTACCTGAAAAAAAGTTTTCTGATCCTGCTCCGAATAAACGGACTCAATCAAATTATCGTCGTATTCCCATCGTACCAGTTCAATTTCTCTCGTTTCGCGAAAGCCTGTACCGTAAACTGAAGAAAACACTGCTTCCAATAGACTGGTTTTCCCTCTTGCGTTTTCTCCGATAATAAGGGTCAGATACGGGCTGAATTGAAAATCAGCCTTTCCGAAATTGCGGAAGTTGGTCAAATGTATTTGTTTCAAAATCATGATCCAAACAATAATTCTTATTAAGTTCTGTCTTTCCTTCCGCCGGCTGGCGGATGATCCGGAATCCAGGAAGCAAACCGGATGCTGAATCTCGGCCAGAGGACGATGAGCCTTTGGCTCATTGTCCAGCAGACATTGTAACAAATATATTATTTTTTCTTTAAGAGGAAGATCGACTCCATAAATGAAGGCAGTCGGAATATAGAGTTTCGCTGGAGCATAGCGTCAGGATGCTCTAAAAATTTTCTTCGCCAAAATTTTGCGGTAAATATGGATAAGTGTGAATAATCCTTGCTGTACAGCCAGCGTATCCAAAGGTTTTCTTTTGTATAGATTTTGTGCATGATGTATTTTCTGGAAACACGTATCGTCTCATCTATAGCTTTTTTGATTTTACCCCTCTCTACATGTTCAAGCACGTCAAAGGTCAGGACTAGGTCAAACTCTTCCTTATCAAACGGCAACTTCACAATATCCGCTTCCTTTAAAAAAGGGCGGACTGATTTGTCCGCCAGAGCGAGCGCATGCTCGGAAATTTCGACACCGTATGCATCGATGCCGAAGGTGCGAAGGGTTTTTACAAGATTGCCCGTTCCGCACCCTACATCCAGGCAATTTTTCGGTTTAAGGAACATTCGGATGAGGAGGGCCCGATAATAATTAGCTGCCCATATCATAAATTTTCCGACAGCAGATGATTTTTGCGCAAATTTATACTTTGCCTTGTCTCCCATGTAGTATTCACGGTCATAAAAGCTGGCATTAATTTTATAGGGCATGATGACCGTGCCCTTAAAGGAATCGCCTTCAATAATCCGTTCAAGATTTCTGAAGTTTTCACCGTTAGCTACAATGACCGTGAGGCGCAGTTTTCGGGCAAGCTGAGCTGCAATCGGATCGAAAGGTGCATTAATGCCCGGGGACCACTCTGTCCCTACGATCTTTTCCAGTTCACCCCAGGTCAGTTTTTCGATTGCCTTTGCGTCTTTGTGGGTACGCGGGTCCTTGTCGTATACCCAATCAATGTTTGAGAGGTTGATAATAAGATTGGCACCATAGTCACGTGCCAAAACCACTGCGTCATAATCTGTAGACCAGCCCGGTTTCCATCCGGCACCGACTACAACCGGTTCCTTCCAGTTGTTCAGTTTTTTATCATAGTTTTCGATAATACGGGGATGAGCAATATCTTCAAAAATGGTACGAAGTAAATGCGCATTCAGTCTTGTTGCATGAATACCGATCCAGTCCAAATCTTCATCTGACATTGTTCCGATAACGGTTTTTCCGGCATCACGATAATGACGGGCAGTACGGCCTCCTCCTGCGACCAAAAAAAAGCGCTTACCGCGCTTAATATATTTTCGAATAAAGGCATTGAGTTGTGAAAGGAATTTGGTATCAATACCGTCCCCAGTAACGAGAAGGGACCCCCCTATGGAGATAACAATTGGCGGTTCCTGGGTGTCAAAAAGCATATTTTTCGCTAAAAAAAACCGCTTATAAATAAGCGGATATAAATAACTACTTAGTAAATGGAAATTTGAATTCGTTTATTATTCATAGAAAGTGTATTACCTATTATAAATTAGCTTTGACAAAAATCAACCTTTTGGCTACAATGAGAGCAGATGAGACGCTCCCGAATAACCATAACCCTTGAAACAAACCTTCTTAAGAAAATCGATCGACTGATAGACAAGAAACAAATTCGGAATCGTTCACACGCTATTGAATATATTATTACACAGTATACTCAATCCACGGTTCATAAAGCAATCATATTGGCCGGAGGTCGCGGTACACAACTCCGTCCGTATACTTACGAAATTCCGAAACCAATGCTTCCCGTTTCCGGAAAACCAATTTTGGAGCATCTCATCAATCAGTTACGGGAGAACGGTATTACTGACATTATCATTGCCATCTCGTATCTCGGTGAACAAATAAAGAAATACTTCGGAACAGGAGAAAAATTCGGTGTTTCTATTTCCTATTCGGAAGAAGAAGAAAATTTATTGACTGGAGGCGCTTTGAACAAACTTAAAGACCTGGTGGGACAGGATACCTTTCTGGTAATACACGGCGATATCCTGACGGATTTTTCGTTTTCTGACTTTATCCAGTTCCACAAAAGACAAAATACCGTTGCAACTGTTGCCCTTACTACCAGTTCTGAACCGACAGACTTCGGTCAAATTAAACTTCACGGAACTCATCTCACCAATTTTTATTCACATACTGAGCAGCCCGGAATGCAAAGCCACCTTATCAATACGGGAATATATGCGTTTGAACCGTCAATCTTCAATGAGTTTCCGAAGAAAGAAAAATTCGCTCTTGAAGACGTAATTACGGGTCTTATCAATCAGCAGGAAGTCAGCGGATTCGTATTTGAGGGCAGCTGGTACGATGTAGGTAATCCCGAAAACTACGAAAAGGCAATAAAAGAGTATAAAAGAAAGTAATCCTTCTTTACAGTATTCCGTCTCCGACACCGAAAATAAATCCGAGAATCCGGGCGATAAGATATGACAACATCAAAAGGACAAAACCTATTATCCCTGCGGTCATCTTGGCTTTCCCGCTATTTACTTTGTCTGCATCGCCTCTTGACATCAAAAAGTCATACCCGCCCCAGATCAGTACAAGAAGAAGAATAACGGCCGCAAAAGGATAGAGAAAGTTAGTCATAACAGTTACCAGATCCGTGAGAGACGTAATTCCTTCCAGCGGACCTTTAATGGTTACGGCTTTACCGTTTTCAGGTTGTATAACCAATCCTTGGGCGAGAGTGTTTGTCATATTTTCTTGGAAATCATTAACACTGTCTGCAACAAAAATAGTATAAGGGCATGTATCCCCAATGATATCAGCAGATAGATATTAATAGCATACACAAAAGCGGAGGTAGCTTCAAGAAGCATGTCCCACTGGACAACTCGTGAAAAGTCAATCTGAAAAATGTATATAATTCCGGCTGCAACAATAGCTACAGGAATGAGATATACAATATCAATTAAATCCTGTTTCGAGGAAAACATTGTGGTAGAAAGAATAAATACGAGCCATCCGACGGTTATTTTCAAAAAGATATTGGAAGATTCAAATATTTGCAGACTAAAAAGCCACCAAAAAAGTAGTAACCCGACAATAACAGGAGCAATTCCTACAAGGACGCTTCTGACAACATCTTTTTTTTCATAATAAACACTTCCGAGTTTGAGATACCTTCCTTCCCACTGCGGGAATACATGTATATCACGCACTTTCAACAAAAGAATTACGGCCATCACGAAATGTGAAAGTTCGTGTATGACTGTTCCGGGAAAGAATATGAAAGCGATCAGACTGTAGACAATCTTTTCATGATCAAAAATGAGCCGTAATACCTGAAACAATCGGGTGATACTGAGTCGGGAAACAAAAAAAAGGACTATGAGTTGAAGAATAAATAACCCGACTAAAATAAGTTCCATGACTTAAAGAATTTGCCGTGCAAGCAAATACGCAATGAGACCTAAAACAATAACGGTTAAAATACCGATAACTATAAAGAGTGTATTACTCAGTCCTTTCGTTTCAAATCGACGTTCAAATTCATCGACATTGAGAGGTGTATAGTTAGCAGTCATACGGTAATCGGTTATGCCGTCTGCTGTTTTGCAGTACCATCAGCTGTCTGATCGGAAGCGGAACTCTGCTGCGGCGGTACCTCAGCTCCTGGCGCACTGTCAACAATTTGTGGTTTGATCGGTTCGAGCCCGTTCATTTTCCCGTTTGTCTGCTCTTTTTTGGGCGGTGCGGGAGGTACATCCATCGCCTTGTTCTCTGGTTTCTTTTCGGCAACAGCTTCAGATTTTTCCTGAGGTACTTCATCCTTCACTTCCTGGACTTCTATTGAGGCACACTTGGAACATATTGTTGTGGCAGTCGGAATGACGTCTGTTTCAAACTTATTGGCACATTTTTCACAGAAAAACTTGGCATGTCTCATCTTCTGACCGTCCTGGACATCTTCATCTTTGACTTCTTTCAGCTCAATTTTTTCAACATTGAAAATAAATTCATCACCGTCAAAGTCTACAATAAGAGTATCACCGGCTTTCACTTTTTGAGCAATAATAAGCTCAGAAATCGGATTTTCAACCAGTTTCTGAATGGCGCGTCTTAATGGTCGTGCACCGAATACAGGATCAAATCCTTCGCGTACGATTGCTTTCTTTGCTGCATCCGTGACTGAGAAACCAATCTCCTGCTCTTCGAGGAGCTTTGCCAAAGCTTTCAGCTGAAGATCAACGATCTGAAGCATATGCTTGTATTTCAGCGGCTCAAATACGATGACTTCGTCAAAACGGTTGACAAGCTCAGGGCGGAAGAACTTCAGGAGTTCGTTCATAACCTTGTCCTTAATCACCTGATACTTCTTCACATCGGTCTGTTCTTCTACCTTTTCTTTTTCCTGTGCTTCCTTCTCAAGCGGGAAGTTCTTGCCGAAATACTCATCCAATGGTTGCATTTTCCATTCCGTTGCTTTCTGGTCACGATGCCATATATCATTACCCACGATAACAATCTCTTTTCCTGTCGGTGTAAACGTATGGATATCCCAATGGGTTGCGGGAAAATTGTCATCTTTTACCGTCTGTCCCTCGAAATACTCTTTCAAAAGACCCGTCTGCCAGTCAGTACTCCCTGCTTTTCTTCTCCAAAAACGATCTTTGTATGACACAATTTCCATCTCATCAGGACTGAAGGCATGAGTCTTCAGACGCACCGTCGGCAACTGTTCATCCGGAGCATCAGGCAAGGCATTAATGACTACATTGTCATTGAAATAATCAATCAGATTTGTGACATTCCATACTTTCGAAGTGGTTGCGGTACGGGAATATATGATATCGCCCGTTGAGATCATTTCCACTCCTTTTGGTGAGATGGCATGAGTGTCATATCCGAATGTCGGGAAAGACGTGATTTTCGGTTTTTCTTCTGCCGGTTTTGCCTGCTCCTTTACGGGCTGCTCTTTGCCTTCAACAGTATTCTCTTCTTCAGGCTTTTCAGGCTCCGGTTGTTGCAATGCTTCAGGTTTTTGCGTCGGCATTTTGCCGTCAATTTTCTGTCCTGCAAAATACTCAGTCAATTTATGATCTGCCCAGGACATTTCGGCTTTCTGATCTTCTTTTTTTTCTTCAGGCTTCTGTTGCTGACCGTTTGTCATATCCAGACTGTTTGCGGTTGTGCCGTTGTCTCTTTCAAAATACTTATTCCCGATCGTCATAAGTTCACGACCTCTCGGCGTAAAAGCATACGTCGAAATGAGGGTCGGTTCTGCAACTTCCGACTTTCCGCTCTTCAACAGTTCCTTTTGAATGAGAGGAGTTCCGATGTTTGACGTACAGATCACGACGGTATTCTTGAACGAAATAGTTCGTCCTTTGTTGTCTGTCAAACGGGCATCATCAAGAATCTGCAGCAGAATGTTGAAAATGTCAGGATGTGCTTTTTCAATTTCGTCAAAAAGAACGAGTGAATACGGCTTTCGGCGAACGGCCTCTGTCAGTTTTCCTCCGTCTTCAAATCCGACATAACCGGGAGGCGGCCCGAGAAGCTTTGCCACTTCATGACGCTCCATATATTCGGTCATATCAAATCGGGTTACGGCTTCTTCTTCATCAAAAAGTACTTCCGCAAGTGTCTTGGCAAGTTCCGTTTTTCCCACACCGGTCGGTCCCAAGAATACGAAACTACCGATCGGACGATTGTTCGATTTCAAACCTGCCCGTCCGCGTCTCACGGCTTGGGCGACGGATGCCACCGCACGTTCCTGATCAATCATTCTTTTGTGAATGATGTCTTCGAGGTTTGATAATTTGTCCTTCTCAGAAGTACCGATCTTGGATATCGGGATACCGGTTCTTGTGGCAACAATGTCTTTAATTATTTCAGGAGAAACAGCCGTGGTGGTCTGTGCTTTCTTCATATTGTATTCATCCTGTTTGACTTTCAGCTTGGCCTGTACATCATCAATTTTTGAGCGGAGAATGCGGGCCTTGACCTTTTCGCCTCTTCTTTCATCTTCCGCAAGCTCCTGATTGAGTTGAGCTACGCGGGTTTCTATTGAATGGATTTCTTCAGGAAGAGAAATGAGCGGCAGACGGACTGCTGCAGATGCTTCATCCATCAAATCAAATGCCTTGTCTGGAAGGAACCTGTCTCCGATGTACCTTTTTGAAAGTTTTACCGCCAGCTCGATAACTTCATCTGAAATTTTTACTTTGTGGAATGCTTCATATTTACTTTTTGTAGCCTTCAGCATCTTGATGGCAGCCTCTTCTGTCGGTTCAGGAACAAGAACTGTCTGGAACCTTCTTTCAAGTGCCGGATCCTTTTCAATATATTTTCTGTATTCGGTAATTGTTGTTGCTCCGATAAACTGCACCTCACCTCTGGCCAGAGCCGGTTTTATGAAATTGGATGCATCCAAGGCACCCTCACCGCTTCCAGCTCCCATCATTGTATGCATTTCATCTATGAACATGATAGCTTCACCTTTACTCGCTTTCAGTTCATCAACAACGCTTTTCATACGTTCTTCAAATTCTCCCCGATGAGATGCTCCGGCGACCACACTCGCTAAGTCAAGCTGGAGGATCTTTTTATTGAGAAGGCTTTCAGGAACCTGCTTTTCAACTATCCGTTGTGCAAGTCCTTCCACGACTGCAGTTTTTCCTACTCCCGGTTCACCGATAAGTGCCGGATTGTTTTTGATTCTGCGTGAAAGAATGTGTACCACTCTCTCAATAACAGGTGCTCTCTCGACAACAGGATCCAGCTCACCGTCAGCAGCTTTTTGTGTCAAATCAATACAATACATCTGCAACGCAGATTTCTGCTTTTGCTTTTTATCGTCTTTTGTTGCCTCTGCTGAGAATACTCCGCCTTTCTTTCCGGTTATTCTTTTGTTGATATCTTCTTTCGTGACTCCGAGTTTGACCAGTATACGGGCGCCTACGCCTTCACCTTCTTCATACAAAGCAAGAAGAAGATGTTCGGGGGAAATAAATTCATAACCGAGTTTTCGCGCGACAACAAGGGATTTTTCAACTATTTGCTTCACGCGAGGAGACAGTTGCGGAGGGTTCTGACTTTCTTCTTTTTTATATATTTTCACGAGCTCCTGTTCTACAATCTGCGGCTGAATTTTCAAATCAATAAGGATTTTATAGATCTCACCGTCTGTCAAAAGTCCATGGAGGAGATGTTCACTATCCATGTAGATATTTTTTAGTTCTTTTGCTTTTTTGTTTGCTTCGACAAACACAGCGTTTGAACGCTGAGTCAAATGGGTCATGATATCTAAATCATTTCTTTTCTTGCCGCTCAACGTGGAGTCCAAAACATTTTTCGCGGCAGACGGCTGAACGGAGCCGTCAATAGCCTTCTGACCGTCCTGATTTGCTGCGGGATTTGATGTAGTTTCAGGTTTCTGAGTATCTGCTGAGAGTGTACTTTCAGTAGACGTTTCAGTCTTTTCCTTTGCCATATCATCAGGTTTCTGTAATGTATTCTGTTCTTTTTTCATTTCAGCATCCATCTTTGTCTCTTCTGCAGGAACAGGTGTTCCCGTTGTATCATTCATTTTCGGCGGCGCCGGCGGCATATCAGCGGCTTTTACATCTGCCATCTCCGCTTTTTTCATTTCAGCTGCGGCTGGTACTGTGGCCGGTTCTGCCTGATTCACCGCTTTCGGTGGAGGGGTTCCGATACCGTTATAAGACTGACCGTTAGGAGGATTACCGATTCCGTTATATGATTGACCGTGGGAAGGGTTACCTATTCCATTGTAGGAATCGCCGTGTGCAGGGTTTCCGATACCGTTATAAGACTGTCCGTTTGAGGGATTACCGATACCATTGTATGATTGCTGGCCGCTTGGCATCGGCGCATCAGTTTGTTGTGCAACAACCTTCGGTTGATTTGATGTATTCATAGTAGGATTCGCGTCAGTAACTGACGTTGTGTCACTTGTATTTGCATTTGGGGTTTGTTTCTTTATAAAATCAAATATACCGGCCATATATTCATTATGAGCAAGCATTTTCCAAATGTCAACATCAGATATATGAAGAAAATATCAATACTATTACTCTTACTTTTTTTGCTTTTTATGAGCTCGGCGACTTATTCGAGAGCCTCAAATGAGGAAAGCTCTGCAGAAAAGGTAAAAAAGCCTGCAAGGAATCTTTTTTACTTTTTTAAAGACATCGGTAATAATTCTTCTCCAGATACGGGTGCCCCTGATCCAACCTTACCACCAGACGCTTCACCTGCGCCTACTTATGGCCCTCCTCCCGCCCCGATTTATGATACACAACTTGCTAACCTTATGGAAGCAATCAAACAGAAGGCTCACAGTAACTGTACTATGTTCGGGACCGGAATAGTAGCGACACAAAACAGTTACTGCGTCCAGCCTATCGCAAATGTCTCAGGGATCCAAAACGGTCAATCTGTTGTCAACGATATGAAATACTCTGCCGATAATTACTACTATCTGCAATGTGTAGGTTGCGCCGTCGCCATGGCAAAAGCAAACGGGAAACCGTACCTCGGATGGGGTAATGCAAAACAGCATGCGGATCAATCTGTCTTGGGATACACATATGTGCCTTACACTTCAGCTTCTTCGGCATATTCAGTCAAACCGGGCTCTTTGTTTATTCTGACAGGCGGGACATACGGACATATCGGAATGGTGTCTGAAATTATTTATGACGAGAATAATAGACCTCATTCATTCCGAGGCTTTGAATGTAATTACCAGGCGAATGGGTATGTCAGCCACGAAAAAACCTGGGCATTTGATCAGATAGCCGGTTTTCAGGTACCAAACTAACATGAAACAAAAAAAATTAATTATTATTCTTGCAGTTGCCGTAATAATACTTCTAATAACTTTATTTTTTCTTAACATGAGAAGAAATGCGGGAACAGACGTCAAAGAGGAAATTGATACCCTTCCTACGGGAATTATTGTTCCTACCAACACTATAGAAAATAATGAACTGGATATCGTATCCGTTTCACCATCAGACAGAGCACAAACTGTCAGTGTAAATACCTCAATCCGCATTACATTTTCCCGAAAACCCAAAGAAGAAGAAATTGATTTTTTCATGGGTCCAGACGCAATCTACTCTCAGGAAATCAAAGATAATGTATTGATTATCACACCCTGGAAACCGCTCGCCGAAGGTACATTGTACACATATAGTATCAATTTCCCACAGGATAACCAAAAAGTCCGTCTGTATCGATTTGTAACTGAAGGGACACTGAGCGAAATTCTTCCTGATACGCGATCAAATGACCTCATAGAAGAAGTTGAAGAAAAAGAACGGGTTAATCATCCTGACATATATATTACTAATAGAACACCTTTCGAAGACAGTACATTTTCAATCAGATCTGATTTTGAACCCAAAACCCCTGCTCACTATTATTTTATCGTTACATCAAAAATCAATGACCGAAGTACTGTCGAGCAGGCTGTTAATGCTTGGCTGCAGCTTCAGGGCCTTACCGAACAACAAATTAACGGCCTGGATGTCCGTTATCAGTAACATATGAAAAAAATTATTATCTTCTTCCTATCCCTGCTTGCTGTCGTTCAATCCGTTCGTGCCGAAATACCGATGATTGACCGGGGCGACGGGTATGCAGTTTATCCAACTTCTTCAAGCAAAAAAAGTGTTGAAAAAATTAAAGAAGTACCTCGTAATTTATTTAATTTTTGGGATTTTAACGAGGATAATAATCCGGATGAAATTCAACCCATCCCGACTCAGCAGCCATCCTTCATATCTGGGACACCTGTACCGTCTCCAGTACCGACAGCAGCGCAGACAAACCCCACTCTTCCTCCTGCTCAAACTACAGCCGGCTGTCCGGATGCAAATACCAGAATTCATATTTCAGGTACGCGTTATCGACATCTCAATAGATATCTTCCCTGCGACCGGCCGCGCATGCTAGTGATCCATTGGTCTGCCGGTTGGTCATCGGCACAGGCAACATTTGACGTGCTTAATAATCGCGACCGTTCATGTCAGTTTGCAGTTGATGACCATGAAGTGATACAAATGCTGAACCTTTATCCTAACGCCGTCGAGCGGGGATGGTGCGCTGGTGGAGATGCCAATACGGGATCTATCAACTTTGAGATCACCGGTGCATGGTTTGATGAAGTACTGCTGCAATCAGGTTCGGAAAAAAACAGACAGCTTATGATCATGACGGACAAGACCGTAGATATCGCCTGCAGAATGATACAAATGTACAGTATACCGAAAACGGCAATTTACGGACATTATCAACTTCAATCAGGAAAATCTGACCCGGGAGTATCCTATTTACAATTTTTTAAGCAAAAAGTAAACGAGCGATGTTAAATTTCATTGATCTGCAGGAAAAAAAATATACAATCATCATTGCAGTATCTTCAGTAGTACTGATCCTTATTCTGGTGATATCGGGAATACTGGTCCGAAATCGCAGTAACCCCACGGAAACTGTGTCGGGTACGCCAATTAATCCAACGGGCGTACAGACTGCACAGATTTCACCGACTGAAATTCCTGCTAACTATTATGTATTACCTACTCCTCTATCAGATGAAAATGTGCCGACGGCACCACCAACACCTGTTCCTCAAGAAGGAGATATCATACTAGACGGCATCGCAGTAAACGATTTTAAGGAAAATGCAGAACGAACTACTGTTGACGGCGATACCGTCCTAGCAGAAACAAGTAATTACCAGATTGTATTTTATGAAAAGACACAGGAGTTTACCATCAGCCTGATAGGCACAGATTTTGAAAAATCCAGAATCGCAGCCGAAAATGCTTTCCTCGTAAACCTGGAGATAGATCGTGCGAATGCCTGCAGACTTTTCGTGAATGAATATGTGCCCAACACCGTCAACAATGAACACAGCGGTGAAATATTACCCTTAAGTTTCTGCTATCATGAACATGATGAGTAAATTTGTTACCGGAATAGTAATTACTTTTGTATTTCTGGTCGTAACCTCTGTAATATTTGCCGAGATGCCTATGATCGATCGGGGAGACGGATATGCCGTTTATCCCACACGAAAGAAAACTACAATAGAAAAAATAAAAGAAGTTCCGAAATCTCTTTTTGATTTGTTTGATGGTTCGGGGACCTCTGGGAATAACCAACCCACTCCTATACCAACTTCCGAAGCGGGCATCACACCGGGTCTAACGCCCGGGGTAAGTACCACACCAATCGACGCTTCAAGCCCGATCGATAATATCCTTCAGGGAAGTGAAGTTACCTATTCACCCGCAATTATTGCAAGCGTAAGGAACTGTATGACGAATGCGAATGTATATAAAATTGCAGAGCAGCGGACAGGAGTATCATGGAAAATCATCGCAGGAATTCACTATATGGAAGGGAACTGCGGGAGCAATAAATCCTGCGTCAGCGGCAGACAGCTCGGTGTCAATGAACCCGATCTGTACGGTAATTGTTCTGGAGGAGGCGGGGAAGGCCGGCCGGTTCCTCTCGGAGGGGGAGGATGCGGTTTTAGGAATCTGGTTGACAGCTGCATCTATGGAGGAAATCACCTCAAAGGAAAAATTCAGGGAAGAGTTCCTCAAACTCTGCAGGAACTCGCCTATGCGCTGGGAAGATACAACGGACTCGGAAACAGAAACTGCGGAAAAACCCCCTATGCACACTGCCCGCCTTCGTTTGACAATGATGATCATATTTACCCGATGAGCCAATTTGATAAGAAGCATGAGACAATGTATCTTGTGTACTGTGCCGACTATACGACATGTAATCCGCCGCGAATCTTTCAAAGAATCGGAGCTTTGAGTGTTGCAAGGATCCTGACAAACTTATGAAACTAACTAACAAAAAAATTATTATATTGATCTCTGCTCTGGTCGGAGTACTTGTTCTGATAATCTTAATACTGAATGTGATAACACAACGGAAAGAAACCGCTACTCCTGAGACAAATCCCGAAGTTATAAAGAAGGAAGTACAAAAGGTAATTGAAATTACGGAAGTTCCCCGGGTTCCTGATGAAAAGGGAGGAGGGATTGATACTGATTCTCCTGAAGTAAAGACCTCCGTTCAGTCATTACAAAAGCTTCAATCAGCGCTTCCCTTTTATAAAATTTTCACAACTGAAGACGGAACAGAAGTCGAAGTTTCCATTCCTCCTACATCAACAATTTCAAATGAGTGGACTTTACTCGTCCATATTTTCGGCCCGGACTATCAGATTCCCGAAGATTCGTCCGATTATGAGACTCAAAAACAAGCATTTCTGGCCGGAGTAAGTGAAGTTATGCTTTTTCTCGAAGAACAGGAAATCAATCCTTCAGAAATAATCATCCAATGGGGCGACAGAGCAATCATAGGTGACCGGTCTGCCAAATGGCTTTCGGAATAAATCCGTCGTTGACTTTCTTTTCCGTTTTGCAGTAGAATGAATTGTATGTTTAAGTATCTGCTTTTAATGGGTTTTGGATTCTCCAAGTATGCTTTCCATGTCGTGAAACGAATAATGATTGTTTTACTGGTTTTTACCTCAGTTATTTCTTTATTTTTCTTCTTTAGGCAAGATAAAAAAATTCAGGATAACGCTTCATATATGTCTGTTCAACGAGAAAGAATATATATGAATATCGAAGCTATGAAAAAAGATACTTCATCGGAAGGTAAAGCAAAACTGTTTGTATATCAAGGATGGATGTGTAACATCATAGGAGAAGCTTGTACCGACAATCCCGAAGATGCAAATATGAACGTCAGAAATAGCCTTTCAGGAATCATAACCGGATGGATCACAGCACCGTATGCAAATCCTCCAGCATCCGGGATAGCCTGGCTGAAAGACGGTTTCCGTGATGCTGGTTTTGTACCGGAGACTTATGCTGCAACGGGAGTGGGCTTCGCATCTATTGCAAGTTATATGGAAATTTGGAAGCTGTTTAGGGATATTGCTTATCTTATCTTAGTGTTGGTCATGATAACGATAGGATTCATGATAATGTTTAGAGTTAATCTCGGAGGAGCCGCAGTAAGCATTGAGGCTGCCCTCCCACGAATTGTAATCGCAATGATTATGATTACATTTTCATTCCCAATAGCAGGTTTCTTGATTGACCTTATGTATACATTAATCGCCATTAGCGTTGGTTTATTCTTTGATGTTGCGATTCAACAAGATGCTCTTACAGGCGAATATTCCTCTGCAAAGGAATATCTCAATCAGTATATGACAGCCGGTATTTGGCAAATCTGGCCAGACGGCGGTGGTACATATTTTTCCGTAGGTAACAGTTTATGGAGACTCATGCCAGCATCAGTACAAAACATGTTTCATATTGCAATGGTTGTACCGCTTGCAGTTACTGCTGCTGATAAGTTCGGATGGATGACAGGTAAAATTGCAGACTTATTTAAGGGACTCTCCCTTGCCGGATTTAGTTCTGGAAACTTGGCAGGTATTCCGCATGTGGTCTTATTATCAGTACTCTTCGGAGCATTAGTTATATGGGGACCCGGATTAATTTTTGGGGGAATTATTATGCTCACAGTGCTACTCTTTGTATTCCGGATATTTTTTATGCTGCTCGAGTCTTATATTAAAATTTTACTTTACATTATTTTTGCGCCAATTATTTTGCTCTTTAGCGCTATACCAGGAAACGGAAATATCGGCTGGTGGTTACGAAACCTTATAGGAGAGCTTATAACATTTCCAACAGTAATTGTCCTTACACTAGTAGGCAACGCCGTTCTCGCAGTGAATGTTCGGGATATGGATCATCCCTTTGGTCATTTAATTGGTGGCTTCGGAATTGAGAATACATTCAAATTGCCATTTTTATATGGGTTCCAAACAGACGATTTCAATACCATTATTGCACTTGGACTTGTGCTGATGATTCCCGATTTTGTAAAAATGGTAAAAGGATGGATAGGAGTACAGGATACGGGATTGAAATTTGGACTCGGGACTTTCTTTGCAGGAGCAACTATCTTTACAGGTGGTCTTGGTCTTGGGGCTAATCTCCAAAGCTGGAAACAATCAGCTGTCGGATATGATCCCAATAAGGGCTGGATGGATACCATGCCATTTATGAGTAAATATGCTGAAAAGATTCGAAGTTGGGGGAAAACTTAAACCATCCTCTTTCATTGTCTGAACTAGCAGAAACATACCTACAACAGTGTTTTCTTAGATTATCAATGTCAAAGTATAAAACACCTAATTACTAGAAAAACCTTACATAGTACTAACTTCTTCAGATTCTATCAGCGGGGAGTGAAGGTCGGGGGGTGGGAGTCGGAGTAGGTCCTACGAAACCCGGTAACCTAAGAATATCTACTCCAATCACTCTCAATATAAAGATCGAGAAGATAATCACAATAAGCCCCGTAATACATGCCGTCATCAGCTCCTGAGCCTTCCCCGTACGCTCCGGATTCCCTGCCGATGTCTGCATCAAAAATGAAGCATAAATAATACATCCTAATGCTATCATCCCTGCAAAGCTGATCGCCAGTCCAAATACTCTCTCATTTAATGTCTTACTGAAATCCGAATACATACATCCAAATGCTGTCCATACCCCATCCTTGTCCATCATACAATCAAAACACTTCGCAAATTCCTCCTTGTCATAGTTCCCATCCGAATCCTTCACATCCTTGATCGATTTACAAATCTCATGTGCCTTAAAATATGTATCTGCCATGACTTTCGAACATTCATCTCCCCGATTAAGAGCATCCATCCCCGTACTGTCATATCCAAATCTCTTCTCTATCTCCTCATCCGTCAACTTCGCACAGTAATTACTCTCAAACGCACTTCTCACATTCATGCCTCTCGCAGGATTCCACCGCGTCCCATACGGATAATCATCCGGATTAACCGTTACTCCTCTCACTTCTCCTCCGCTTGTTACCCCCTCTACGCTCGTCTCCGGTACCTCACAGTAACAGGCTACTGACTTCCCATCTCCAAACCCTTGCCGAAATTTCTCCCGGGCCTCTTCCCATGCCTCGGTCTTTGCCGAAGGTACCGCATTCTGTGCCGGCTTTATCCAATCCCATATCTCATCTAGTTCCTCCTTCTTTGTGATTGCTTCTCTCGTTCCTACCACATTTCCTTCATCATCCACTGTTACCCGATACGGATTCGGTACCAATGGAACCTCCTGTCCATCCTCCCCGTTTATCGTCCCCGTACACATATCCATACTGCTTGTCAACTCCTCTGCCGGATTGATACCCCCCGTGAAAAGTCCTATGATCTTTTGCTTTGTCTCCTCCGAAAACAAATTCGTAAACCAGTTGTTCTTCTTTGCCAGTGTCGGATCTGAAAAATCCGGCGGTGCCTGCATATCGATCGCTACCCCACCTAAACAACACGCTCCCCCCTCCTCCAACCCGCACACCGTCATCTCCAACTGCTTCTCAAAATTGCCTATGGTATCAGCAGATGGTGTTATTTCAGGGCGTGGCGTAAGTACATTTGTGACAGGTGTTAAAGGAATACTATCAAACCATTCTTTAGCTTTCTGAATATAAATGGGTTTTAGTTGATTTTCGAATAAAGTTAATTGAGTAGTCGTACAAGATAATCCGGTTAATTGAAGAGCAATAACAACATTGTAATAATTTTCAAAACAAGTATTCCAATATTCATCATTTATAGAACCGGAATTGGTACATTTAAAAGCACTATCATTAAAAGGCTTTGCTGTATATTCATCAATAATACTGGTGAGTTTTTGTGTGCAGGCATCTTGTGCAGAAACAGCTTTAGGAATTATGAAAAGGAAAACCATTAAAACAAAAAGAGAGAATAGAAGCTTATTAGGGATGAATGACATACTATGATTATAACCATAATGACAATCGTTTGTGGAGCTAAAACACTGTGAGATCGCTACAGTGAAGAGAACAGACAGAGGCACCATTACAGGTAGATACTCACTCTGAAGATGGTATGGGAGTTGGAGAAGGACCTCCAAATCCCGGTAACCTGAGAATATCTACTCCAATCACTCGCAAAATGAATATCGAAAATATGATCACTATCAATCCCGTAATACATGCTGTCATCAGCTCCTGAGCCTTCCCCGTACGCTCCGGATTCCCTGCCGATGTCTGCATCAAAAATGAAGCATAAATAATACATCCTAATGCTATCATCCCTGCAAAGCTGATCGCCAGTCCAAATACTCTCTCATTTAATGTCTTACTGAAATCCGAATACATACATCCAAATGCTGTCCATACCCCATCCTTGTCCATCATACAATCAAAACACTTCGCAAATTCCTCCTTGTCATAGTTCCCATCCGAATCCTTCACATCCTTGATCGATTTACAAATCTCATGTGCCTTAAAATATGTATCTGCCATGACTTTCGAACATTCATCTCCCCGATTAAGAGCATCCATCCCCGTACTGTCATATCCAAATCTCTTCTCTATCTCCTCATCCGTCAACTTCGCACAGTAATTACTCTCAAACGCACTTCTCACATTCATGCCTCTCGCAGGATTCCACCGCGTCCCATACGGATAATCATCCGGATTAACCGTTACTCCTCTCACTTCTCCTCCGCTTGTTACCCCCTCTACGCTCGTCTCCGGTACCTCACAGTAACAGGCTACTGACTTCCCATCTCCAAACCCTTGCCGAAATTTCTCCCGGGCCTCTTCCCATGCCTCGGTCTTTGCCGAAGGTACCGCATTCTGTGCCGGCTTTATCCAATCCCATATCTCATCTAGTTCCTCCTTCTTTGTGATTGCTTCTCTCGTTCCTACCACATTTCCTTCATCATCCACTGTTACCCGATACGGATTCGGTACCAATGGAACCTCCTGTCCATCCTCCCCGTTTATCGTCCCCGTACACATATCCATACTGCTTGTCAACTCCTCTGCCGGATTGATACCCCCCGTGAAAAGTCCTATGATCTTTTGCTTTGTCTCCTCCGAAAACAAATTCGTAAACCAGTTGTTCTTCTTTGCCAGTGTCGGATCTGAAAAATCCGGCGGTGCCTGCATATCGATCGCTACCCCACCTAAACAACACGCTCCCCCCTCCTCCAACCCGCACACCGTCATCTCCAACTGCTTCTCAAAATTGTCTATGGTCGCCTCCGGAACAAAATCATATTCAGGAGGTATTTCTGTTATAGAACCTGCCTCAATATTTTTATTCAGAAAACGGATAACAAACCGGTCTCGTGCTTCGTGATTAGGAACCTGTCTGCTCGGATCATACTCGCCATCTGCATCTTTCGTCAAAAGCCAATTTTGGTGACAAACAAATGCAGAGCCTCCACCCCAAGAGTTAAATATCTGTTCATATTGAAGCAATGCACAATCCGTAAGAGCGTCAGAGCGTGTTCGATTATCAGCATTAGGATCAACTGGAATACCGCAATTCCAAAAATTGTGAGTCGGCGGTAGTGCGTCAATTGCTTCATTCAAAGCTACTGAATCACAGCCTTGAACGGTAGTGAATACGGCAGTATCTTCACAGCTTGGAACTGTTGCACCATCTGACTTAGTGCAGTATGATATTTGCTTTGGCTCAGTTGTTGGAGATGGTAATGGAACCGGTGTTGAAGTGGGTTCATTTGGGGTAACTTTTTGTTCATACAGACGTATCAAATAATCGCCATTTGTACCCCATTTTTCACAGTAATCCTTACAATCATGATAATCACCTGACTGCCACCACAAATTCCCTATTGCTAAATTGCTACAAACCATACTTTTAAACTCAGTAGAGGAACATTTATAAGAAGAATTATTCGTACAGTATTGCAACACTGATGGATCTGCTTGCTCAAGTTTTTGTGAAACGCCCTGTCTGTCTACCATAGATCCTCGAAGTCCTGCATCACAGCTCATACGTCCCTGCTGTATAAGAAGCTCTTGAAGCTGTGGGTTTATTGTTTTTTCCTGCGCAAAAACTCGAGGAACAACCAATAAAGCCCCAACAAGAAGTAAAAGTTTCCATCTCATTACTTAATCATACTTTATACTTGAGTGAAAATACAATAATCGAAGATTAACTCTCATTTTCTTCAAAGCCTCTTTTCGCTGCCAGAATAAGTACGGCAAGTGCTACCAATATCATATATTTTGGCCCTTCACGCATAATAAGATGAGCAATATTTGCTATTTCACGATCTCTGAGTCCATCACCAGACATCTCAGCCCATTTATTACGTACGACATTACCATCTTGAGTTCCAAATAACATATCTGCAACTTTGCCTACCTGTTCTCCAATCCATCCTTTATCTGCCCATCTTTCCTGATATGACGGTACCGTTTCGTAAACTTTTGCACTTTCCGGAGTTCTCTTAGGAAACTGTGCGTAATGCAGAAAATCCGTCACGATTCTATATCGATCTTCCCTATGCAAAGGATATTCCGGACCTTCTTTAACTACAGTAGAGAATGCCGATCTTAAGCGGTGCTGTGTCATGTATTGTGCTTCAACAAGAAAATTCTCCGCTTCTGAATTGATTCTCATGACATTCATAGCATTCTCAAGAACACGCATCGCCATTTGATTTGCCTGGTCTTCATCTTCGTCTTTGATCGAGGTACGCATTTCGGTAATAAGTTCATGCAATGCTTCAAGATCTTCCTTTCGATAATATTTTTTCAAAGCAGAGAGCAGTCCGCCTCCGGTGACATCGTTCTTATATCGCTCCTGCATGCTCGCGATTGCACTTATGGACCGCTGTACCATATCACGCCCTCCGCGAACCAACTCCAGGTACTGATACGCTGTATCATTTATCGGCATACCGGAAGTCGCACCAATGATCTCGCCTTTTGACCATGTCAGGCGGTTTGTTACTGTATTATTATAGTACTCCCGATACTTTCGTTTGAGTTCTTCAGGATACTCATCTTCAAAACGCTCAACGGCAGCTTTGTCATTCGGATTAATTTTGTGCATTTTCATTGCCATTTTTTTCCGTGTGTCTGTGACAACAGGCTTTTCAGCGTGTGGATTTTCCTGCGGTTTTTGGATCATACGGGCCTTTATCTGTTCATAAACGGCAAGTGCTCTGTTGATTCGTTTATCCTTTTCCTCCTGACTTAAATGAGAAATTCCCTGATATTTTTGCTCAAGTACTTTTTTGATAACATCAGAATCGAGAGCGTATCCTTTCTTTTCCTGTCCTTCCACAATTTCAATATCACTTCTGTCTGCTTTAAGACTCTCAATATTTTCTCCATAAAGTGTTTTAACCTTATCACCATTGTCTGTTTGCTTTCTGATATGATCATTCATCTGCTCAATCGAAGCGGTTCTTGCTTTTTGTTGAACAAATAGAATATCATCAAACGAATTGTCAAGTTCTTGAACAGAAGTACCTTCAGTTGTGTGAAAATGATCCTGCAATTCCTGAAGAAGTGTCACACCATTTTGTGATCTTGTTGAACTTTCCATGAAGACGAAATCCATCGGGACACGTTCGAAAGCGACGATGGTTAGGGCATTATTGACTATCTCCTTCAAGCTTCCGATTTTATTTTCTAAATTCCTGTTTTTTGCTGACTTTATAGATTCACCTTTCCCCGGTTGTGTCTTTTGGTGCAGAATTGGCCTTATTTTCTTTTCCCAAAACTCCTGCTCTGAATTGACATCAGGATAAAAACCGTCTTTCCCAAGTCCGTCTTTGAAGTACCGTCGGTATAAAAATTTGAAAAAGTTTTCGTAATGCTTTTCCTGCTTGACACCGCCGCCTTCCGTTTCTTTCATGTACGCATTTTCATGCCCCCACAAAAACTCATCTCTATAGATTTTAAGCATATTGGCACTTATGTTTTCGATACGTTTCCATCCATACTCAAGAGCATGATGTTCAGGATCTTTCGCAGCACTGAGATCAAGCTGATTTTCATTGTTCAATGGATCAAGCATGTCCTGCAGCCACGGATACATCGCATATTTCATGCGCCATCCCAGTTGTATTTCAACTCCTCCATTACCCATCGGATTCAGTTCCATGATATTGGGGAGCATTTTCTCGTTATAATTTTTTCTATCGACTACAGCCATATTCCCAAGCAGGAATGATTGGTCATAAATATCTCTTCCTTCTGCCGTAATATCTTCATGCACCCAGTCCTCGATATACCAGTCACGATTAGGCTGCGGCATGAACGCCATGCCTTTCACGTAAGCATCCGTAACCTGCCACATTTCGGCTCCATACCAAGTTCTAAACACATCCAAGTTCTTCAGAGCAGGGTCACGGTACGTAGGTTTTGCCAGATCGGTAACTGGAGCATGAGAATAACTTGAAAGTGCATGAATCTCCAGATTTACCAAGGACAAATGCATACGCGCATGGATGATTGCGCGTTTGATAACCCACTCAGGCATATCGCCGAAGTTGTGGATCATGTCTTTCAGAGCCTCGCTTTCCACTTCATTCATATTCTCAAAAAGTCCAAGAAGGACCTCGGGGTCTTTGCGCCAGTGATTCATCGCCATCTTTTTCTTGTAGTAGCTGCTGAGCTGAATCTTTGCTGCTTCTACAAGATCGGCAAACGGTAGCTTATACAGTTCATCAAGGCGGTTGGCAGGAAGGGTTTGCTTGGCATATTGGGCAGCCTGCTGAAAGAAAGATTGCTGTTCCTGCGTCTGTCCTGTGGACATCAGATAATTGAAGTTTATACCGGTCTCAAGAAGATCTTTTTCAGCATCAATCGAAAGGTACATATTTTCAAGAAACTCTTTGTAGCTGCTCTCCCGAAGTTCCATACTTTCCGTTTCCTCAACGAACTTACCCAGGACTACAGATTCCCCTTTATCTCCTTCACGGGGTACCCACGTCTTCTTTTTTGTATTTCGGTACTGATAGTATTTGATACCGTCTTCTTCCCATTTTGTATCCCGCTCACTGATCGGATGAGCCAAATACATGATTTTCTTTTTCAGATTGTAAAAAACAGTTTGCGGATTGAGCATGTACCCGGTACTTGCATCTGAGACAAGTTGTGCAAACGGTTTCTTTGACCCTCCATCGATGACCGGTGCAAAGATTTTGTGTACCATGTAAATCAATGTTTTGTTGATTTCATGTGTAGCTTCTTTAGAAGCACGTTCCTTGCGCTTCTCGGGATCAGCTATTGCAAGTACTTTCGGATCCTCACGCAGTTTCCGTTCATATATTTCTTTGTAAAAGTCCCTGAACCGTTCAGGAGATTCCATATGACGAAGCAGCTGACTGGCCAACTTGACATCCGGATCATCTGCCCCTCCCTGTTCAATAAGATTCGCAAGGTATTTATCTTCATTTCTCGTAAATTCCGAAGCGCCCTGCATCTCATCCATCGCCTGTCGGATTTCTTCCCGCTGTGCCTCAAGTTCCGTCGCACGGGCCTGTCTGGCTTCGGATTTTTTGTTTGTTAAATCTTCTTGAGTGATGTTGGTTATTGTACCTTCATCAATCATTTCATTCACTATGTCCGTAAGGAAAGATTTTGCTAAAGACCCACTTCGACCGGTTCCCAGAATATCTTTGAGATCTGTTTCTAATGGGGTAGGAGGAGCACCTGCACTGGAAAATCGTATATAATCAGGATTATTTATTAAGCCATTAATAATCGCTTGGATATATGGAGCATCAGAGGGACTAAAGCCCCTGGAAAGTTTTAGCACAAGTTTGTCAAAAAATGCTGCCGAAGTGGGATCAGCCGGTTTGGTAATAAGCCCTTCCTGTGCTGCAACTTTAAATAAGTCAATCGAATCATGTACACTGTTTACAACAGGTGCAATATCACGTGACACCTGTCCTCCACTTAATTCGATCGTTTTAGAAGTCATTTCGGCTTCCCGTGATTTTGACTGGATATCGGATTTAATACTTTGAGTGACAGCAATACGAATTCTATCTTTCTGCTGCTCATCCACCTGGTCTTTGTTCGCCTTATAGTCCTCAATCTGTCTTCTGGCCTGTCTGAACTCCATACTCTCACGCCGTCTTTCAGACGATCCGTTCCCGCCGTTTGATCTCTCATTTGATCGGTTTGGGTTCTGACCACCGGGTTGTGATTCTTGATTGACAGTCATAAGAGAAAGTATAGCAAGAAAAGAGGAAGAATAGAAGAATTATGATATATTTTGATATATAAAATATTATTTTTATATATATTTATACTTTTCTATATACTAAATCCTTTAAGATCGTCCATGAACTGGAGATAACATGAAATGACATTGAGGAAGTCCGCATATACTGTGAAACATCACAATGAAGACAGGTGACGGCAGAACTCATTCCGAAAAAGATAATGAGATCAAACAAGAAGATTGCCGGTAACAGAAAAAGGCTTAAGATGACTAATACTCTTTTCATAGAAAAAGTATAGCATCTTAAGCCTTCTGATTTCCAGAGTTGCGGTTATTCAATATCAATTTTGATATCTTCTTCCCGTTCTTCGACTTCTTCACGATGTTCATCATTCTCACGCGCGACATCTACCACCAATCGTCTGTCCCGGCCTTCCCCTATTGAATAACTGGTCAGATCAGGGTAGGTCTTTGCGATGTATTCATGCATGATGCGTCTTTCATATGACGAAAAACCCCGAAGATACGTCGCAGACTGTCTGTCCTGTACTTTTGTCGCTGCCTGATCGGCAATATATTCAAGTCTTTCGATCTGCTTCTCACGATAATCATTGACGTTGATGAGCAGGTCCGCTTTTTCACCTGTTTCTTTGAAGATTATTACCTCAAGAATCTTCTGTAATGCACGAATCGTTTCACCATGACGTCCGATCACTGTAGGGGCTTCATCATCGGTTTTAATATTGACATGATACATGCCTTCTTCTTCCGTGACTTCTACTTCGGCATTCTCAACCATTTTATTGAGAAGGTCCTGAGTGTGTTTTTTTATGATTTCTGCTTTTTCCATAAATTGAACAATTATTAATTACTAAGGCTCTAGACTAGCACATTAACAATTTGTAATAGTTCATTGTAAAGGATCGATGGGGATTTGCTCCATCTCCATTCACACTCTTTCAAGTGTAATGGAAAGTTTTTCTTTACACCATTGAACTTAACGAGACGTCTTTTACAAAAGGACCAGAATGACTCTATGCCATTGATATGGACCCCTTTTGTATTTGAGAACTCATTTTTCTTGTGATTGATTCTCAAATGTTTGTCATACCCGACATCAACAAGTCCGTTGTATCCGCTCCACGAATCTGAATATACAGTACTGTTCAAGTCAATCTTTCCCTTCATAACAGCATGTAGCGTTCTTCTTTTACAGTTTGGAATGATACGAGTAAATACACGTCCTTGACGCTCATATATCCCAAATACTACCTGCTTAAATGACGTCCCACGACCTCTTTTACTTGACTTGCCTCTCATCCTTCGAGGTCCAAAGTATGATTCATCAATTTCTATCTCACCACCAACATATCGTTGCATCTGGTGCACTTGGTGATGATATATGAGTTGACGAATATTATTGTAATATTTGTTGACTGTATTGCGGTTGAGACCCAAAATACCAGAGGTCTGTGTAGCACTCAGATCGTGTGCAAAACACCATAGTATCTTTTTTCTCTTGTATTTTGATATCGGCCTATTGTTACAAACCATACCTCTAGTTTAGCACTACTCTGCTAGTCTAGAGCCTTACTAATTACTTAGTTACTGACTTTGCTTTTCTCTCATCAATATAATGCTGGATTATACTAAATAGCGAAAACGTATTCCAATACAGCGACAAGCCGAGAGGGAGAGTATATGAAAAATACCCGATCATAACCGGGAATATATATTTCATTTGTGTACCCATCGCTCTCTGGAATTCATCTGCCGTACTTGGTTCTTCTTTTGCATCTTTCTTTTTCAGTTCATTAGAGTCAGTTTTTTTCGGTTCATCCATTTGCGGCATCGTGACTTTCGACTGGAAATACTGCAAAACCGCAGTTATTACCGGTACCAGGTAGTAATACCACAGACCTGACTGTGCCGGTGATAACGCAAGGTTATAAACAAAAAAATTCGGATCTATCTGAGAAATGGTGAGAGCCGGATGATACAGTTTGTCGTTGATCTCCCGGACGATTTTTCCGTCTTTATCATTCGTCAAAAAGAGTTGTAGTGTGTGATACAGACCGTAAATAAGCGGGATTTGAAGAATGGCAAAAAGACAGCCGGCAGCCGGGTTAATTCCGGCCTCCTGGTAGATACGCATTTGTTCTTTTTGCAGGGTTTGAGGATCTTTTTTGTGTTTTTTCTGCAAAGCATCAAGATGAGGTTTGATTTCCTTCATCTTTTTTGCGGTATCCAGCTGCTGACGGAAGAAGGGATGCATGAGAAGCCTTATCAGCACCGTAATTGCAATAATGGCAAATCCGAAGGCGCCCGGCAATCCTATCCTGACAAATATGTCATAGAAAACGACCAGTGCATTCGTTACCGGCTGAATGAAAATCAGGTTAAAAAAATCAATAAGAAATTGCGGCACAATTAAAGTGATAATTTATAAGTAGGCTTCACGACATCAATCAGATAGAAAGTGACTTACGTCCTTTTTGTCTTCTGCGTTTGATGACATCCTGGCCTTTTTTGGTAGCCATTCGGGAAAGAAATCCGTGTGTTGTCTTTTTCTTTTTTGCCTTGGGCTGATATGTTTGCTTTGCCATAGTGTTCTGTATAACTTCTAAATATTGTAAACAAATTACCTTGTGATTGCGAACGGAGTATCAAGTATTGAGACTTCATCTCCGAAATACTGCTGCCATACTGCCTCAGTTACAAAAGGCACATACGGATGAAGCATCTTCAACGTCTTGGTGTAGACTTCTTCGAGCAGTTCGTAAGCACCCATATTACCACTCTGCATCGCTCCTTTCAACTGTTCTATGTATAAATCTGCAAATCGGTGCCAGAGAAAATCGTATGAAAGATCATAAGCTTTTGCAAACTCAAATTTTTTAAAGTGCTGGTGATACTTTTTCTCAAAAGCGGCAAATTCCTTCTCCAGCTGCTTCATACTTGTCATTTGCTCTTCGGTCAGTTTTTCGGCATTTTTACTGTTATTGTCTTTATTCATCGATATAAATCTGCCTATGTTCCAGATTTTATTCCCGAAATTGCGCATAGATCTGATTTTGTCTTCGGAAAGTACGACATCTCCGCCTTCTTTGGTACCGAATATGAGCGCTGATCGCAATGCATCCGCTCCGTATTTCTCAATCATATCGAGCGGATTGATCACGTTTCCTTTGCTTTTGCTCATCTTCTGTCCTTTCGAATCACGGACCATTCCGTGCAGGAATACATGTTCAAACGGTACCCGTTTTGTTTCATAGTATCCTACCATAATCATCCTGGATACCCAGGCGCGCAAAATGTCATATCCGGTCTCCATGACCGATGTCGGATAAAAATAATCAAAATAGTCTTTTGAAATTGACTGTAGTGTCGCAAATGGCCACTGGGCACTGGAAAACCAGGTGTCAAATGTGTCTTCATCCTGGACAAACTGGCAGTTTCCGCAGACCTGACACTTTTTAGGTTCTTCAACGCTCACAAACCAGTTCTTCGCAGAAGAACTGTCCTGAGTTTTACCGAAGGACCCAGATTGATTTTTACTCATACACCTATATGCAGGAATACGGATTCCCCATACAATTTGTCGAGATACATTCCAGTCAATAAAGTTTTCAAGGATCGCGATAAGTTGTCGTTTAAACCGTTTGGGATGCACCTGAATCTTATCCTGCTTCACAAGTTCGATAGCTTTATCTTTGAGAGGTTGGACATTGATAAACCACTGCTCTTTCGGAAGGGGCTGCAGCACTGAACCGCAGCGATAACAAGTACCGACCACCATCGCGTGATCCTTCGTTTTTTCCAAATACCCGCCTTCTTCAAGTTTTTCCAATACGATTTTCCGTGCTTTCGTGAAGTACACACCGTCGACAACACCGGTATTCTGCATCTTGCCGCCGAAATCAATCACCGTGTCATAAGAAAGGGTATGTCTGTTCCCTACTTCGAAATCATTGAAATCATGTGCAGGAGTCACTTTCACCGCACCCGTACCGAACTTCGGATCAACATAGTCATCCGCGATTATTGGGATTTCTCTATCAGTCAACGGAAGTTTTACTGATTTTCCGATGTATGTTTTATATCGTTTGTCAGAAGGATGCACCATCACCGCCGCATCTCCGAACATTGTTTCAGGACGGGTTGTCGCAACGGTAATATGTCCCGAACCATCCACCAGAGGATACTGCACGTAATACAATGTTCCCTGCACGTCTTTGTCAGCGACTTCAAGATCAGAAAATGATGTTCCGCATGAAGTACAGTAGTTCACCAGTCTGTTTGCACGATAAACCAATCCCTCTTTATGAAGATCTGCAAATGTCTGATATACGATTTTTACAATATCCTCATCCATCGTAAACTTTTTATTGGACCAGTCCAAAGCAAATCCCAGTCTTCTTAATTGGTTCTCCATCGTACCCCGGTTTTGCATCACGAAGTTCCAGATATTATCAAACAGTGTTTTCCGATCGAAATCGAAGCGGCTTTTCCCTTCTTTTTTCAGATGTTTTTCATACACAAACTGCGTCTCAATTCCGGCATGATCCGCTCCGGCGAGCCACAAAACTTCTTTTCCCATCAGTTTGTTGTAACGGATCATCACGTCTTCGTATACATACATTGCATGCCCGAGATGAAGGTCGGCATTAGCATTCGGAGGCGGAAGAATGATACAGAACGGTTTCTTTTTTTTATCAACTTGAGCTTTGAAATATCCTTTGTCTTCCCAGAAATGATAGAGCTTCTCTTCGTATTGTTTATAGTTGTAAGTATTGTCCATATTTTTCCTTCTATGTAGCTGTAATGTATCAAAAATAGCTTGAAATTGCAATACAAACGTAGTATCTTAGCACTTATATGGAATGGTTTATATCAATACTTAACTGGTACCTGTATCTTGCGGTTCTCGGATTACTTTTTTGGCCCCTTTCCAAGCGATTATTCGGAACATTTATTGATAAAGGATACGCCTTTTCAAAAACAATAAGTATTATCATTCTCAGCTATGCAATTTTCCTTCTCGGTATTCTGCATATCCTGCCTTTTTCAAAGGAAAGCCTGATTATTCTGCTGATCATTTCCGGATTTATGATCTTCAGATATTTCAAAAAGGAAATTATTGAGATCAAGAAACTCGATCCGAAAACATGGTTATTGATCGGCGGGATTGAAATTATGTTCTTCATCGGCCTTGTCGCGCTTTCATTTGTACGGGGACAGGAACCGTCCATACACGGACTCGAAAAATTTATGGATTTCGGATTTATGCAGTCAATTAACCGCTCCGAATATTTCCCCCCGAAAGACATGTGGCTCTCGGCCGATCCTACTCACCCTGATGGGTATCCGATCAATTACTACTATTTCGGGCATTTGACCGGATCATTCCTGATAAAACTTACCGGAATTAACCCTTTTGTCGGATACAATCTCACACTGGCAACGATTTTTGCACAGGGAATAACACTCGCTTTTACACTTACTGCCTCAATCGTGCAACGATTACAAGTACTGCTGAATAAAGGAAAAGGTTTAAGCAGGATTCCGTCAGTTATAACGGGACTTTTGGGAAGCTTTATGGTTAACCTCGGCGGGAATCTCCATACGATTTATACTTTGACAAAAGGATATCCGAATGATAAACCTATACCCTTCTGGGAGATTTTCCAGTCTCCGAAGGACATATCCACGACCATGAGTACCGGTAAAGGGTTGTTTGAGAGTATTGTCCAAAACTCAAGTTACTGGTACCCAAATGCTACCAGATTCATCCCTTTCACGATCCATGAATTCCCGTCATATTCTTATGTCGTTGCGGATTTGCACGGACATGTATTTGATATTCCGCTCGTATTAGTCACCATTGCAATCATCTGGAGATTTTTTGAGTTTTGGCATAGTACAGACAAAAAGAAACCTGAGTTTTTCAAGGGTTTCAATATTTTCAATTTATTTAAGAAAAAAACATCATTCAGCAATATCAAAGAGAAGGTACATTCACTAAAAATTCAAAAAACAGAAGCGATTTTTTCCGTTTTAATCGGTTTTATGATCGGCATCAATTATATGACCAATGCTTTCGACGGTCCGATCTATCTTCTTATCGCATTTGTCATGTTTTTCTATCTCTATCGTACGACGCTCAAATTCATAGCACTGTCCGTGATAACGATTGCATCATTTGTTGTGACGACCCTTCCGTTTTCGTGGTTTTTTGAACCTTTTGCCAGCTCGATTGGAGTCAACTGCAGCCCGGATTTTCTGGTCAAACTGGAAAAACTCGGCCCGTTTTTGTTCGAGCAGGGAAACTGTCAGGTATCTCCGATTTATATGCTGTTTGTATTGTGGGGATTCTTTTGGATATCCGCTATTCTCCTTCTCGTTTTTCTTTGGAAGAACGGTCATTTTAATAAATCACCGATTATATGGATTGACTCCTTTGTTCTGATGTTGTTTGCATACGGAACGTTTCTGATACTGGTACCCGAGTTCTTTTATATCAAAGACATCTATCCCGGCCATTTCCGGGCAAATACGATGTTTAAGATGGGATATCAGGCATTTATGATGATGAGTATCAGCTCGGCCTATGTGTTCTACCGTATCGGTATGTGGAAATCAAAACTACGTTTTGTTCTGAGAGGTATATTTGCATTCTTTTTTATATTTGTTTTCATCTATCCTTTCCTTGCATTCCCTTCCTATTACCCGGGACTGTACGACATCGAAACGTACCGTAAATCTCCTAACCTGGACGGCAGTTCCTGGATGGCAAGTATGTACCCGCAGGATAAAGAGATCATTGACTATATCAACGATAATATTGCCGGACAGCCGGTGATTCTTGAGGCTCAGGGAGACTCATATACCGATTATGACCGGGTGTCAGCATACACCGGAGTACCGACCGTTGCCGGCTGGTGGGTACATCAATGGCTGTGGAGAGGGTCACCGGGTATAGTCGGAGATCGGATTCCTGACATTGAGGCTCTGTATCAGTCCGAAGATATCCAACAAACCAAGCACCTCATCAACAAATATGATATTGAGTATGTAGTCATCTCCAATATTGAAAGAGAAAAATATCCCAATATCAATGAGGAAAAATTCGGTCAAATAGGGATCAAAGTATTCCAGTCCGATAATGGTTTTGGGGCTCTGTATAAGGTATATTAGACAATATGCTTGACAAGATATCAGGGTTATGATATCGTTAATTAGGTTGTTCTTGAATAGTATCAAGAATAAAAAAAGAGCATTACTATACGTCGTCCCCTTTATACGAGCGGTAGTGATGCTCTTTCTTTTTTTGTCCCCCTTTAGCGGTAGATTTTTATAGCTGTATTATTTGAAACGGCAACGACAGATTTTTATTCATCAGTGCAAACAACTGCTTCCGTCCGAAATTCTTCATATCGTTGTTTAAAAACTTAGAGCTGTTTCTTTTTCCTCTGTTCGCAAATCTGACCGGTGTCAATTTCATATCTTTATCGTAATCCACTTTTCAACACCAGTCAAGTCTTATAGTAATTATTGGTTACTTTTTACAGCATCCTATAGTTTTTAATAACATATATAGACTGCTGTATCAATATTTTTTCAGTTATACACACCTTGTGGATAACTGTATTTACGGCTATTTATTACAGATTCCTAACAGTTCTGGAGTTTGCTACAATAGAAGTATGAAAGTCTCAGTCGTAATTCCCACATATAACGAGGAAAAATATATCGGTACTTGTTTGGAATCACTCATGCAACAGGAAGAAAAAGCAGATGAAATCATTATTGTCGACAACAACTGTACAGACAAAACCGTAGAAATTGCTAAGCAATATCCTGTGAGAATAGTTCACGAAAAGACACAGGGTATGACACCAGCCAGAAATCGAGGGTATGATGAGGCTAAATATGAAATTATCGCCCGAACCGATGCAGATGCCATCCTTCCGACGAATTGGATTGCAACAATAAAGAAAGGCTTTGCGGATGAAAACATTGTTGCTCTTGCCGGCCCTACATTTTTTTATGACGCCCCTCTGCCCGGTACGACAACCAAGCTTCAATCCATCATTTTTTTTAAGGGGACAAGACTTATGCTTGGTCATGAGACAACACACGGGCCGAATACTGCTCTGAGGAAATCTGCATGGGAGAAGGTCCGAAATGACGTCTGTCTGGATGACCGCGCCGTACATGAAGATATTGATTTAGCTATACATCTCAGCCGTATCGGTACCATCAAATATGAGCCCGCTATGCTCAACAAAGTATCGGCACGCCGCATCAACTACAATTTTTCTTCAATAGCAACGGATTATTCAGTACGGTGGTTCAAAACCTGTCTTCACCAAAGATGGCCTGACTTGAAGAATAAATTACCACACCCGGCGATAATAGAAAAAGCCAAAAACGCCTACCACAATAAGCGCAGAAAAGACAATACTGAGAGCTGAATCCAACAACTGGGGGAAGTACAGATGAAGATCTAAAATAAAAAAAACATTGAAAGGTGTAAAAGATTTCTGCTGGATCGCCATAACGGCCAATATAATAAGATGTACCGAAACAAATACCAAAGATCCCTTCATCCATGTATCTATAATTCTGTTGTCATGAAACTGTTTCATAGAGATATTGTATCACGCAGTAAATTCCTTGAGTAGATCTTTCTCCTGAAGATCATAATCTAGAAAGCCGAAATCCCGGTCCGGATTGAACGAACCGTAGTGACTGCCGTGCTGATCCGCAAGTGCATAAATGCTTACGGGTATCTGTATCGACTCACAGTAAGAAATAATCCGTTTGTAGATATACGCAATTCCTGAAGCATCAACTTTGGGATTCAGCAGCGGGCTGACTCCGATTTCCGAAATGATAAGCCGGTGTTTTTTGTATTTTTCGCGTGTTTCTCTGATTCGGGATATGATTTCTTCGGTAATTTGCTCAGGCTTTTTAAAGGAAACATAGCAGGACAATGTGTACGGATGAAATGCTATCATATCAACGTATTTTTCGGCTCCAAGACGTATGCATTCTTCAATAAACCCTTTGTAATGGAAGTAATGCCTAGGCATATACATCATAGGTGTAATATCATTTCCGTTTACTCCTCCGAAAATAATCGTAATCTGCGGATTCTCTTTATGAATGATTTCCCGTATATGTTTTAAGAATGTTACATACTCCCCAGGTGAGGGTTTGTTAATCCAAAACCGCTTTGAATTCTGCTCATTCCAGATTTCCCAATAAAAAATAAGGTCTCTCCATCTGTGTACTGCAGAGGATACGAATTTCAAAAACGGTTCCATATTGGACATAACGGGTGTATGGATATGATGGGGGAAAAAAATATTCTGCAGTGAGGCAGGTACAAATTGAGAAAACAATCCTACGACAACGATGTCATGATTCAGACATTGAGAACAAAAATAATCTATTGCATCAAGCTTTTCCCGATGAACATATTTAAGGTAATCGATTTCCAGTCTTACCCATCGTGCTTTGAGCTTAATCAGTGCCCTGATAAGGACATCTATGTCTTTTGTCGTAAAATGATTGAGATCCACATTCACCCCGAATCCCATAAGAGGAGGTGCTTTCATGGTTATTTATTTGAGTATTGTAACGAAAACATATCGGCTATTTCATGCAGTGTTGTCACTTCAGTCGGAGATTTGTCATCACGGAATCTCACGAGTCTGGGAAAACGAAGGGCATATCCGGGTGTTTCTACTTCTTCTCCCGCTCCCGACTTTGTCGGTTTCATTTTTCTTCCTGCGGTATGGACCGGTGATCTTGTGATCTCATCAGCTTTAATCTCGACAATAATTTCAGGAGAAATCCATTCATCACAATCCATAAGCTTATCAACTTCATATGCAGCCGGTTTTTTGTCCTTTGTCAATTTTTCACTTTTTACCTTTAATTCGCGCCATTCCTCATCCGTGAGTCCGGTCCCGATTTTGGCAACAGTCAGGAACTGATCATTTTTTTCATCATAAATTCCGACCAAAAATGCCCCGATCCCGAAGGAAGCACGTTTCCCTTTTCCGTAATCGTAACCCATGACAAGACAATCGATAGTGTCATCAATTTTTGAGGAGTAGCTTCTCTTAAATTTAATCCAGTTCCATCCCCGTGCTCCCGGCTGATAGGTACCGTCAAGTTTTTTCGCGACAATACCCTCCAGTCCTTTTGTAATCGCATCATCAAACATCAGTTCCAGTTTTTGCGGATCTTCAATCACGGTGTCATCGGCTACAATCACCGTATCCAAAGCACGGTCACCCGTGTTTTTTATTCTTTTTACAAGCTCTTCGCGGCGTTTGGTAAACGGTTCGGATACATAGTTTGTACCGTCAGCATAAAGAAGTTCAAATGCAAATAATTTGAGCGGGATTTCTTTCGCTTTTTCTTCAATACCGTATTTCCTTTTCCGCTGTACGGTCTCCTGAAACGGAAGAAAACTTTGCGCCATAGGATCGTATCCTATCGCTTCTCCTTCAATGATTGCCTCATCCGCTTTCAGCTCTTTTTGCACACCTGAAACGACATCGGGATACATAAAAGTAGCATCCTCAAGTCCCCGAGTGTAAAGTTTTACTTCTTTGCCTTTTTTATGAACCTGAATTCTGAAGCCGTCAAATTTCGGTTCAATTGCACATCTTCCGATCTTTTCAATGATTTCCTCACCTGATGACAAACGCTCAGCCCGCATCATAATGATCGGTGTAAAAACTTCGGGTTGAATATCCCGCACTTTTTCTATTCCTTTTTCTTTAATCAGTTTGCCGATATGCCCCAGATCAGGATACACATGATATGCTCCCTGAAGCACTTCACGAAGCCCTTTATCGCCTTGGATCATCCATGACAATGCATCAAGTATGGTCATGTCAGAAAATCCGAGCCTCAAGGCACCGACCGGAATGCGTACGACAAAACGCGTTGAAAGGGCATCTAGCTGTCTAATGAGAGAACCCAGCAATCTTATTTTTTCATCCTGAGAGCCGACCCCTTCTGCCTGAGCCATTTTCAGAAGCGTATCAAAGACTTCAATAATACTGAGGTCTCTTTGCTCAAATGACGGATTATTTTCCTTTAATGTTTGTGCAACTTCTCCGAGATCTCCTATTTTCTTGTATTCATTCGTAAAATCCTTATGATCCACCTGCATTGCAGAGACAACTGCTTTTATCACCATTTTTTCCGCCATGCCGAAATTTACGTCATCATACTTCGGAGATACCTGACCCTGCAGCAGATATACGGCTTTTTCATACTCATCAGGCGTGAGCTTCCCGAATAAATCAGCCAGAATTTTTGTAATCTCCAGTCTTGAGGAGGTATCCTCAATTTTTTTGATGTATTGAGATAGTTCTTGAAATGTCATAGGTTAACCTGTAAGCACGTAACGGGCAGCTTTCGTCTTTCCGATTTTTTTAACAAGTCCTTTGTCGATCAAATCTTTCAGATCACGGAGCACCGAATCCTCGGAAATATCCGGAAATATTGAAGCGAAACCTTTGTTCTGGATATAACCGATATCCTGCATATATTCTATTAATCTCACTTGTCTTTCCGTCAAAAAAATTTGTTTCCCTCCGAATTTTTCTTTCAGTTTGGCATCTTTTGAGAGTCTGAGGATTTTATCCTTAATTTTTTCAAATTCAACTGCGGCGCCGTAAGTAAAGTATTCAAGCCATGAAGTCATATCTCCGTTTGTGGCTTTTTGCAGGTTTTCATAATACATGATGGCGTCTTTGTCATAATATTCTTCAAGGGAGAAAAACCGGCGGATGTCATATCCACCCTGTTGCAAAAGAAGTGTCGCAAGGCTTCGGGAAACTCTTCCGTTCCCGTCAAGAAACGGGTGAATACGGACAAACTCGTGATGCGCAATGCCAGCTTTCAGAACAGGATGAAGGTCATCTTTGGTTGTCAGGTTAATCCATGTGACAAATTCCTTCATTAGGTACGGAACCTCAACAGGAGCAGGCGGTTTGAACGTCACTTCCCCTGTTTGTGAATTCCGGATTACGACCTGTTTGGTACGGTAGACACCGGCCTGATCGGGCGGTAATATTTTATCTACAACGATCGAATGTATTTTCTGTATTGTATTTTCCGTGACTTCAGGGACCTGTTTTTTTGCTTCTTCATCAATAAAATCAATTACTTTCCGATAATTCATCACTTCCTGGACATCACGTGCCCGTGCCATCACATCTTTTCCCCGAAGGACGTCTTTTGCCTCATCCTTTTGGAGCATATTTCCTTCAATGTGTGTACCGTGATGGACTGATCTGACTATGGCATCTTCACGAAATTCTTTTTCCCATAAAGGGAGTATCGGAGCATGCTTAATAACCTCTTCAGTTGCTTCAATCTTTGAAATATTCGTCAGAATTTTATTGGTTATGTTGTACTTGGGAGAGAACATATCTTGCACCCTCATTATATACAAAATGAGAGAAATATGCGGTAATAATTACTTACCGAACCGTCTCTGACGATGGAGGAAATCTTCGACGCATTGTTTAAGATCAGCGGGAGTGAAGTCAGGGAAAAGCTTGTCAACAAATGCATATTCTGCATATTCGGCCTGCCAGAGCATAAAACCTGAAGTGCGTTTGTCTCCGCCTGTTCGAATCACAAGATCGGGATCAGGCAGATCTTTTGTATCAATACGGTTTGAGATATATTCTTTGGTTATTGATTCCTGATCAACATGTTCCCGTACAATGTTTCTTATCGCGCGAACCAACTCATCTCTGCCGCCGTAATTTATGGCAAACGTAACTACAGTGCCGGTATTTGTCTTTGTTCTTTCGATCGCCGCCTCAAGTTCTTTTTGTGTGTCTGCCGGTAGATTCGCTATATCACCGATAATGCGCATCCTCACATTTTTCCTATCAAGCTCCTCAATCCGTTTTTTAAGGAATAGTTTGAGAAGCCACAGGAGATTACTGACTTCTTCCTGCGTCCGTTTAGTGAAGTTCTCCGGAGAAAGCAGCCACACGGTGCAATACTCAATCCCCAATTCCTGGACTGCATCAAACAGATCAGGAAGGGTGTGTTCTACGGCATACCGATGACCCTCTATCGACGGCTTCCCTTTAGAACGGGCCCACCTGCGGTTTCCGTCAGGGATAATTGCGACATGTTTGAGTTCTGATTGATGCATAACTCCATATTATAACAAGATCACGTAAGCATATATCTTGCTTTTGCCTCAGGATTGGTATACACTCATTGGTATATGTATAAGCTAGCCTTTCAATCTCTTCTTCAGATAGATATACGTGATAAAGACATTTTTCCCGCCTCAAGATTCGGAGACATAAACACCTTACTCAGTATCGTTGTACCTACTCTGACCATTATCGGCGTTGTCATTTTCGGTGCGATGTTTATGTGGGCAGGGTATCAAATCCTGACTGCCGGTGATGAACCTGACAAACTCCAGCAGGCACGGCAAACCGCTGTGTATGCTGCCGTCGGAATGCTTATTATTGTGGCTGCATTCCTGATCGTCCGGCTGCTTGCATTTATTTTCAAACTTGAAATTCCAATATGAACCTTTCAATACTTTTTGAGAAAACGAACCAGATATTACTTACTTCACCGGTCAGCAACGTATTCGGTACACCCGTGAAGCCCCCCGGTCCGACTTGGACGAACCCGGTTGAAGGAATCTCCCGCATCATGGTTTTCAGCATCCGCATGGCTCTTATCATCGGTGTGATTCTGGTGCTTTTTTATCTTCTGTGGGGTGCATTTGACTGGATCACCGGCGGAGGAGATCAGGACAAACTGGATAAGGCAAGACAGAAAATGACGAATGCCGTGCTCGGTATTGTGATCATGGTTGCCGCACTGGGATTATTTGCAGCAGTAGCAGGAGATGTTCTCGGGCTTATCAAACGTGATGCACAGGGGAACTGGAGATTTTCACTGCCGACTATTCAGGAGCAGTAGTACTATTCCCTGACTTCTAGTACTCCTTCAAAGTTTTGCTGAAAAGGAATTGTACGGAGTTTTTTCTCTCTGCAATAAGTTTCGAATCCTTCCGTATCTCTTATAACGAACAAAATCAGCCCTGAACCTTCCTGCTGTCCGCCGGCTCCTGTCACCTTCCCTACACCGTACGGTGTAAGTTCATCGAGCAATGCTTGTGTGCTTGTTGATACGATCCCAAAGTCGACAAGCAATTTCTGATTTTCTCCAATACACTCGGAAAAAAAGGTAAGATCTTCTTTCACGATTGATACAACCATCCGTTTAGTCACTTTTTCGATACCGACAAGCGTTTGTTCCATGGCTGAAGTCTCCGTATTGTATTTTTTTCCGACTAGCTTCACCATATCCGAGGTAGATTCCACAGGTTTTCCGGAATCAATTAATACGAGTTTGTCCTGTATGTTTTTGGGGATTTTGAAGTTGAGCGCCGAAATATACTTCAAAAACTCAAACTCTTTCCGATAGTAAATAAGCCCGCCGAAGCAGGAAGCACTGACGTCAACTCCTGACGGCATGCCGTGAAAATGATGTTCACATTTATAGGCAAGCGAATTGATCGTTTCTTTGTCGTATGGTTTTCCGGTATAGAAATGAAGAAGTGCAGCCACGGTCGCGACACAAAATGCTGCAGATGAACCCATTCCACGTCCTTCAGGAATCTCGGAACGTACGGAAAAAGAGAATTCCTGATCATGTATATGTACAGACTGTTTTTCCAGATACGCTTTTACAATGCCGTCACAGTATGCAAAGGCTTCCTTCACTTTTGGATCAAACTTCGAGGGAGTTCCCGTTTGAATCGTAGCAGTGAGAAGTAGATCGACTGCTGTCACAAGTGCCGGCTTAGTATAGACAACGGAATGTTCTCCTGAAAGAATAATCTTCCCCGGGGCAGAATATGTTATCATCATGCTGCAGGTTTGAACTTGACTCCGTACTCAACAACATCTTCCGGCCCCACATCACCGACTTTCCGAAAGACCGATGTCACTTTTGCACCGATTTTCCGTTCATCTGCGGAAAAATCAACCAGTTGCCCGTAGACAAGTTCCTTTGTATCAAGTTCCACCAGAACAACTGTGTAAGGTGTGATCGAATCAAATTTCGGCGGTGAAACAAACACTTCCGTCCATGACCTGATAGTCCCGGTATGCCCTAATTTCTTTTTATCCTGTTGTTGTTTACGCCAGACGCGTACTGCACTTTGCGACATAATTACGCTCCTAAAATACTAACTACTGCAACTCCTCCGCTTCCGCCGACGTTGTGAGTCAGGCCGAACTGCGGATTTTTTACCTGCCGTTCTCCTGCCTGTCCGGTCAACTGGAGATATATCTCTCCTATTTGTTTGATACCCGTACCTCCGACCGGATGACCGGCAGCTTTCAATCCTCCAGATGTGTTTACGATGAGATTACTGCCTGAATCACGGGAGGTGACCATCTCTTTCGCCAGCTTACCTCCCTGTCCTTTTTCCCAAAAACCGAGATCTTCCAAGGCCAAAATTTCCGCTATTGAAAAACAGTCATGTACTTCCATAACATGCACATCCTGTCTGTCTATACCCGCATGATGAAATGCTTTTTCCGCAGCAATGACCGTTGCTTCCAGTGTGTCCAGTTTTTTCCGTTTTGCAATCGAAATTGAATCAGTCGCGACCTCACTTGCCAGAATGCTTACTGCCTTTGATTTGGAGATCAATTCCTTTTTATTTGAAAGTATCACCGCAGCGGCACCGTCTGAGATCGGGGAACTGTCAAGAACCTTTAAAGGATAGGCAACATACGGACTTTCCAGCACATTATCGATTGTCACGTATCTTCTGAAGTGTGCCTTTTCATTCAGGACTCCATGGGCATGGTTTTTTACGGAAATACTGGCCAAATGCTCCTCACTGTAGCCGTAAGTATCAAGATACATCTGGGCTAATAATCCATAGACTCCGGGGAACGTCAGCCCGGCTGACTGTTCCTCCACGGATGCTGCAGCAGCAAGACTTCTTGTAATCTCAGAAGCTCCGATATCCGTCATTTTTTCCGCGCCGAGAACCATCACCGAGGAATCAGGATGACTTTTCAGATACTCATCAGCCGTTTGGAACGCCAAACCTCCTGATGCACACGCAGCCTCAACACGATATACCGGGACATGTATTCCCGTAAGCTCAGAAATATGTGCTGAAAGCAGAAGGTTCTCTTCAACAACTCCCCCAAGCATGTTTCCCAAAAAAACCGCATCGATATCAGATGGCTCCAGTTTGGTTTCCTGTAAGATTCCCTGAAAAGCATTTAGAATGAGATCGTCAAGAGTTTTGTCCCAAAGCTCTCCGAATTTCGTCGAATAGTATCCGATTATTGCGTTTTGATTTTTCATGGTTTTAGATAATATGCATGTACTGCATGTATGTGCCGTAATCAATATATGTTTTTTTCTCGATTGCTTCCCTAAACTGTTTTCTTCGTTCTTCAATAGCCGCCGTCACCTTAAAAAGGATTGCATCTGAACCTGCGCCTGAGCCGTATGAAGCGAAAAATATTGTATCTCCTGCCTTCGCATATTGCAACGTTGCAACAAGTCCCATCAAAGCAGATGCAGAGTATGAGTTGCCGAGTACCGGCACAACATATGACTTTTCGACTTGCTCCCTGGTAAAACCGAGCTTCTGTGCTGCCTTCAGGGGAAAACTGCCATTTGGCATATGGAACACACCGTATGTGATATCCTGCGCGGTAATATTCTGTTTTTCAAGAAGGGCTTTTGAGGATGAAAGAATGTGCCTGAAGTATGCCGGTGATCCCGTAAAACGTCCCGCATGTGAAGGATAATCGGCCTTTGCACGCCTCCAGAAATCCGGAGTATCGGAAGAATATGAATGCCAGTCAATAATTTCAAGTATTACATCTTTTGTCCCGAGAAGCCAGGCATTTGCACCTGATCCTGCTGAGTACTCAAGAGTATCCTTCGGTCGGGCATTTGCTTTATCAGACGCACAGACTAGGGCATACTCGATATCTCCCGACTTCACCAAAGCCTGAGCTGAAATAAGGGCTCCTGTTGCCGCTTTGCAGGCAAACTGAGTATCATACGCAAGATAATCATTCGACAGGCCGAGCCAATCGGCAAGCGATGTAGAAACCGCTTGACTGCATACGGAAACGTTTCTGATCCGATAAATACCGCTCCGATATCTTTTTGAGCCCTTCGTGTCCTGCAAGTGCCATTGTCGAGGCTTCAAAGGCCATAGTCACCATATCCTCATCACGTCCGGCTACGGCTTTTTCTGTGACACGCAAGGACCGTTCGACCTTGTCGGTACATTTTCCCCACTGTCTTGCGACATCATCTACTTTGATCCGATATTTTGGGATATAAAATCCGTAGTCAACAATTCCTATCATATTATCTTCCTAATTTTTTATGGGCCTTTCCAAGGGTCTTCTCCGTAATAGAGGCCAAAAGTGATAATTCTCCCGCCAGCACGGCGGAAACCAAAACTTCTGCTAGTTCATTTTGTGTTTGAAGCGCCTGTCATACTGCGCGCTTCTGTCTGTGTTTTCAGCTTTGTTCCTCCGCCGACCATGCCGAGCATGACATCAGGCATGTAAACAGAAAAATAAAGATCTCCGTTTTCACAGACTTCTGCTGTCGTGATGCCGAGTGATCCCTCCACGACATGAGCGATATCCTGTCCTGTCGCGGTAAAAAAAGGCGGCAACGATATTGGCAAAATGAGCATTAAAACCCATCGAGCCGGACATCATTGATCCTGCCCAGCATTTCATAATGACCGTCTTTGCAAGTGCTTTCGGCGTGACTTTCAAAAGATCAATGACAAGTTTTTCCGGAATGACAATCTCCGCTTGACAAACCCTGCCTCTTCCGCGGATGACATTCAGCCATGCCGGTTTTTTGTCAACATCATAATTTCCTGCTACTGCAATACATCTCGTGTCAAAATGCCCTTCAATATAGGAAACAATCTGATCAGTCGCAATCGTCACCATATTCATACCCATGGCCTGATCGGTATCATATACAAAACGCATGTATACATACTTTCCGTTTACTGCCGTTTCTATATCAATAAGTTCAAGGTGAGATGATGTTTTTCGGCTTCTGCTGAAAGAACTTCAAAATGTGATTGGACTGTCTTAATCAATTCCCGACTGTGTCGGATACTTTTTGTCTCGAAAACCGGACCTCTCGTTGTCCCGACAGGGTCAACAGTTGTCATCGCTCCGCCGGCTTGGGAGATGATTTTACATCCACGGCTGACCGATGCGACAAGTGCGCCTTCAGTCGTAGCTAAAGGAATGAGTGTTTCATATGTTTTTTCAGAGCCGAGTACTTTAAGAGGACCGGCTACACCGAGCGGAAGAGAGATGGCTCCGACCAGATTTTCACAGTGAATACTTGTTTCCTCATCTACCAAAACCCCGGTCAATGACTTTAATGAAACTTGTTTTTCCGTTTCAATCAATGTCCGTCGCTCTTTCGTTGTTTTTGCACTTCTCAAGTTCATGTACTTGTAGTCGTACTCCTGGAGAAAATCATTCACTTACAAAATTCTTACAAAAAGGAATTCTGAAAAACTTCAAAGAATACAAAAGGATTGAATACGGTACAACGGCTATCAGATATAAGAGCATGCTGTATACAATCCGGAAAAATCTCAGGCCTGTCGCGAACCTGATCGCAAGATAAGTCACAATAATCTTCCAAAGCAACATGCCGATCGAAAAACTGACATACAGAAGACTGAAGCCTTTGCCGAGAAAGGACGGTGTGCGGGAGGAGGTATCAAAGCATACAATACGGAATTAGTAATAAACCAGATGAGAGTCGGGATGAGTGCGTAACTGAAAAGCAGCAGAAATGGGGCAATTTTAATCCGATGTTCTTTTGTCGAAAGAATGGTAAAAAGCGCAAAATATGTAGCTGTAATAAGATAATGAAACACCGTCATGAAAAACAATACCCAGGGAGCATGAGGATAGGTTCTGAGATTATTTGCAAAGTAAAAATAGACTCCGATACAGATAAAAATATACAGAACCTGCAGCATGTCATCATCTTCGGAAATCTCACGCATGGCTTTGTATGGAGAAACAATGAGATACAGCACACGACGCACAAAAAAAAAGGAATGAGGAAATCATTCCTGCCGACATGTGTTTAAAATCCATGTTGAAGAAGAGACACAAGACGAATAAGTAATTGACCGACTGTCAAATACAGCAATACGGCAATAAGGATGGAAAGAGGAATAATATAAAGAAACGGAATTCGTTTCAGCGGGGCGGTCAGGAATTTATACCAAGAGGTCAGGAACTCATTATGAAGATCGTTCGGAGGCAATGAGTATATTTGCTGAAATTTCTGAAATAATTTGTCGGGAATTTCCGATTGTTGATTCATGCATTACGCCAAACTGCTATAGATATCGATGAAAGCCTTTCGTGCTCTGAAAAGCAGGCTTTCCGTCGATTTAAAGGATCTCACCAGTACTTCCGAGATCTCCTTGACTGATCTGTTCTCTATATACTTTAGTCGTAAAACCAACTGATAATCATGCGGCAGCTCATTGAAAGTCTGTTCCAGTTTCTGTGTCAGTTCGTGTCTTTCCAGGTCTTCATCCATGACAACGGTTGCCAGACCGTCGACGACAAATGACGGCAGATGTGAGAAAAAGACCCGTTTTATCTTTTTTTTTCCTTATGTGATCGATGACTTTGTTTCTGGCTATGGTAAACAGAAATGTCTTCACGGAACACTGATATCTGAAATCGCGAATGCTTTCAAGAAATTGTATGAGTATATCCTGAGTAAGCTCTTCGGCTAGATGATGGTCAGAAAGCCGATTGGTGACGAAATTGCACAATTCAGCATGATATGTTTTGTACAAAGTATGAAGCGCCTGAGAATCTTTACGGAGCAGTTTTTCGATCAAAAGCCGTTCATCTTTTTCCATAGGTAACCATTATACAGGCTAATTAAGTGATACACTGAAGATCTTACCGCCGGAAATGACGTGTACGGCTCCTTCAAAAATATAGATCCCGATCGCTTTCGCAAATACGCTTGACTGAAGTGTCCTTTGATATTCCCTTCTTTGGTAAGAGCGTATACCGATGCCTGTGCCGTATCGAGGACATAAACCTGCTCATCATCCGCTGAGGTATAAATACCGTCAAACTGAGGATTTTCATTGGGGAATGTCGGTGAAAATGACTCCGGTGCACCCGACAAAAATTTATGGACATCCGTTTTTGTGGAGACATACACGGCTGAATCTATAGACATTCCGGTCGCATTTTCCAGATCCGAAGAGTCCGAAGTAAGGTATGAATTTTTTATCCGAATACCCGCCTTCAGTCACAAGATATTTATAGATAGCACTTTTTCACTATCCAAAAGATAAATATTTCCGTTGTAGATCTCAATATCAGAGATTTTGCCCCACTCGTCATCCGCGGGAATAAGAGAGTTGACTTTGCTCTGAGAGGTGAATTTCATAACTCCTTTTTCAGGATTGAAGAAGAATACTTCGTCATTGTACAAAGTAACTGCTGTCGCATCAGCCAAATCACCGTTCACATATTGTTCCAGGGATTTTTCTGAAGATCGAGCACGTGCACTTTCTTGGCTGCAGTATCGAGAATCGCCAATATATCTTCTTCTTTTCCTATTGCATCGCCCTTGGCATCTTTTTCATCAAGTGCCAGATCATAAAATTCATCATACGGTTTTTCTTCACGCTTGAGAATCGCCGATTCAGCATCGGCAATCATGGTCTGAATCTCAGCTAATTGTTGTGCTCTGCTTTCCCTGCTTCCTGCTTCAGTTGCTCATACTTGGTTTTTGCATCCGATAAAAGTATCAGAGACTGATCCAGGTTCAAAATGCTTCATCTTTTGCTTTATCCAACGTCTGCTGAATCTCAGTTTTAGTCGTTTCAACTTTTTATCTAAAGCTGCTGCCTGTCTCCGCTGATTGCCCCACATAACACTCCAGGCTAACAGCATAAACAAAACGATAACAGTTACAACAATAAATCCCTTGCTGCGGATGATATCCATGATTTTATTCTGTGCTGGTTCTTTCTTGTAGTCAGCCATATCCACCATAGGCATTCCTGACAAAGATTGCTGAGGAGGTTGGTAAGAAGGTTCCTCAATCTCAGGCTCAGGTACTGAAAGCGGATCATTTATTTTCGGACCGACCTCATCAAGAATGGAAGGGGCGGCGACTGCTTCTCTTTTGGTAAACTCTACAAAAGGGCAACAAAACCGGTTTCCTCTTCTCCGTATTCCTCACTGTTAATCTTTTCAATTATGTTTTGCGGTGGGGACATATCCACAAATGCCTGAATGTCCTCTGAGCTACCGATTACTTCCTGAATTCTTGTTGTAGTAAAGACCGCCAGATCAAATTCTTTGAGATACCCTGAACCTGAAGTGTCTCCTGAGATAAGCTGATCAAATCGCTGTCCGCGACGGAAGAAAATTTGGCCTTCACCGATTGTTTTTACATACAAAATTCCATCTATCTCTGTACCTATTGCAAGAGCAACATGGGCTGGAAAATTCAGCGACAAAATGAGGCTGCTCACCGTAGACTCAAAGCTTGAAAGATCGCTGACATCAGAAGAAAGAAGCCCTTCTTTAAACCGTTCCAGAATCTGCTTGCCTTCATCCTGTGTCAAACCGTCTTCAATGGAAAGGATCCCGAAATAATGCCCGGCAACGAAATAGCTGGTAAAACCTTCCGCGAATTGTTTTCCGACATATCCTTCCGGTCTTGCCTGTAACATAAGTTTAGATAATAAAAAGTGATGCCGCAATCAAAATGAGCCCAAATACGATCTGCAACACAGAAATCAACATAAGCAGCCATGATGACCTCGTATGAAACGTCTCATTCATGGTATGTGTTTGTCTTGCTATGACTATAGCATACACCAAATATGAAACGGAAAAAGTACTGCAAAAGCTTTGAAAAATAAATAGAAAAACCCTTCGCCGGTCGGATGAGTCAGAAGATCGACAATTGCGTCCATATTATTATTGGGGACCTCCGACGTCTTTCGGCATCAGGGAATTGATAATTTTCACAACATCTGACGGGTTGGGAATGTCATCAAATTCGATATTCTGCTGAAATCCTTCGGTTTTTACGAGGACGTCTCCGAAATGAAACATCGAACCGAAAAATCCGCCGACCTTGGTCGTAATATCACTTACCTGTATGATCGTAGTTGCGGAAAATTCCTTATATAAAATATTCAGGAAATCCAGATCAATAACTCGTTCTGTTGTGACCATCCCTACTGTAAAGTACCAAAGCAAAAAATTCACCCAGACATAACTGAAGATGAAAAACGCGGCAAAAGATTTACCACCAATATATGTCGTTCACTAATCGCCTGCGGTAAAGAAAATTGGCAACTACCACGAGAACAATGAAAACAGCGGTATTAAAAATCCAGGGTATCTGCGTCAATATATGCCTTCTGACAACCAAAACCACTTCTTCATCCTCATGCTGTGTGGTGAACTGGACCTCAGGACGGACCAGGAATGTCCGTGTCATATTGTTTGAGGGGATGGTAAGGATGGCATCAAGCTCCATTATAGCAAAAATACATATATCTTTGAGAGGCTCTTAAATAACACTTGCATCTGAAATTACCTTGAGATATAATAATGGCTCTGGTTACTTGAGCGACCTGGAACCAACTCTTCCCATCCCGAACAGAGTCTTGAAACGGGTTAGCGCCGATGATACTCGCTACAAATCGTAGGACGGGGAAAGTAGGTCGTAGCCAGTTTTTTTGGCTTAATCTACCTCGAAGCGTTCGGGGTTATTAATATCCTGCATCTGGATTTCTTCAAACTTCACGGCAGCCGGAACGGTAAAAACACTTGTATCGATTTCTCCTTCCCGACATGATTTTTTAAATCTTCAATCTGGGTTTGAGTAAGAGCGGGCGCTCCTTCCACTTTATTGATCATCGATAGAATCATGTCCGGTGTGAGAAAAGCGGAGAATGTATCAAACAAGTTGAGATATTGCCCCAAATTCATTATCTTCTCACCGGTATATTCACCCTGTATCCATTTGTAAAGGTTTCCGTCCTTTAAAAGAACTTTTGTCGTTTGCTCTTCTTCTTTTATCTGAACGTATATATTTTTGTTTAAAATTCGTATCGTGAAATCAGCGGCTTCATCTTCATAATCACAAATCAGCGGACCGTCAAGATCAAAATCAGAACCTGACTTTCCTGAAAAGAGTCTGCTGAGAGGATTTTGAGATACAGTCGGCGTCACCGCAGTCTGAGATGTATAGCTTTCCTCAATATATGAATCAGAATTCTTTGTTTCGGAAGATTTGGGAAGAACTTCTGATGAGTTTACGAAAAGTGCAATAGAAATAACCGTAACCGGAATCAGAACGAGAAAACGCCAAGGTCATGCATAAGATCATTATACTTCTTCTGTATCGAATAGTGTATTTTCTTTCTCGTTCTTCAATGCATGGATCGGTTTTTCTTCTCCCGGCAACATTTTTACACTTTCAAGCTCCGGAAGAGATTTGCCTACAATACTCTGCAAATCACCCTGCATTCCCAGTGTTGAATCAAAAACTTTCCGTAAATTTTTTCTTCGCGTGCCCATTTGAGTGCAAACCAGCGGCGTTCTTTTTCAATTTCCTCCTGCATCGCACTGAATGACTCAAGAATTGCCTCTACCCGATGTTTAAACTCCGTGCTTGTCACATACTCATACAGTACTTCCATTTTCCCTTCCTGGCCTTTTTGTGCGGCACGCACAGACGCAATCTCAAGAAGCTGTGACCGAAGGGCACCGGCTACACCCAGTATATACTCATATCCGCAGACCCAGACACCGTCACTCAATCCGAAATGATCGATCCCGTCAGGAATAATTTCTGAGACAAGAACGGCGATTTCCGCTTTCACGGTCCGCTGATCTGTCTTTAGTTTCGGAATCCATTGATGACTCCAGCTTTTCGTACGTTTTGTCTCCCAGATGATCGTCCCGCAGACTTTCCCGCCCTGTTTCGGACAATCTGAATGATATCGGCACCGTTTACCCCTTTCGGGACCTCTTTTATCTCATCGAACGGAAATTCCTTTTGAAGTAATTCCTCTAATGCAAGTTCAAGGATTTCGCCCTGCATTTGCTGTGACCCTTGTTCCAATTTTCTCCGCAGCTCCTCATTTGCTTTGAGAACATCAGAGAGTTTCTTGTCCTGTTCAAGCATTTTCAGTTTGTACTGTTCCTCTATGCGCCTTTGCTCTTCTTTCCGCAGCTTATCCTGCTCTTCATTAAATTTTTTTGCATTTCGAGTTCTTTCTCACGGTTCTCATCCTGCAGTTTGCGCATCAGTTTATTCATTTCAAGCAATTGTTCCTGCAGCTGTTTTTTCTGTTCTTTCAATTCTTTCGATTCCTCCTGAGTGTTCTTGATCTGCAGTTCCATTTCATCCTGAATTTTTTTTCTTGAGTTCTTTTGTTGCCTCTTCTCGTGATTTCTGCTTTTCTTCCTCGATCCTCTTTTTGGAAAGTTCAATGAGGCGTTGACGTTCTTCTTCAGCTTTTTGCTTTACCGATTCCAGTTCCTTTTCGTATTTTTCATCAATTTGATGGGTGATTGCCTCGGTCAGCGGAATTGGTCTTTTACAGTTAGGACAGGTGATTGAGTCTTGCATATTCTGATTGGTAATACATAAAACGGGCGGCGAGTGCGTCGTACATCATAATGATTATTTTATGAGAGTTCAAGCGGACTTATTTGGTAAACATCCCGAGAACTGCCGAGACGATTGAGAGAACAATGCTGAAGATGACTGCCCAAAGAAACCCGGTGACTGTGAATCCGTCTACAAGGTTACTGGCAAGCAGGATAAATAAACCGTTGATGATAAATGAAAGTATCCCAAGCGTGAGAATATTGATAGGCAATGTCAGTATCGTTACAATCGGTTTTATAAAGGTATTGATAACGGCAAGAACAAAAGCCACGATGATGGCAGTCAGGAAGCTGTCAATTTCAACATTCGGAAGCAGATAAGCAGTAAGTGCGACTGCCAGAGAATTTATCAGTATCTTCACAATAAGTCCCATGTCTTCATGGTATCAAATCACAAAGAGGCCGTCAAGAGGGGTATTCGTAAGAGTACCGTAAGAAAGAAATTGCGGCCGTTTCTCTTGTTATAATAAAAACATGATATCAATCGTACTTATTTTTCTGGTATTACTTTTCATTCTGGGATATATCCAGATTCCGTATCTGGCTTTGCACGATATCAGCTTGCTTGTGGCTTTCGGAAAAACGATATCTTTGTATGATCTACTGGTGTTTGCGATCATACTCTGGGTGATCGGCTTGTTGCCGTGGCCGTTTAGAGGACTGGCAAGCATTATCCTTGTCCTCTGGCTTTTGTCATTTTTCGGCATCATTACCGTCGTCGGTTTTCCAATATTCTCGTACTGGCACTCATTGTCGGCGTGATTGCCTACGTATTTCAGGGTTTTTCCCGCAAATAAATTAGTCTTTCTTTTTGACCAGTTTGACTGAAGTCACAATTTCACGAACTTCTCCTGATGAGTCTGTTATCTGAGTCAAACCGCTTTCCAAATAGTATTGATGCAGATAGTCAGAAAGCGCCTGTCTGGCGTCTTTTACTTCCGTTTTCAGATCATTTACTTTTGCATCAAGCAATGCGACAGACGGATCACTGATAAGTTTGTCTTTAATCTCCTTTTCATTTTCTGTACTTCTCTGGCTTTCTCGCTTGCGGCTGCATACTCAGCATCATTTTCAAACGTATCTTTAAGCATAGTCGATTGTTCCTTCAGATCTTTTTGAAGCTTTTCCAGATCCATAAGATACCCGTTTATCATGTTCTCAAGACTCATAATGCGTTCGACTTTATTGTCTGAATTGACATTGGTAGAAGCTTCCACAGCTTCTTCAATTGTCTCAGTACTTTCTAACTGTTCCTGTTCATTTGTCTGATTGTCGTCCATAAAATTATGAAATTAATAAATTGCAATAACCGGGTATTGAATACTAACTATAAAGAATATGGGCTCAATAAGTCAAGAAAGATAATTTGAACAGAAAAAACCGTTACTTTGGTTGATAGCTGGTAAAAAGCTGCACGCAACTATTACCGTAACATTCTCCGCAACTGTAGGTAAAGTTGCCTTCAATGGCCCTGCGGTGAATACCTGAATTCAGCCACCAGTTGAAAACATCCGTTTCGCTATCACCGTATTTCATATTTTCAGTGATCCAATACGGTAAGTTCCTGGCATAAAATCCGCCGTGAATATTGTGCGTCACAAAAATCTCATCATACAGTTCAGGACCGCGTTCTCGGGCTAAGGTGCACAATTGATCATCCTTTTGAAACGGCGGTAAACTGAGTGATGTACGGTGATTGTTAATCATTTCAAAAATTGCATCGGCACTGAGAGAACTTGGTTTTCCGGTTGTTCCGTTTCAGCCGGTTCTTCAGATGATTCCTGTTGATCGGGAGCGGGGGTATGAGTAGCAGTCGGTGAAGGGGTGAAAGTTGGAGTGGGAGTGGGTGTCGGGACACGAACGGAGACGCCTTTTACGCATTCCGCGTTGTTTTGAGTAAAACTGCAGAATTTCTTATCGTAATAGACGGGACAATATCGCTCCTGTTGTGTTCTTGGTATAGTTACGAGTTCGGATCCAAAAGCTTTTTGTGTAATACAAAGCATGCTGACTACGGCAAACATGACAGCCTGCTTTGCGTATTGAGCTAGCATCCTGAGCTTTCTATTGTATCATATGAATATATATGGATAAAAGAATTGTGTATTTTGAAACCGAAGGATGGGAACGGGAAATCATCGACGGTACGTTCCCGCAGGCTGAACTGGTATCGGAACAACTGACACATGAAAATGCCAAACAGTATCAGGATGCGCAGATCGTTTCTTCATTCATCTACTCCGATCTCTCCAAAAGAGTATTGGAACAACTGCCGCAACTTGAATGTATCGCCACCCGTTCGACGGGGTATGATCATATTGATCTTGCTTACTGCAAAGAGCATAATATCACCGTTTGCAATGTCCCTGAATACGGAAGCAACACCGTTGCAGAGCATACCTTTGCACTTATTCTGAATTTGACCAGAAAAATTTATGCTTCAGTCAATCAGGCAAAGCAGCTGAACTTTGACCACACACAAATAAGAGGCATAGATGTATTCGGGAAAACTATTGGGATTATCGGGCTGGGGAAAATAGGCATTAACGTCCTACGTATTGCTCACGGTTTGAAAATGAAAACACTTGTTTATAACAGATCACAGGATCCGGAGCTTCAGCAGAGATATGGATTTGAATATGTCGATATCGCAACACTTCTTTCGCAGTCTGATATCGTCACGCTTCATCTTCCGCTCGTTCCGGAAACAAAACATCTCATAAACCTGGACAATATTAAGACCATGAAGAAAGGAAGCTATATCATAAATACAGCCCGCGGCGGTCTCATTCAGACGGAAGCTTTAGTGCAGGGGCTCAATGAAGGAATTCTCGAGGAGTTGCTCTCGATGTCCTCGAAGAGGAAAAAGAGCTTTCAGAAGAGGCAGAGATATTATCTCCCCAATTCCAGCAGGATGCCGATATGAAAACGCTCATAATGGACCACTTCCTTATAAATCACCTAAAGTACTGATTACCCCTCACAATGCATTCAACAGTGTTGAGGCCCTGACGCGGATTGAACACACCACCATCGATAATATCAAAGATTTCATGAACGGAAATCCTGCTAATGTTGTGACGCCTCACTAATCAGCTGTCTCTTCAAGACGTGACTTAAGCTCATTAATCCGCTTTTGAATTTCCTGTTTAGCTTCCGAAGATGCTTCCGTCAACCTTTCTTCAAGATATTTCAGCTCCTCTTGCCATTCTTCTCTATCCGAATTTTCCATATGCCAAAAATGAGAAATTTTTATACGTCATATCCTATCAATCTGATATTTATTTCCTGTTAGTAATGCGTAATACGAGTGTAAGGTCATTATTACAGATACCTTACCTTGTTATTACACTATTTTCAAGCAAATGACATAGTATTTACTGATAGCAGCAATATTCGTATGTATGCATAAAAAAGGTAATAGTGATTATCCGATTTTTTGAGGATCGATATACGGCAGGTGAAAACTTTCTGTCCTTCTGCAGCGGTTTGTTACAAAAGAAACTGTCATTCTGGCTCTGCCCGCGGAGGTGTTGAGGTTGCTGCACCCGTTTCCGAAAGGCTTCACCTTCCCCTTGATGTACTTATTGCAAGAAAAATTGCCGAGCCTCGCAGCCGGAGTTTGCAATCGGAGCGATATCTGAATTTGATACTCGCTATATAAATAGGCCACTTGTCAACCACTTGAGAATATCTCAAAAACAGCTTGAAGATCTTGTTGAGACAGAAAAACGGGAGCTGAAAAGGCGGATTCTGCTCTACCGTCATAACAGAAGTCTCTCATATGTTCGGGGAAAGAGTCTATTTCTGATAGACGACGGAGTTGCGACAGGCTTGACCGCACACGTTTCTCTCCAGGCAGCCCGTATGTTAAAACCAAAAGAAATTATATTTGCAGCCCCGGTTTGTGCAGCCGACAGTCTCCCCGTCTCAGGAAAAACGCAGATGAGATAGTTACCATTCTCACACCGCATGATCTGAGAGCTGTAGGCAATTACTACCGTCATTTCAGTCAGGTAGATGACAGCCGGGTTATTGAGTTGTTGTCAACTAATCATTCTTCTTCACCCATTTCCCCGGCTATTCTTCTGATAAACCTTTTTAACTGCGGACCAGGCGACGGCATGGGCAGTTTCCTCCCGATCACGGTTTTCTTTGCGTTCGGAAGGTTTATCATATTGATCCCAGGCTGAGTTGAATGCTTCTTTGTATATTTCCTGACCGTGTTTCGGAAGAGTGTCAGCGACCCGTTCCGGCAGGTCAGAACGTTGTTGATATGGCATGAGAAGACTTTACCCTGAATTTATGAATAGAAGATCAGGCATAGGTGAGAGATTTGTAAAAGATCAAAATACGTAAACTTTCTTCTCAATCTGGTCAATTCTCATACTAAAGACACCGTCATACTTGACATTGAGCAGCAGTTTCAGATTGTCGATATCCCGTTTGCTGATATTTTGGTTCGGCAAAGCAGTGACTGTCAGCACAATATCATAACGGGATGTATTTTCGCGCTTGGTTATCGAGACATCCGTAACGGTTACATCCGGATACATATCCTCAAGGTACAATGTTACGTAATTCTGAATTTCATTTATAAGTACTTCCGGCTTTCCCTGCAGACTTATGCGTGAAATAATTTCCAGGTCAAGCGAAACAGGTGTCTGGATTTGATTACTCATCATTGATTCAATATCACTCCTCTTTTCCTCAGTAAACTGTATCGAAGGATCACTCCGCAATACGGCATTCACAGACCATAAGTTGTTATCGACAGGATACACTGAGACCGAATCAATACTAAAAGATCGGTCAATTTCAGAAATTTCCCGCAGTAAGATGTGAGCGAGCTGATCCTTAGTACGTCTTGTTTGGATATCGGTTTCCGTCTGCAGCGCAATTGATTTTTGGACCCGTAAATTTAAAATAACATTTTTATTTAACGCGTTTTCCAGGGCGGTAATAATTGCTTCTTTTGCCTAAAATCTATGACCATATCCTCAGGGATCAACACGTCTGCATCCACTCTGATTAGCTCAGAGCCGTTTTCTTTCGAAGTTTCCAAGCGGGTTTTGACGTTCTCTAAATAAATTGACGGTGATAAACCTTCTAATGACGTACTCAACACACGCTGAGTTTTTGATAAGCCATTGCTTCAAATGAGTAGTTTTGAGAAAGAAAAACAGCGGTAGCGCCGTAATAACCAGCATAAGAGCAACAAAGATAATCCCGTTTTCTGAAGTTTTTGAGAACCATGCGTTTCGATACCAACAATCCGGAAAACGAAAATTGAAACAAAAATAATGGAAACCACATTGGCAATAAATAACAGGAGTCCACCTGAAGCGATTTTCGGATTGAGAAGTGCCAGGCCGATTCCCCCGACACACAAGGGAGGCATAAGAGATGTCGCAATCGCAACTCCCGCCAGACTTGAAGAAATCCTCTTTTGAACAATCGCAAATGCCGCGACTGTTCCTGCCGAAAGAGCAATGACAATATCAAGTAATGTCGGTTGCGTGCGGGTCAGTATTTCGGACTTACCACTTTCAGCGGAGAAACAAGAGTAATCAGAAACGAACTCGCCAGACTGATGACAACAGAAACCAAAAGAAGAATAAGCGACTGAGTAATGTATCTTTGTCGGGCAAGAGATATCCCAGCTGAAATCTTCATCAGAGGCCACATCAGCGGAGAAATAATCATTCCTCCGATCACTGTTGCAGGAGAGTCAAGCAATAAACCCAACGTACAGATGACCGTTGAGATAGAAAGAAGAATAACATAGCTTACTGAAAGCATTGCATTGTCATGGAGATGCAATAAGGTATCACTTCTGTCAACATTGTGAATATCATCGACAATAGTCAGATCTTTTAAAGACATATATGCATTTCAGTAACTATTTTTATCATAACATATGCGCTAAAATAGAAAAATTACGTAAGTTCATACAGAATCTTTACGTTCGACAATTACAATAAGCTTTTGTCTAGACACTATGTGGAAGCAAATTCAGAAACTTAACCTGCAGTATTTTCTGCTGGGTTTCTTGTTGACCTTAATTGTCACACTGACAAAGCTGCAGCTTCCGGTAATCGGATTAGAAACACCGTTTCTTCTGTTTATTTTCGTGGTTATCCTGACAGCCTATCTCGGCGGTTTCGGTCCGGGACTGTTTACGCTTTTTGCCACCAGTGCATCCATTGCATATTTTTCCTTTTACCGACGAGCCGCACAGAGCTGTCATCCGGTAGTGATTCTCTCAGAATGATTGTTTATATCTTTGAGGATTCATTTCTGTTGCGATTCTGGCAGCATTGAGAAATTTGAGAATTGAACTAGCAGAAAGTAACAGAAGTCTTGAAGAAAAAGTAACCAACAGGACGAAAGAACTGAGAACCACAATGCAAGAGATCACTTAAGGTTAATGAAGATTTGACACGAAGCAACAAAGAACTCGAAGAATTTGCCTATATCGCATCACATGATCTGCAGGAACCGCTGAGGAAAATTCAGTCATTCGAAACCTCCTGCATGAGGAATATCATGACAAAATAGATAATGACGGCCAATTGTATATTGACAGGATGCTGAGTGCCTCATCCCGAATGAGGAATCTGATCGATGATCTGTTGTCGTATTCCCGGGTCACGACACAACAAGCCGAGTTCAGTACGGTATCTCTTGACCGTGTGATGACTGAATTACTGAACACACTAGACATTCACATACAGGAAACAAACGCCAAAATATCCGTCAAAGATCTTCCGGACATTCGGGGACGAGAATCAGATGTACCAGTTGTTTCAGAATTTGGTAAGCAATGCATTGCGCTACCGACATGATAAACGTACACCGCACATTCGGATTTGGAGCGAGAAAAAGGATGACATGGCCAGGATTTATATTAAAGACAACGGCATCGGCTTTGATGAAAAATACAAAAATCGAATTTTTAATATTTTGAACGGCTGCACGGACGCCACAAATATGAGGAGCCGGTATCGGCCTTGCAATTGTTAAAAAATTATTTTGCGGCACAAAGGCTCCATTGACGTACAAAGTAAGCCTGATGTCGGAACAACGTTTATTATATCTTTACCAATTTCCCAATCAAAAACATGATAAATAATAATGAAATCACCATCCTGATGGCCGATGATGATGAGGATGATGTACTGTTGACAGTTAAAGCCCTGAAGCAGAGTAAATTGCTCAACAGACTGATCTCCGTCAAAGACGGGGAAGAACTGATGGATTATCTGAAAAGAAAGGAGCGTATACAAGTCCTGAAAGCTCTCCCCGACCCGGACTTATCCTCCTTGATCTGAACATGCCGAAGAAAGACGGAAGAGAAGCCCTGAAAGAAATAAAATCCGATGACAATCTGAAAGAGATTCCTATTGTCGTTTTTACGACATCCAAAAGCGGAAGAAGATATTTACCGCTCTTATAAACTCGAGTTAATTCATTTATAACTAAACCTGTCAAATTCGAAGAGCTCATTAGCGTGATCGCATCTCTCGGAAATTACTGGTTTAAAATCGTAAAACTTCCGAAGAATAGTAATTAGTACACTTTATGACGGTTGTAACAAACAGATTTCATAAAATTCGGGCATTGCTTGTCGATGATGATGAGGACGATTTCCTGCTGACGAAAAAAACCCTAAAGCATACAAGCACAATTCAAGCTTCAGTGGATTGGATATCTCACTTTTGACGAAGCCCTCAAGCTGTGTAAAAGCGGTAAGTATGATGTCATTCTGCTGGATTATAAAATGGGACAACATGACGGCATCGAATTCATTAAAAAAGCCAGACATTTATGTACATCTCCTTTTATTCTACTTACCGGAATCCAGGATGAGAAACTGGGAATAGAAGCCATCCGTCTAGGTGCCGAGGATTATCTCGTGAAAAGCGAAATAACGCCGGAACTTCTTGAACGCTCCATCCTTTATGCCATTGAACGATTTCAAAGTAAAACAAAAGAACAGGAGATTATCCAGCAACGAACTTTGGAACGGAGTGAACGGCACTACCGGTCACTTATTGAAAACAGCGCAGACGGAATAGCACTCATGAATACGAAATTTAAGTTAACGTATGTCACGCCCTCGATTGAAACGATACTGGGTTATACTCCCGAACAAATTCTAACTATAAATTCCACGTACAATCATCTATCCTGAAGATCTTCATAAAACACGCAACAAATTACAGGAAATTGCAATCAATCCTGGAGAGCATACTACATTTCTGATCCGTTCTAAACACAAAAACGGAACATGGAGATGGATCGAAATTACCGCATCAAACATGCTTCTTGATCCCAATATTGAGTCATATGTCCTGAATTTCCGGGATGTTACATCACGAATCAGGCTTGAACAACTGAAGGATGAGTTTTTAAGTATCGCAAGTCACGAACTAAAGACTCCTCTCACAACGGTTAAAGGGTACATCCAGCTTCTGGAAAAATATTTTCAGAAAACAGCTGATGAAAAGGCTCTCAGATATATCAGACAATCCGACACATATGTCGATAAAATGAACCAAATGATCTCAGATCTTCTTGATATCTCACGTATTCAATCAGGAAGAATGCAGCTGAATCTGGAAGAAACAAAGCTGTGCAGTCTCATAAAAAAACCATTACCGCACTTCAGTATTTATCTTCAAAACACAAACTGCAAGTCAGTTGCGAGTTTCGCCCAGTATTGTTTGCAGATAAACAGCGCATTGAGCAGGTGCTGACCAATTTGATATCAAATGCAATAAAGTATTCCCGAACAAAAGTGAGATTTCAATCCGCCTCACCAAAGAGGAAAATACGCAAAAATTGCCATGCAGGATCACGGGATCGGCATGTCAAAGTCAGCACAAAAAGACTGTTTCAACGGTTCTACCGTGCTGACAAAGTAGCACATAGATTTTCAGGTTTGGGTATCGGGCTATATATTTCAAGTGAGATCATCAAAAGACATCGGGGAAAAATTTGGGTAGAAAGTGATGAAGGGGAGGGATCAACATTTTATTTCACCCTTCCGTTAAAAATATAATTTAATCTTATGGTAAAAAAGTACTTATCTGCGACGATGACGAAGGCATTGTAGATGTTGCCGGTATCGTCCTTCGTGATGCAGGATATGATGTAACAACAGTTACTGTCAGCGAGCAGATATTTTCCGTAATAAACAATGTCAAACCTGACATTATCCTTTTAGACCTGTGGATGCCCAATCTATCCGGAGAAAAGATTGCCGAACAGCTGAAACAACAGAAAAAGACAAAAGACATTCCTGTCATTATCATGTCCGCAAGCCGCAAAACCGAGCAAACAGCCCGCCGTGCAGGTGCTGATGATTTTATTTGCAAACCGTTTGATATTGAAGAACTAGAGGAGATTGTGAGAAAATATACTGCATGAACATTGCACGCTCTGTCTACCGGCTCACTAAAAAAACGTTTTTGAATTCATTGAAGACAATGCCACACAGATGGCAGCTGCCCTTTCCTATTATGCCCTGTTTGCCATTCCGTCCCTTCTTCTTATTACGTTGAGTCTGCTGAATCTCTTTATTGCCGATGAACAGGCAAAAATGACCATTATCAACGTGGCACAGGAAATTATCGGATCAAGAAGTGCAGGAGTCATTTCGCAGATCATACAGCATCTCGATGAGAATGCCAACCAATCCGATTTCGCACAGTGGGTGGGGATCATCATTCTTCTTATCACGGCTACGGGTATTGTAGGACACTTACAAAGATCTCTGAACAGACTTTGGGATACGGTTCCTTCCCATCACAACACCTTTCGCCTTCATCTTATGCAGCGGTTTTTTTTCACTGCTTTTTATCATTCTTGCAGGATCCTGCTTCTCGTGTTATTCATTTCTGATGCCGTATTTTCATTCCTTCATGTATATCTTTCTTCGTCAATCGATATTTCTGAACCCGTACTCAGTACCGGCAATCACATATTCTCGTTTATTTTGATGACAATGATTATTTCCCTTATTTACCGGTATGTTCCGAACGGAAAAATGGCTTGAAAGATATCCTCGTCGGAGCGTTAGTGACTGCCGGGCTTTTCTCTCTCGGGAAATATCTTATCGGTATTTATCTGGATTTCAGCACGGTTGATTCCGTATACGGAGCAGCCGGATCAATACTTCTTTTACTCATCTGGATATATTACACTTCACTCATTTTCTTTTTGGGTGCGGAGTTTACTCAGATCTATGCGAACACTCACGGACAGGGTATTTCTACCGGCGCTTCCAAAAATAATATCCCGTGGCTAAAGCTGAAATTTATGATAATATAAAACACTAATATGTCATCCGCCAGGAAACCTACTGTTATTGTTCTTTCAGGAGGACTTACAAAAATACCGTCTCCTTTTTTGTCAAAAACAGACTCGATCACGCCTATAAAATCTACCATCAGAAACAAACAGATCGGATTATAGTTGCTGGAGGCTCAAGCCTCTACATTGACGGCACTCAGGAAATAAAGGATGCTGACAAAATGGCTCAGTATCTCCTTTCACTCGGCGTACCAGAAGAAGATATTTTCAAAGAAACACAGTCAAAAGACATGCTGAGCGGTGCATACTATATCAAAAAGAACATTCTAGTTCCCAAACGCATACGGCATGTCAGAGTAATCGGATCAGACTTCGAAGAGGAACGTCTCAAATTCGTTTTCAGAAAGGTTCTGGGGAAACAATACAGTGCTGTTTTTGATTTTGTCCACTCACAAATCAGATCAGAAGTACTCTGGAATTGTTTTAATTACGAAAGACAGGCACTCGCAAACACCAAAGCATTTTTGAGAAAGATGAAGATCGGGCAGCATGAGTTTCTGGAACATAAATTTTTTAATGCTAAATTTTATAAAGAAAAACGCATCGGATATATCAGGACATTGGTACACCAGGAATCGATCGGCAAAGAAGAAATGCACGTGCTCATTTTTCACTGAAAAATATTTACAAGAAACGTGCGGAAATTTTTGAGAAATACGCGATTGATGAATCCTACAAAAAGATTATGATGGCTGATTTCTGGTCCGAAGATTTTTGAATTTTTCGGAAAAGACAATGATAAAACACTGTATTCTCTGAAATTTGTCCTGTATGTAAAAGATAAAAAGACGTTCGCAAGCGAAATTGCCGTTACCGAGTTTTTACAGGAAAAAGGAATTGATTTTATCCCGACCATAATTGCCAAAGACATAAAAAAAGCACCGCCGTGGTATTTATACCGTGTTGTCGGCGGAAAATTGCCGGCCAGTTTTCCTATAATTTCTTACGGAGACCATTTCTACCAGAAAAACCCCGTACCGGCGCTCGTTGCTCATCTGAAAAACTTCGCAGTATCAAAAAGAAAGGACTTGATATTCCTACCTGGAACAGTAAAAGTTACAAATCAGAGCTCCAAAACCATTTCAAACGAATCAGTACTTCGATCTCGCTTGAGAAGAATACCGTCGTCCAGGAAGCGTACAATGTCCTTATCGCCAATCTTTCCGTTTTTGATCGGGCGAAAAATACCTGACTCACGCAGATCTTCATCCGGCCAACATTATAGTCTCAAGGAAAAAAATTGTATCTTATCGACTTTGAGCATATTTGCTGGAATAATATTGCATTTGATTATTGCTTTGCAGATGTATTCGGATGGAACAATGCCGCGTTTCGTCAGGAATTTTTAAAAGAATTCAAAAAATTCACTAACCCAAGAAGAAGCTGAAGAGTTTGATATGCTTTACCCGTATGTCTCTCTTTATTTTCTTTTCTTTCTTATGCGTTTTACCTATCAATGGGAATATAAATCAGGAAAGGAAAACGCAAAAATCGCAAGAAGGTTTATCAAGAAGCAATGGGAGAAATCATCTCAAAACTACGCGCTGCCTAATCTGGTGATTCCCGCCGTTTTTTCAATTCTGAAATCCGATCCATTTGTTTTCAGGATAAAATAAGCAGTATTGCCGATTGCATGCGATCTCAGTTCGTTTTTCGTCCCCCATCCCAGATGAATCAGAAGATTTCTCATCAGATCGCCGTGACAGACGGAAAGAATCGTTTTTCCGGGATTTCCAACTGCAATTTCCGTAAAAGGTAAGCATTCTTGAAACCATCTCTTCACCCGTCTCAAACGTATCGTCCAGCCGCTGCTTCATCCATTCAGCATCAGACAGCATATACCATCGGCTGAAAAGTTCCTGAATTTCCTGTGTGAATTGAGTCGGATTCATGCCTTCATATTTACCGAATGACCGTTCTCTAAGCGCTTTTGTTGCCTGAACCGTCAGCTTATGTTCAAGGGCAATAATTTCAGCAGTACGATGCGCCCGCATCAAATCTGATGAAAAACTGCATCAAAAGTGACACGTTTTAGATCATGTGCTCTTTTTTGTGCCTGTTGTTCTCCCGTTTTCGTCAAGGGAAAATCCATCTGTCCCTGCAGGATTTTACTGACATTGCCCTCAGACTCCCCGTGTCGTACGATGTAAAAAGTGGTGTAATCGGTTTTCATCAGTTGAAAAACCATTATAATATATGTATGAAAAAATGGCATTACGGATTGTCGGGATTAGTATCCTTCTATTATTCTCTTTTTATGTATTTCTTCAGTTTATCAATCTGAGAACGTATCAGATCTTCGGCGAGATCATCCTTTGGGTGATCACGGATCGTAATGTCGTTGCATTGACTTTCGACGATGCACCTGCAGAAGGTACTGAAGAAGTCCTGCAGATACTTGATCAGCAAAACGTGAAAGCGACATTTTTCTAATAGGAGAAAATATTGAGAATGATCCTGCGACCGCAAAAAGATTGTTGACGCAGGACATGAGGTGGGGAATCATTCATACTCACATAAAGAATGGTATTTCATTCTCTTTCATTTGTGTCTCAGGAAATCGAAAAACAGATGCTCTTATTCGTGAAACAGGCTACACAAAAGAAATTCATTTCAGACCTCCCTACGGGAAAAAATTTGTCACCCTTCCTGCATCTGAATGCACATGACAGAAAACAATTATGTGGGATGTGGAACCGAATCGTACGATGATATCTCAGGTGATTCAGATAAAATTGTTGACTATGTGATGAAAAATACGAAACCCGGATCAATAATCATCCTTCATCCGTTTTTCAAAAATGAAGAAACAAGAAAAGCCCTTCCTGTAGTCATACAAAAACTGCGTGATAAAGGGTATATGTTTGTAACCGTTTCAGAGTTGTTGGAATATAAAAAATGATCAAACCGACCAAAGCCGAAACCCTGAAGAGTATATCACCCAGATTGATGAGCCGCGAAAGTCTCAGATTACTGAACTTTATGAGCTTATCCGTAAATCTGCCCGACCTCAAGCCTTACATTCAAAGCGGAATGATCGGATTCGGAAAATATCACTACAAATATGGGTCCATCGCGAAGGTGACTGGTTCATGATCGGACTTGCAAGCCAAAAACTATATCTCCGTGTATGTATGCGCCGTGATTGATAATAAGTATCTTGCAGAAGAATATAAAGCGAAACTACCGAAAGCAAATATCGGTAAAAGCTGTATCAGATTCAGGAAAATTGAAGATATTGATCTTGCAGTACTGGAAGAATTGATCCAGAAAGCCCGGGGATCATTACATCAAAAACTACACCTGATCATACCGGAAGCATGACGATATGATCATTTACCATTCCGGTCGCCTGCATATGAGTATAGCAGATCGTCGAACCAACAAACTTGAAACCGCGTTTCAATAAATCGCGGCTCATGGCATCTGACTCTTTCGTTTTGGCTGGAATTTCATGAAGCTCTTTCCATTCATTTCGTATCGGCTTCCCGTTCACAAATTGCCATATATATCTGTCAAAACTCCCGAACTCCTCTTGGATTTGAAGATAAGCCTGAGCATTCGTCACAGCAGCACGGACTTTCAGTTTATTTCGAATAATACCAGGTTTTGAAGCAGTTCCTGAATCTTGCGTTCATCATACCGTGCAATTTTTCGGGATCAAAATTGTCAAACGCAAGGCGGTAATTCTCTCGCTTACGAAGTACGGTGATCCAGGAAAGGCCGGCCTGTGCACCCTCAAGAATCAGCATCTCAAACAGCCGCAGGTCATCATGAAGCGGTACTCCCCACTCTTCATCGTGATAGCTGATATAGAGCGGATCATCTCCGCACCATTGGCATCTAGTTTCCATATGCGTTATAAAATCACACTGTCATCTTCTTTTTGCTCACCGATTTTTTTCGGTGGCAGAACATAAACATCGGTATTATACGAATCTACAAAAACGAATTCTCCTTTCCCGTTGATGACATCTTCATACGGAGCACAATATTTGCACTGGCCTTCCTTGCAGGTATATACATTGAGCTGTCTAGTTACTTTGATTTGACGGGCCACATCAATCACCCGTTCAAATGATGTTTTTCATCGGGTAATTCCTTTTCGGTAAGATCATCATTCCGTTCCAGGTACCAGTAGCTTGCTTTTGAAACCTCACGCTTCTGGGTGTTGGTGACAAGAAGATAGTAAATGGGAAGCTGCAATGAATCACCGTCTTCATCATATTTACTGGTTTTGAAATCAATGATGTGGACACTGTCCGTTTCCGGCAGGTACTCCAGCCAGTCGATTTTTCCGCAAAGAATGATATTGTCCTCTTCGGAAAGCCAATAATGTGGTAAATCTTCTTTAATTTTGACTGCTTTTCTGGCAATCGGCCCGGATTTTTCGTCACGCGGGCAATCATTTCCCGACCTTTTCTTTTATAAATATCTTCCGTATCGGCACTAAAAAACCGCCGCGCTTACCGGTCACATTGTTCCAAGCCTCCTCAAACCGGTCCATGAGAAGGGTACTGAACCTCTGCTCTACGGGAAGCACAGACAGTGATTCGATAACTTCATGTACAGCCTGTCCCAATGCCAAAGGAGCAGACATAATCTTTATTTTATGTCCCGTTTTAGGATCCTGATACACGTGTTTGAGATAATAGGCACGTGAGCACTGAAGAAAGTCATTGATTGAGGTATGAGATACCCATACTGCAGAATACGGATCGTTTGTCATGAAACCATTATACAAAAACACAGCATTCTTTTAAGCTGATTTTCAGCTTCTCACTTATAATAAGAGGTATATACGTATGAAACTACTCGTCATCGAAGATGAACGCCGCATTGCAGATTCTATAAAAAGGTCTTGAACAGGAACATTTTGCAGTCGATGTAGCATATGAAGGGCAACAGGATACGATCTTGCTTCAACGGAAGAGTATGACTCCATTATCCTCGATCGCATGCTCCCAGAAAAGACGGTATGGAAATCTGCACTGAGTTAAGACAGCACGAAAATCATACTCCGATTCTCATGCTGACTGCGAAAAGTCAGATTAATGACAAAGTGGAGGGGTTGAACTGCGGGGCTGATGACTATCTTTCAAAGCCCTTCTCATTCGAAGAACTGGTTGCACGGGTCCGTGCTTTGACAAGACGCCCAAAAATGCCGTAGGAACGGTTTTGCAGGTTGAGGATGTGACTCTTGATACCGTTTCTCAGCAAACAAAACGGGGAAAAACGGAAATTCAACTCTCACACCGTGAATATACATTACTTGAGTATTTTTGAGAAACAAAAACAGAGTACTTTCAAAAGATCAAATTATTGCAAATGTGTGGAGTTTTGAGTCCGACGTCCTCCCCAACACCGTCGAAGTCACCGTCAGAAATCTGCGGAATAAAATTGAAAACCGTTTCCGAAGAAACGGGAGATTATCGAAACGATACGGGGATTCGGATACAAAATTACAGATCATACTTAAATGTTCCGTTCAGCACGATTCAAACTAACGGCATGGTATCTCCTCATTATTATGTCCGTAAGCATCCTTTTTAGCGGCATCATATACCGTGTCCTGACACTTGAAATTACCCGATTTGACCGTATGCACCGCACGCGGATCCAGGAACAGCTTGAAGAAGGAAGGTTTATTCCCTTGCCGCCCGGACAACAGCGATTACGTGCAATGATGGAAGATCCTGAATTGGTTGAAGAGTCCAAAGATCGCGTTCTCTATGCTTTAATTGTCCTGAATAGCTCAATTTTTGTCATTTCCGGTGTGCTCGGGTACTTGCTCGCCGGTCAGACACTTCTTCCGATCAAGGAAATGACCGATGAGCAGAAGCGTTTCATAAGTGATGCCTCGCATGAAATCAAAACTCCGCTTACTTCGCTTAAAACAGCCTTTGAGGTTTTTTACGCAGCAAAAAGAAAACTATTACAGAAGCTCAAAAAATCATACAGGACAGTATTGCCGAAATTGATAAGCTTCAATCTCTTTCTGATGCACTCCTCAGACTCTCGAACTTTGAAAACCGAATCCGTCTGTATTGACGACATAATTTCAATAGAAACCGTTGTAAATGAAGCTACGAAAAAGGTATCCTACCTTGCTAAATCGAAACATATTGCAATTAAACACGCAGGAGATTCATTTACTATGAAGGGAAACCGGGATTCGATCGTTGATCTGGTGGTTATCATTCTGGATAATGCTATTAAATACAGTTCTGAAAAGTCTGTGATTGATATCAAAACAACAAATGTATTTTCGGCCGGAACGATTGAGATTCAGGACTATGGGATGGGTATTGATAAAAGATCTTCCGCATATTTTTGAACGATTTTACCGGTCTGACCGGGCACGGACAAAATTAAACGGAAACGGTTACGGTCTTGGATTATCTATTGCCAAAAATTGTCGAGATTCACAAAGGTCAAATTTCCGCTTCTTCTGAGCCGAAAAAGGAACAGTCATTTCCATCCGGTTCCCTATCACAACTGTCTAATCTTCTTTAAGCTCTTTTTCAGATTGACTTCGTATAGTAATGATATGAAAGGAGGTGAAACATACATGGAAAAAAAAATTATACTTCCGGTAGCAGTATTGCTGATCACAGGAGCCGCTTTCTTCGGAACTGCAGCTTATGCTCAAGTCAACCAAAATAATCAGGGAAATATGGCTCAGGAACTTGCTCAAAAGCTGGGAATCGATGAGGCAAAGTCCAAACAGCATTCGACGAAATCAGAAATGAACATCGGCAGGAAATGCAGGCTCAATTTACTGAGCGTCTCAACCAGGCTGTGGCTGAAGGAAAGCTGACTGAAGATCAGAAAATCTGATACTCAAAAACATGAAGAAATGCAGGCTCAGCGTGAAACAGAACGGAGCAGGTACAAAATATGTCCCGCGAAGAACGAAGAGAATTCATGGAGACAAGACGTGAAGAAATGCAGGCATGGGGAGAATCAAACGGTATCGACCTACAATATTTGATGGGCCCTCAGGGCGGTCAAGGAAAGGGAATGGGAATGCACGGCGGATGGAATAAATAAAGGAATTCCCGAAACTTGAATAACTCCTTAAGGACGCTTAAGGAGTTATTTTATTGTAAATACTTCTTTCCCTGCTTCGTTTCAAGTAGTCCAAAAGCTCAGATATCCTGACTGACGCTCCGCAAACCACTTTGTCAGCCCCTCCGTAATACAAATGTATCATATCTCCTTTACGATCTGACCGCAAGGGAATACAACATTGTTGACAATCCCTTCACGTTCATAGACATACTCTGGTTCAAGAATCGGATATGGTGCTCTGCCGAGCACTTTGTGACATCATGCAGATCAAGCAGTATCACACCCAGCGATAATGCCGGTCGATTGCACTTATGCCGTGATAGAAAATAATCCAGCCTTCTTCTGTCTTGACTGGAGGGCCGTTTACCCCGATTTTTACGGCATCCCATGTCCCCTGCTGGGGAGTTATCTTCCCTATTGAGCCAAGAAATGCTCCGTTCTCAAAATCAAGGTTTTCCATTTCAGCGATAATGATATCTGGTTCAATACGGTGAATAAAGATGTATCTGCCGTCTACTTTTCGGGAAATAAAATACCGTCTTTATCACGCACCTCAGGTGGAGATATTATTTTGGGATATGCCCATGCATCCCAGTTGCGGGCAAGGAATTCCGTGACAGGAATTGAGGTCATTGCAAGCGCGGCAACAAACCGTCAAACGCCGTGTACAACATATAGAGCGTATCATCGATTTGTGTGATTCTGGGATCCTCAGCTCCTGCCATCATACCCTTTTCTCTCGGAAGCTCATATTCCGATCTCAACGGATAAATCTGTCCGGTCAAACGCTCATCGATATGATATCCGTCCGCACTGACAGCCAGACCGATATATGACTGGTTGTCCTCAGACATTGTTCTGTAGACTATATAAACAATATCATCTATTTCAATTGCCGCCGGATTGTATACGGCTTTGCTCTCCCACGGATGCTCGGGGATTGCCTTCAAGATTGGATTGTAGATAAATTTATCGCATTTAAGTGTGGCCGGAGCATTGATCTCAAACCGGGACATGAACTCCTGCAGATTACCTGTTGCAACTGCGCAGTAGCTGTCAGCTGCACCATAATAAACCCGTATTTCATCATCAACAATAAGAGCACCCTCCGGAAAAACGACATCCTGTATCTGCCCTGTCTTTTCATAACCTTCCTGCGGAGTAAGCAGTGATTTCTCGATTCGACCTACCAAATGCTTCGGGTTTTCCAGATCAAGAAGTGCGGCTTCAATGCGGAATTCTTTTTCAACATTCTGGCTCAGATAATGTTTGATATACGAGTAAACAAGAACCCATCCTTTATCTGTTTTCAAAGGCGTTGCTCCGATCTCAACCTGATCACTATTTATCCTTCTTAGATTGACAACATGATCATGAAGATTGTCGCACCACTTCTTCCAGAAGGCTTGATCCCAAAGTGTTGAGAGTTCTTCGAACTGAGCTATTCCGATCTGTGAAGGCGGCAGGTCGCTGTTTGCCGTGACAAGCACTGTGTATTTGCCGTTAATCTTTTCCGGGAACATCACCATAGCTTTCGCATTAAACGGTGTTACCAGATGTTTCTCGGTAATCGTCTCAAGATCATCAGAGATTGCAACCGCAACGTGAATCCCCTGTGCATTGGGTGGCCAATTCCCTAAAGCCGTATAAAAAATCAGATATTTCCCGTCTATCTTCACTACCCGGGGATCCTCACAACCGAACATCTCCCACTGATGATACGGCTGGATAAACAGTTCCCGCTTGTCAAAATGAATGCCGTCACGGCTTACTGCTTTTCCGATTACGGAGAGTCTCAATTTCTTCCCTTTATGAATTTGCTCCTCCCCCATTGCACGATAAAACATCACATACTCATCTCCGTGACGGATCACACTCCCGTTAAAAGCGGCATATGACTCCCAGGGATTGTCTGGATTTGGTTTAAGAATAGGATTATCTTTATGTCTTGTTAGCATTATTGATAGAGTACCTCATGAATTTCAAAGGAGTGAAGCTGAGGGGTTTCATTTGATTTCAGTTGATTCAGGAACTCATCTACAACGGCAGTTGCGACACACACATGTGAATCCGCGCCGCCGTAGTACACGAAAAGAGTATCTTTGATGATGACTGCACCGCATGGATACACAATGCCCGGTTTGAAACCGACATTTTCATAGTGCTCCATCGGCTCGACAATCGGATGATCTGTCCTGTACAGTACTTTTGTCGGATCATCAAGATCCAGAAGCATTGCTCCGATGAGGTATTTACTGTCATCGCGGTCATCAACACCATAGTAAATCAGCAGCCAGCCGTCTTTTGTCTTCAAAGGCGGCGCCCCGGCACCGATCTTCCGGCTATCCCACTTGTCGGGCCGGACCTTTATCTCATGTTCCCCTTTCAGGAAATTTGTTTGTCCGTCAAAGTTCAAATCATCGACAAAATCAATCTGTATGTTCGGAAAAACACGATGGAAGATCACATATTTCCCGTTTATTTTTTCAGGCAGAAGACATCCGCTTTTATCTACGACTCCCGGTTTTGAGATAAGAACCGGTTTCTCCCAGTTCCATCTTTCATTCAAGAAATCGTTGATATGTATGGATGTCAGTGCAAGACGCGGCGGAGACCAGCCGTCAAAAGCCACATACGTCATATACACACGATCCCCAATCTGGGTGACCCGCGGATCTTCACAACCGCCGTAACTTCCTCCAGACATGAAGTCATAATTTGCATCCCCGCTGTCATTTTTTCAAAATCTTCCTGAGGTGCAAAGACGGGGACAGGAGATCTCCGGTCAATCGCTACCCCGTCTGCAGAAGATGCATATCCGACGGCAGAAACATAGTCATATCCCTGAGCTCTGTACAGAATGTGAACTTTTCCGCCCGCATACAAGGCTGCGGGATTGAATGTCGTAAAGGATTCCCACGAATTGTCTTCATTCGGAGCAATAATGGGATTAGCAATATGCTTGTTCAGTTTATATTTCCGGATTTTCTGAGGATCGTAGAGAAATCCAGTGTGAGATACGGCATAAATGACTTCATTGTTCACAAACCAGTAGCTGACGATTTTGTCATCAAGAATAACCGATCCTAAGGGGAATAACGAGCCTTCCTTTCCAGATTTTTTTTGTTCCCAGATCGGTTCTTCAAGTTCCCAGATCAGCTCTTCCGGATTGTCTTTATCAAAAAGGGCAAGATATGCTTCATAATGCTGCTGTCCGTCCTGTATCTGCTTACTGAAAAACAAAACAAGGTTGCCGTCAGGCCTCTCAAATACATTGGAAAGTTCGAGCGGTTTTGCCGAAATAATAAGAGGCTTTTCCTGAGGCTGCCACCCTGTTTTGTCATCAAAATAGGCTATTCCAATACTTCTGTCACCGAAATATACTGCTTTCTTTTTTGTTTTTTTTCCTTCCGGGTATGGCGACAGCAAGAGGTAAATTCTCATCACGTTCTTCTTTTTCAGCATGTCCGGTCAAGTTGAAGTTGAAACCGTCTTCACTTGAGGAAGCCCAGATTTCCCCGGTTTTCTTCTTCTTGTATTGATAAATCAGTTTTTTATCTTTTTGAAATATACGAAGCGGAATGTCGTCGGGAGAAACAAGAGATGTAACAAAAAATTTTCGTAATTTAAGTTTTATTGCATCAAGAGAAGTCATGGCCGTGTGAAAATACAAGGTATACCTTCATCATACAATGATAAAAATTCTTTTACAATATGAAAATTTGGAAAGTACTAAAACCCTAAAAAAAGACTATTTCAAAGGAATTTTTATGATCCGGTCATCTGTCTCTCCAGGATTCCCCCGACCGTCCTTATTACTTGTCGCAATATACAAATAATTATCCGGGCCGAGTGCGGCAACACGAAGCCTTCCGTACTCATCATTCAGAAGCTGACTTAACTCACCAAGTGACTCGCCCTGAATGGATACTTCGTAGAGAGATCTCCCGCGGAGACCGACAAAGTAAAGTGTATCCTGAACGATTGCGGCACCGGCGGGTGCCCAGGTGTCTGAGGAACCTGAATTAATAACCGGTGCAATCATCTCACCTCTCGTTTCCGTCCCTTGTATATCGGGCCAACCGTAATTTCCTCCTGCCCGGATCAGGTTGACTTCATCAAACCCGGACTGAATACCAGATCTCCCGTGCTCTGTCGACCAAAGCTGACCTCGTGCGTCCCATGCCAAACCCTGAGGGTTGCGGTGACCGTACGAATATACCAAATTTTCAAATGGATTCCCGGGAGCCGGTGCCCCAGTTTCGGTAACCCGAAGGATTTTGCCTGCTAAAGAATCAGTATTCTGGGCAAGTGAAGGGTTCTGAGCATCACCGGTCGTGATATACAGATACCCGTCAGGTCCGAATGCAATCCGACCTCCGTTATGATTTTGCGCTCCGGGAATATTATCAATAATGGTTTCCTCATCTGAAAGTGCGGTATTGTCATATGTCATTCTGACGACTCTGTTTTTTGTACCGTTCTCATCACCTGAATAGGTATAGTACAAATAAACGTAACCATTTTTCTCAAAATCCGGATGAAGAGCCATTCCCATAAGACCGCCTTCACCAATCTCCCGGGCATCGGTAATTTCCAAGATCGGCTGCGATGATAATTGTCCTGAAGGATCAATATATCGTACTGTTCCTTTTCTTTCTGTGACAAGCATGCTCTTGTCGGGAAGAAATACAATCTCCCATGGAGTATCGAGATTTTCTGCTACGACTGATTGTTTGCGCGGTGAGCTTTCAGCAATCCGGCTTGCAGGGGATGTGGCGGGTGACCTGGGTTTTCTGTCCAGATAAAGATATATTCCTGAAAAGATCAGCGTGACAGCCACAAGAATGATCCAGCTTTTATTCATAAAATGAAGTATAAAAAGCAATTATCAAAATTGTGTAATGATTATGAAACTTGCAGTACAAAAGCCCTGTGATGAAGAAATCATTTTACCGGTTTGACCGGAAGTTCAACGATGAAAGTGGAGCCTTTACCCGGTTTGCTTTTCAGGTGTATCTTCCCTTCATGCGCGGCAATGATCTGGTGTGTAATATACAGTCCGACACCCAACCCTTTGATGTTCCCGTGACCGTTTCCGCGTTCAAATCGCCCGAAGATCTTACTTTGCATATTCTTGGGAATACCCAAACCCCGGTCCTGCACAATAATATTGTACCGATCTGACTTTTTCTCGATCTTTACATCAATCGGTTTGTTGTCTCCGTATTTGATCGCATTCGTGAGCAGATTGGTAATCACCTGCTCTATGCGGACTTTATCATAAATGCCGACGCATGATCCTTTTATGTCGGTGGTGATCGGATGGTCGGGTTTGCGCATCGAAATTTTGACATGCTCGACCGCTTCTTTGACAATCACGGCAAGATCAATCTCTGTCGGTTCCAATTTCATTCTTCCTGTCGTAATCAAAGAAACATTTGATAAATCAGAAATCATTTTTGAAAGCCGGTCGGTCTGCTGTTCGACACTTTCAAGCATGTCCATGAGCTTTTGAACGGAAAAATTGGCTAGTGACACGTTTCTGATATTATGAAGCGCTCTCTGAATCTGCAGAAGTGATAGAGTCAAAGGAGTTTTCAATTCGTGACTGGCAATGGATAAAAACTCATCACGTGCCTTTATCTCGGCCTTAGCAAGTTGATTTCTCTCTTTCTCATCGCGGATAAGATCAAGAAATATATTATGTCTTTTCTTGTATTCTGATACTTCATCTGTACGCTTTGCCTTGTTCAGGAGAAAGATAACTAAATAATTAACCCACATGAATAAGGCGACATTGACTGCCGTCCCTATATACTGCTGAAACGGAAGCTGAAATGACGGAAGAAAGAAATAGACATATCCTGTGGTACATACGGCAAGAGCTACCAAACCGATTCTTGTAGTCCCGAACCAGCCGCTCAATATGACGGGAATACTCAGGAGCAGAAACGGATCAATATCCATATATCGTCTGACGAAAAGAGTTACTGCAACTATGAAAAGACTGCCGGATACGGTCCCTCCGAACTGCAAGATTTTCTCTTTTACATACTTCCCGTCTGCCGTCGAGAAGTAGTTTCGTAAGGTTGTGAGGTAATGTGAAGCCATCATAATATTAGAGCGTATCAATTATATAGGAGCCTTTCAGAGAAAACAATTTTATATCATTAACCGATGTGTATTGTCTTTATCCTGCCAAAAAATAAGGTACACTATTGAAATACCATGAACAGTCAGTCACTTTCCCGTTTTATCTGGTTGTCGATTGCAGCCGCCGTAGTTACTATCAGTTTGAAATCACTTGCGTACTTTGTCACGGGTTCCGTCGGACTGCTTTCTGATGCGCTCGAATCAATTATCAATCTGGTCGCTGCCGTGTTTGCGCTTTTTATGCTCAAACTGGCGGAAAAGCCTGCGGATAAAGATCATCTTTACGGACACACAAAAGCCGAGTATTTTTCCAGCATATTTGAAGGAACCCTCATTGTGATAGCGGCCGTTACAATCGGGTACAGCGCAGTAGAACGCCTTTATAACCCTCAACCTATCCAGCAGGCAACAATCGGAATCGGGATTTCGGCAATCTCTACATTAATCAATCTTGTCGTGGCTCTCACACTGTTACGGGTAGGAAACAAATACAAATCCATTACACTCGTTGCTGACGGACATCATCTCATGACCGATGTCTGGACGTCAATCGGAGTCGTGGCCGGAGTCGCTCTGGTCTGGGTGACTGATATCCAAATTATTGATCCGATTGTCGCACTTGTAGTCGCGGCAAATATTATCAGGACGGGATACTATATCCTGAGACAGTCAATGATGGGTCTTCTTGATGTATCACTGCCTGAAGATGAAATGCGGAAAATTAAACAAATTTTAAAAAAATATCACGAAACTAACGGGATATCATTTCACGGACTCCGAAGCCGCCAATCGGCGACACGGAAATTCATGTCCGTCCATATCCTCGTCCCCGGAACCTGGTCAGTCCAGAAAGGCCATGATCTTCTTGAAGAGATAGAAAAAGATCTGCGGAACTCTCTTCCTGGAATTACAGTATTTACTCATCTGGAGCCGATTGAAGATCCGAAATCACACGAAGATATTTCTCTTGATAGAGTGCAGTAACACCTGGTCTTTTATAACTCACCTTCAGTTTATCTATTCTCTCGATTTTTGAAAAGAAGCAAGTACAATCCTATCGTCGGGATGCGGACAAGATGCAAAACCAAAAGTGCATGTGCCGGTGAAAAGACATCGGCAAAAGCACCGAGAAGATATGCAATTATTCCGAAAAAAATACTGCCGACAAATGAGTTCAAAGAGCCCATCGTTGCCCGCTGCTTTTGGGTAAATTCTTTTTGCATGAGTGAGTTTTCAGATACCGATGCCACACCGTACGTAAGTGATGTCGAAGACATGAGTACGGGAGAAAGAACGGAAGGAAAAGCCACAGCAATAATATTGACAAGGCGTGAATAAAGATCTGTCACAAACAGGAGTTTCGGTGCTCCGAATTTTTTAATAATCTTCCCGCTATACCAGAAACTGGCCGTAGCTCCGATATTTGAAAAAGTTTTTGCTATTCCGATCGCCCATACCGGCCAAAGCGTATTGTAAAACGCGGCCTGAAATAAGTACGAAGCTTCTCCGAATCCGAATGAAAGAACTGAAGTAATGCTCAGCAACCTGAGTTTATAATTTTTTACAAATATACGGGCCGCTTCTCCGATATGCTCATAGATATTCCCGGTTTCTTCCGTTTGCACCTCAGGATCGATAATACGAAAGGCTATCAAAAGACATGCTAACTGTGAAAGGACAGAAAGCCACATTACCAGCGGAAATGACCAAACAGCAATAATTCCACCGACCACGGCTGATATTCCCAGTGCTATCTGAAACATTGAATCCAGCTGCCCTACATACTGATCATATTCATCCTCTCTGCCCTCCTGCGACAATGTATCATGCAAAAGTGCATCGTTGTTCCCGCTGTAAAATGACCGTGACAATCCTTCAAGAACCGCGCCGATCACAAGTATCCAGAATGATTGACCGACAGCATAAAACACTGAATACAGGACCGCTGCTGCCGCTCCGAAAATGATTGTTTTCCTTCTTCCGACAAAATCGGAGAGCACACCGGTCGGGACTTCAAAAAGCGCCGATGATACCATTGTGATGGAGAAAATACTCATCCCGAGAGCATACGAGCCGGTGACCTGGGCAAAATAGATGATAGCGATCGGTGCATACAGCCTGAGATCGGTAAAGAAATTAAACCACTTCAATAGTTTTATATTGTTCTGAAGAGACATACGATAATTATAGCAGGAGTTATTACATTGTATCTTTCTTCAACATAATGACAGTATTTATACTGTCTCAAGATAGTTACAAGTAGTATGCCAGATGTTGCTGGTATTATGACTCACACCATCTTTTTACAGCGTCCTCCAATGACTTTACAAAAAGATACTCCCCCCGTTTGTTACTTTCATAAATGAACTCTTTCAGTATTTTGCTGGGATAAGCTTCAAAATCTCCGATTACGGCAAGCTTTACGAAGTATGTCGTGAATTTTTGAAGAATTGATCCCAGTTTCCTTGTACTGAGATCGAAGAAATCCCTTTCAAAATTGGAGTCAGACAAAACAATATATTGAGCCCCGGCATTTGCCATAAGATCCAGCGCATCCTGTTCATTTCTGATGAGTATATCATCCGATATGACTTGGACAATTTCATGCTCGCCTGCCGCGATTCTTTTGAGTTCCATACTCTGATAATAACAAATATTGCTGTAAAAGCAAAAATCAATATATCGCTTGACAATATATCGACTGTCGATATATAATACTTTTATGCATCAGTCATTATCACAATCTGAGTTTTATATACTGCTTTCTCTTGCCATAAAAAACCGGCACGGATACGAAATTATGAAGCAGGTAGAAAAAGATTCAGGAAAAAAAGTTCTTCTCGGTCCCGGAACGCTATACGGATCAATCAAGCGTATGCTTGAATCCGAACTTATTCACGAAGTCCCCGGTGACAATGCCAGACGCAAATATTATGCACTAACCGAAAAAGGCAGACAGTCATTGTCTTTTGAACTACAACGATACAACGATGCCGTGGAGCTTGCAAAAAGGAAAGACATATTCAAAAATCTCGGGCTTGTTCAGTTGGCCATTTAATGTATGGATTCTAACACAATACTGAGATCGGAACGTATTTATAAGTTCATTCTCAAACTTTATCCCCGCCAATACCGCGAAGAATTCGGAAAGGAGATGCAGTTTGTATTTTCTGAAACTCTGAAAGATTCTTACGAACAAAACGGCACACAGGGAATTATCAGTTTTTGGACACGGACGATGAGTGATGCAGTTATCAGTTTGATTACTCAGCATTTACAAAAACAGAAAGGAAAAAAATCTATGAAAACAAAATCAACAAGCATTCTTATGCAAAACAAAATTTTCGGCTGGATTGCACTCGGCACATTAGGAATATTGCTTATTCCATTGATCGGGATGCAGTACAGTTCTGAAGTCGACTGGGGATTATTCGACTTCATTGTCATCGGAGCCCTTCTCATGGGAATGGGAAGTCTGTTTGTGATGACTGCAAGAAAAATCAGAAGTACTAAGAACCGGATCATAGCAGGAATTGTGTTTGTACTAGCTGTTTTCTATATGTGGGCGGAGCTTGCGGTAGGGATATTTACGACACTTGGAAGTTAACTTTCTTTTGAGTGTCGCTGGAGCGGTAAGGATTACCGCTCCAGCTTGTGACGCACAATGCGGAGAGGGCGATCTCCGACGTATCTAGGCATCGTCTACTTTGTGGTAGACGTTCTGCTCGAGCTGCTGGGATTCAATCTTACGAACCGTACCTCCGTTCTCAGAGAAGGTGTACACCGTCACCCACGGGATGGGGATACCCCAAAAGCTGCCCATGGCCGTACCGGTATACGTGATTTCGACTGTGTGCCCAAATCCGTGCGACAACAGGTAGGTTTTACCCTTCTGAAGTTCGCTTGTCCTAACCTTCGGTCCGCGTGCCATCTTGTATTCCTTTCATACGATAGATACTGCACGACTTTGCTTTCGCCCTCTCAACGTGGAGATGAGAGCATTCCGTGCTCTCAAAGCAAAGATAAAGCCGGATCAATAGATATAAATTATCTACTGACCTGACTTTATCTTCACTTGAACGAAAGTGTAGAATCCAGCAAGTTTAAAATGTGCATCGCTGTTTTTCGTAGCAAAAACTCTATAAGTTTTTATATCTACATCAAAACAACAGTTTGCCGTAATTCATCGAGCCATAAAGAGCTTTTCTCTAAGGCATGAATCACAGTACGACATTGTAACAGTAACAAGCTGTAAATTCAATATTATGGGATTCATGAAGAACTAACCGAAGAAATTCACTGGCTGTCACTAATAGACGCTATTAGAACCTATTTTATCACTTCTTCAACTAAACCTGCTACATATTCTATGGTATGAATATGATCAGTTTTCCATTTTTTCCAAACAGAGGAGCCCCAATCCTGGACTAATTTTTTATGTTCAGACGGATTATTTGCTTTTAAAACATCTGTCACATTGAGGGTTTCTTTGAAGCTAGGGGGAGTAATCCAGTGATAGTGTTTATCAATTTCTTTATTTTCTGCGGCTCTCTTGATAATATCTCGAAGAATTTTGTCTTTAAATCCTTTTTCAAAAATATAGTAAAGACTGATAAGATGAATATTAACTGATCGAACTGCTTTTCTATTATTCTCATCCCCTGGATGCGTGACAGCATAAGAATCAACAACAATTCGATGAATAAGCGGATCGAAGTATTCTGCCAAGTAGTCTTTTGCAAGTATTTCACCATATAATTTCCAGCAACCCGAAAGGGAGAGTATGTAGGGGTGAGTCGGCCCTTTTATGTCCGGAACTCTTGCAGTACAGGAAAAACAGATTGTAGTTTTCATATATTTATAGTAACTAGTTAAGTTGTCACTGGTGGACGCTATTAGAACATATTTCATCAATTCAAATGTACTTTTTCAACCAATTCACCAGAGTATAAAATAGAAATCTGAAATGATATCATTTAGATGAATTTTACTATTTTATTGAAAAAAAATGAATAAAATAATACAAAAACTAGCACAAGGCGACATGAGAACGATTGGTAGATCGCAAGAAGTTGTCGAAGAAGTACTCAATGATAATTCATTATTTCATGAACTTTTTGAAGGACTATCTGATTCAAATCCAGCGGTAAGAATGAGGGCTGCAGATGCTTTAGAAAAAGTGACTGCTCAAAAACCTGAATTACTTAAACCATACAAAAGTAAGCTGGTTGAAATATCCAAGGAAGCAACACAACAAGAAGTTCAGTGGCATATCGCACAAATGCTTGGATTATTAAAATTAGAAGATAACGAAGCTGTCGTAGTGTATGAGATATTAAACGATTATTATCAAACCACCAAAAGTAATATTGTTAAGGTAATGTCACTTGAAGCTATGTGTCATATTGCTCAATCTGATGAAGCTTTGAAGGAGAATGTTGAAAAGATTTTGATAGATGCAATCAAGCATAGCTCGCCATCAGTTACAGCCAGAGCAAAGAAGCTGAAAAGAAAATATTATAAGCTGATTTAGCTGGGGGACATGGATTCGAACCATGATAAACAGATCCAAAGTCTGTTGTCCTACCATTAGACGATCCCCCATTGCGTAGTTATTTACTTAGTCTTCTTTTAAGATAAGCTCTTCCAAATCCTGTCTTTAACTGCTTCTCTCGTTCAATCGCTCCTTTTTTCGACCTACATGCTTCATAGTACACCACTACCCACGGAACATACCTCTTCGTAGAAGTAACATTTTTATTATTATGTTCTTCTATTCTATGTACAAGGTCCGTTGTCCAACCGATGTACAATGTACCGTTAATGGTACTCTCTAGTACGTATGTGTAATAAAACATATTCTACCATTAGACCTGCCCGCAATGCTTCGCCTAGCGATGCAGGCGGACGATCCCCCATGGAGATGCTCTATTTTACCAAAAACTCCCTCAATTGACGAGCAAAACGGCTATAATATGCGATTAGGCATGAACAGCAATGAAATTTTATACGGTACACGCGAGGATCTTGGCCTTGATTTTGTTGATACTATTGCACGAACTGAAAGAACCGGTGTTTTCAAAGATCCGGTATGTACGCTAGCTGAATCTCTTTGGGTTGCCTATTTGAAAGAACTTCAAACAGTTGAAAATCGCTACAAACCGGATTTGCTTGCTGTCACGTCTTCCCATTTTTCAAGCGGATACAAAGCAACAGGAATTCGAAAATCTATTGCATACGGAGAAACTACGATCCTCGTCCTGAGCGGTGAATTTGCGGGCTTTCTTGCTAAACCTCACCGAATTGATATCGAAAACATATACGGTCCGACAGCAATAATCAGAAGACCGCTTCTTGCAGTAACCGGAACATTTGATCCGATCCGCCGCGCTGCTTGTCGGGAATACACTTACGAAGGCCAGCTCATGGTACTTGACGGTATTCTTGATAATCTGACACGACTTGGTGTCCCGTTTGACGAAAATACAATGATCAGCAATATCGACTATTTTTCTTCATTGATGCCTATTCCTCCTTTCCCCGATATTGAGCGTTAAAATGCCGTAATTTGAAAATTTATGATAGAATTGGGCTATGAAAGAAGGCATCGTACTCCTTTTGGGGAGACCAAATGTAGGAAAATCAACATTTGTAAATAACATCATCGGACAAAAGGTGGCAATTACATCACCGAAGCCGCAAACCACACGATTCCCTATCCAGGGATTGTTTGAGGATGAACGGGGTAAAATCATATTTACCGATACGCCGGGTATTTTTGACAAAGCAAAAGATACCATGGCCAAAAAAATAAACGAACAGACATATGGCGCAATCAACAAAGAGGCTGATGTCGTCCTTTATTTTGTTGATCCCACAAGACGCCGCGACTTTGAAGAGGCAAAAGTGCTGGGAATTGCCCGCAAAATGAAAGCCCCGGTCATACTGGTCATCAATAAGTCAGATGAAAGACAAAAATATCTTCCTCAGTACAAATTTCTTGAAGAAGAATTTGCTGAAGTAGTGCATATTTCCGCTCTGAAAAGCCATAACTTTGACCAGCTTCTTGAATTGATTTACAATCATCTGCCGGAAGCGGGAGATCAACCGCTCCTTTCCGAGGAACGGGTGTATCCGCTTCTCAATATGGACAGTAAAGCTTTCATAGGAGAGCTTATCCGGGAAAAAGTATTTTTGATGATGGGTGAAGAAATACCCTATTCTACTACGGCAATTGTCGATGACATCAAAGAACGTGATAACGGAATGCTTTACATCAAAGCCCGTATCTTGACCACAAATGAACGGCATAAAAAAATGATCATAGGAAAGGGAGCACGGAAAATCAAGGACCTCGGAAGCTATGCCCGGAAGGAAATCGCACTGGCTACATCCAAAAAAGTCTATCTTGATCTGACTGTCGAAACCGATCCCCATTGGCAGGAAGTATTGTATTCTTCCTAAGAGATAGAGCTTTGTAGTATCTTCCTCAGGGTATTTTTGATATAATTACGACTACGTTTACTGGTGGCTGTAGCTCAGTTGGTAGAGCACCTGCCTGTGGAGCAGGTTGTCGCGGGTTCGATCCCCGTCAGTCACCCCACGTTTCCGACTGTTCCCCATGTTTTCACTTCGGGACTACCGGACTTCCATCCTGGGTTACAATTACACTATGAATGAACTGCAGTTTTCAATACAGATACACGCTCCGAAAGAAAAGGTTTGGGAGACCCTGTGGCAGGATAAAACGTTTCGCTTATGGGCAGACCTCATTGATCCCGGGACATACATGAAGGGAGACATGAAAGAAGGTAACGAAATTCAGTTTATATCATCCGAAAACGGATATGGCGTCACAAGTTTGGTTGAAAAGGTTGTCATCGGAGAGTATTTATTGCTCAGACACAGTGCGGATACACAGGAAAAAGGGAAACGGGAGCGTGAAAAAGAATGGACCGGAGGTAAAGAGTGCTATACACTTGACGAAAAAGACGGCATTACGAATCTAACCGTTTCATTTGATGTTCCTCCTGATCTGGAAACGTATTTCAAAGTCAATTATCCAAAAGCAATGGAACGCATCAAAGAAATGGCGGAAAGAAAAAAGTAACATGTATCAATAAAACTTCTTCTCTCACTTCTCTTACTTAAGATTTACTTCTTTATAAAAATCGCGGCTTATTATTCTTCTGGATCATAGTCACATTATTTTTACATTATGCAATCACCAATAACCAAATATAGTTATCTGTGGGTTACCCTATTTCTTTTCCTTATCAGTATAACCGGTCATTGGTTATTTGCATGGAATGCATATGTAAACGAACAGAGTAGTGAAAGAAAACCGGTGGAGGTAAGCGATTATCTAATCGAAGTCTCACGTGATACTCTTGAGAACTGGCAATCAGAATTTCTGCAGTTGATCTGGCAAGTGGCCGGTCTTTCATTTTTGTATTTTGTCGGTTCCCCTCAATCAAAAGAAGGAGACGATCGAAAAGAGGAGAAGCTGGATCTTATTCTAAAGAAAATTGACCCGAAGAATGCGGATAAAGAACTGGCACAGCTTACCCGTAAATATCCTAAAAAATGATATCGAAATCATTGACAAGACAATCCGCCATACATATAATAGTCATACAAAGCGTTTGAGTCCGGTCTCCCGCCGGACAAGCTGCATGCGACTACAAGCATGACGGAAGCTTTACCGTATCGACTATAAGACGAACAGCCACAGGCTGAAAACAAAGCACCCGGTGTCATTCGATGGAGCCGGGAAGGGAGCTCAGAATAGCAATATTCTGGGGAAAGCAAGGTGGTAACACGATAATTAGAAACCTCGTCCTTGCTCACCTGCATGGTGGGTAGTGACGAGGTTTTTTTATGGAACAATTACGATCCGCCGAACGGGAACGATTTATCTCAAAACGTGTTGTTGTGAAAATCGGAAGCAGCACCATTACGGGAGGACTGGAGAGCCCGGACAAAGAATTTATTGAGAATATCGCCTCACAGATTTCTGTACTCAAAAACGAAGGTCTTGATATTTATGTTGTAAGCTCCGGAGCCGTCGCATGCGGAAGATCTTTTGTCCAGGATTATGATGCCGGCAATCTTGCACACCGACAGATTGCAGCGGCAATTGGGCAGCCTTTACTCATGAGCTACTGGGCTCAGGGACTTTCTTCACGGAATCTCGTGCCTGCACAAATTCTCGTCACCGATCAGACTCTCAGACAGGCACACCAACTTCTCAGGCAGATGCAGCCTCATCAGGTACCGATTATCAACGCAAATGATGCGGTATCAGACTTTGAAATGCGCCAGTGGATGCAGATCTCAGGAGATAATGATGTTCTGGCGGGACAGGTAGCTCTTGAAACCGGCTGTGATACCGTGTATCTTCTTACGGACGTTTCAGGAGTCCTCGACAATCAGGGGCAACTTATATCTGCAATTGATTTGCAGTATCCGCTACCAAGAATTGAGTTTAACGGAACATCCAAGACCGGTACAGGAGGTATGGCTTCAAAACATAATGTAGCATTGAACCTTGCCCAACAGAATATCCGTACAATAATCGGAAACGGAAGAGAACCGAATTTGGTTATCAATGGTTCAAAAGGACTGACGGTAGGAACAACTTACTTGCCGTATCTTCACGAATGAATTCCTAATTTTTGCAAAAAGGCATCAAGAAAAACCTGTAGGGCAGCCTGTTCATTTTCCTGCTGGAAAAAATTCATAATCTCGGTATGATCATATCCTGACTCACCGTAATTCGTGATTCGAAGAACAGGGCGACTGTTTGCCATAAAGTCACGATAGATAAGATCTGCAACTTCTCCGTTTTGAGCATGAGGTGTATCTTTGATATAGCGATAGTACTCAACAACTGCTTGAACAGAACGCCAGAATGAGGGTACAGAAACAGGTTTATGCTCATTCCCGGGATATTCACGAGTGACCAAAGAACGTTCAATAATCAGTGCTTTGTGCGCGATATCAGCATATACCGGCCCGCCGACACCGGCTTTCATATTTTCATCAATTTCATATGCCAAATAATGATCTCCGGCAAATTCAGAAGGAGCATGCTCCGCAAGCGGGCGGTTGCCTCTATATCCCATTTTGACAATTTTTCCTTCAAGACCTTCGTACCGTTTTCTTCCTGAGAATAAATTAAGTTCAAGGAAATGATTGTCCTGTCCTGTATCGGGGATCACACCGAGCATATGTTGCTCAAATGGAAGACCGAGCCAGTATGTCCCGCTATTTCTGAACATGTCCATGCCCAGATACTGTTCTTCAAGCTTGATCAGCCCACCGTTTATGGGATGATAGCCACTATAAAAAGCTCCCCAAGGATCTTCTCCCCCTGACCAGCTGCCGTCCTGCATGTAGCGGATAGTGCCGTCAGACTGGCGGACTTTTCTGTAATAGGATTGTCCCTGCTCCATGTAGTAATATGGCCATTCCTGACGTTTTCGAATCCCATCCAGATGAACTGTAGAGCAAACCGTATCCATCATGGGTGAACTGAGTTTCATATCATCCCCACCACCTGATGTTTTGTAGGTATCCACATCGAAATGAATCCGCTTGTCTTTGAGGTATTCCGGAAGTGCATCAGTGTTTACTGTGGTCATCTGGGAGGAGTACTTGAAATTGTCAGGGGCGCGAAGCTCCACTTTTCTCACACCGGCCATTGGGACATTTAAGCTAAAAAATCTCTTTGAGGAATTACCGTACGCTGCAGTCTGAAAATAGACATTGGCATGATTGATCCGGCCTGATTCCATCATGAAAAAATCTGCGGCCGGAAATTCCTGTACTTCACCGTCATCAAATTCCAGAACTACCGTACTTGCTCCAAGCTGATATTCTTCTCCTCCCTCAACGATACAACCAAATGAGGAAGCAGTTCTGCCAGCTTCAACCGTCTGAACAAATTTGCCATTCCGGTCTTTCTTTTCAGTATGTTTCCCGACTTCTTCAACACCTTTGTGCGCTTCCAACATATCTGCAAACAGCTGAGAATAGTCCTGATTGTGACGCGCTTGTTCTGCAAGGTTACTCAACGTGCTGAATAGTTCACTGGATGTCGTGACTGCTTCGATTTCAGAAACACTCCGCTCAGACATTTGAAAGTTGTACCAAAAATGTCTGTTATCCGTAAAAAAATTGTCGGATAAAAATATTTCCATCCCTTGAGATGAAATAAAAGGTATATTCGCAATAAAGGATTGTGCATCCTGAGCATTTTCAGGCGGATCAATATACGGCCTTGGAGCTGATATTGCGGTCTGATTTTTGAAAAATTCACGAAGCGGAATTTCAGTCATTTCTCCGTCAGCAGTTCTGATGAAGAATGAAAAACCGGCAGGAAATTCGGTTTCCTGCGGATACATGGTAAACTGCATCGAGGTAATTTCACATCCTCCCGGCATCCCTGCGACTTTTCGCATCACCTTTTTTTTACCGTTTACTACTATCTCCTCAGGCAAAACTTCCTGTACCTTGCCTTCCGAATCCAGATAATAATGCGGTTTATTCGCCCCCACTGCGGTTGCTGCATTGAGTACCTCTACCGCTTGAGCAGACTGAACTTCTCCCTGCATAGCACTTGCAACTGCAACTTTCGGAATACCACCGGTATTATCCCAGTTGCGCACTCCGACAACTTGAGCTCTCTGACTGGAAAAAAGTCTTCGACGCGGTGTCGGACACAAAAAAGGGTATAAACTTTCCGCAGCCATTGAGAAGTCATGAACAGCCTCAACTGGTGGGATTATTTCCAGATCTCCGGGTCTACCGTTTTTTGTAACCCATGGTAAATAAACCGGATTTTCTAAAGGGGGAACAGGCGGAATGGTACCGTTTGCGCCTTGAGCTAAACCACTGGCAAATACCTGATCTCCCGGTACTCCATTTGCCCAAAGATAGAGACCTCCTGCACCTAAGCCGGCTGCTGTTAAAAATTGTCTTCGACTAAGGCCTTGTCTGTTTTCCGGATTATTTTGTGACATAGAAAATACGTACTATAACGATGGCATATTGTACCTCATAATATAAGAATTACACACTTAAAATACATACGAAATACATCTATTCTTGCACTTTTGAAAATGATATAGTAATTTTTATAGTTAAATCATTTGACATTTCATACGTTTTACGTTTAGATTGAAAGGACATGAAACAGTATTTTGTATACATCATTCAATGCAAAGACAACTCTTTTTATGTCGGTATTACGACTGATTTAAACCGCCGGATCAGACAGCACAACGGAATTATCAGCGGAGGTGCAAAATATACCCGGATGAAGAAACCGGTCATACTTCGTTATTATGAAGTCTCTACAGACAGAAGCAAAGCACTAAAACGGGAATACTATATCAGAAACCTCTCACATGCTGAGAAATCAAAACTGTGTGACAACTTTACATGTATAAATCGCTAAGCGATTATGAGATGTGCGGTTGTAAAAAGGCTTCCTGCAGCGGAAGGGAAAAGGAGAATGTTGATCCTTCACCTTTCTTGCTGGTTGCCCATATTTTTCCGCCGTGTCGGTTGATTATCTCACGGGAAATATACAAGCCGATTCCCAATCCCGAGAAGCTGTTTGAAGATGATTCCACCCGATAAAAGCGATTAAAAAGATTTTTTTGATCTTTCTTAGAAATCCCGATGCCTTCATCGGTAATGCTGACCACCACAGAGTTACCTTCTTTTTTCACCTGCACCTCTACTTTATTTCCGTTTGGAGAGTATTTAATCGCATTGGTAATAAGATTGGTAAGTACCTGTTCCAGACGGTTACGGTCAATACGAAGGACTTCATTGATGCGTCCGTGATATACAATCGAATGTCTTGAACTGAAATGCCTGATGCTTTCGATACTTTCTTCAATAAATGCGTCAAAATCAACTGCTTCATAGTTCATGACCAGTTTCCCAGCCTGAATTTTTGACACATCCAGAAGCTCAACAATCAGGCTGTTAAGGCGTTCTACGTATGTGTTCGTTTTTTTGAGATAGGTATGCAGACGCTGGTCTCCCATTTGCTGGATAATACGTTCAAGAATCTGTGTATACCCTTTAATACTGGTAAGAGGAGTACGGAGTTCATGCGATGCGATACTCATAAACTCATCTTTTTTCCTCTCGAGTTCTTTGCGTGCCGTGATGTCAAGCGCGAAGGCAAGCACTTCTTCCGTTTCGCGATTCAGCATAACAGCCCCTACAATCGCAGAAACCCGACCGCCGTCTTTCTTAAAATATTCTTTTTCATAAGGGTAAGCAATTCCCGTTTGCGATACTTCTTCGAAAGCACGAAGGTCAGCTCTCTCATACTCAGCAGGGGTGATATCTTCCCAGCGAATCGTCCTCTTTTCGAACTCCTTACGGGTATATCCGAGCATATTGAGGAATGCATCATTGGCATTTACGATACTGCCGTTCATCCGCTCATACATCACGCCGATGATATTGGCATCATGCAGTGCTTTAAACTGTGATTGTGCCTTGCGAAGCTCACCCTCTGTCTCATTTCGTTGTATCGCAAGAGAAATAATATTGGCAATCGATTGGAGATAATCAATATCCTCCCGCGTAAAGATCCTTTTTGTTTTCGTATGAACGCTTAAAACACCGTAAGTACCTTCATTTCTGCACAAAATCACACTCATTCCGCTTATGATCTTATGTTGGGTCAACATATTCGGACCGGTTACTCTTTTTTCGGTGCGCAGGTCATCCACAATTACCGGTTTTTTTGATTTCAGTGCATATGCTGCCTGCGAGTGAGAATCTTTTTCTATAATAGTGTTGTGAGTAATCGTCTTTTTATTCCAACCGAAGCCGGCACGAAGCATCATGCACTTGTTATCAGGCATCAGTTCGAGCACTTTGGCAGCATCGATTTGAAGCACTTCCCGTAACTGATCAACGGACAGCTGAAAGAGTTGGTAGATGTCATTTTCTGACAGCGCTTTACGACTGAGTTCGGAGATAGACAGTTGCCGGGACAATCGGGATCTGAGCATCTCCTCCGTTTTTATTCGTTGGGTAATATCTCTCATGGCACCGATCAGCTTTTGGGCTTTACCTTGAGAATTTCTGATAATGCAGGCAGTATCAGATACCCAGACTTCGGAATTGTCATCCAACAGAAAACGATACACCCCATGCCATTTCATTTTGTGTTTTGACTGTATTGCCCGGCGGATATCCTTTACGATCCGCTTCCGGTCATCGGGATGAATACGGTTTTCCCACCAATCCACTTGAGGTATATCCTTCTTGCGGAAAGAGGAAAATACCTCAGAGGAACCAACGGATTTTTTCATGGTATGGGTTTTGAGATCCCATTCCCACAGTAGATCCGAAGTTAATTTTGCAATTTTTTTGTACGAATCACATTCGATTCCGCGTTTGTCGGATGAAGACTGAGACATATAAGTGTAAGACTTCAATTGAAACAACCTATTCCCTACATTTAATCCAATAATATCGCATAAACGTAAAGATTATGTAAAAACATACAAGCATGATTTTAACCGGAGTTATTTCTGATCTTCCTTTTATAAACTGCTTTTACAATACGATTATTCATATGAAGAAGCTGACTATTATCATCAATCCGTCGTCCGGCCAGCCGCTTCCCGTCATTCCGCAAATCTCTGATTTTGCAGAGCAAAACCGTTTTTCCTGGGAAATACTCACCACGCGTAAGCAGGGTGACGCGTCCCTATTTGCAAAGCAGGCTTTGGAAAAAAGGGCTGATGTCGTACTTGTGTACGGAGGTGACGGAACCGTGATGGAAGTTGCCGAATCATTGATGAACACAGAGACTCCTTTGTATATAATCCCTGGCGGAACGGCCAACATCCTGGCAAAAGAACTGCAGATTCCGCTGATGACAGAACAGGCGCTCAAGCTCCTGACAAATCCTGAAACAAACATAAAACGAATTGATATGGGAACGGTAAACAAAAAGCCGTTTATCCTCCGGGTAAATTCCGGCGTGCTTGCCGATATGATCATTGAGGCAGATCCAAATGCAAAAGTGAGCTTCGGACAGCTTGCTTATAGTTTCAGCGCCGTGCAGCAATTTGCAAATACTCAATCGATACAGTACTCTATCACAATTGACGGGGAAACCGAAAGATTACAGGGAATCACGCTTACCATAGCCAACAGCGGCAATATCGGCTTTAGCGGAGTATCTTTCACGCCGGATATCAAAGTGGATGACGGTTTGCTCGATATACTCGTTCTCCGAGAGAATACCATCGGATCACTCGCCGGAGTCATCACGGGAGCGGTCATCAACAGGACAATTCATGAACAACTTGCTCATTGGAGGGTCAAAAAAGCAACGATATCCATGCACCCCGGGCAATCGGTTCTTCGGGATGATGTTATGCTGAAGGAAACGACACTCGAAATTGAAACTGTTCCTTCAGCGATAAGTATCGCCACACCGTTATAATTATCGGATCATTTATGAGACATGTTCGGAGTATCATCCTCTTTTTCCTGACTACTTTCGCCCGCTACACGGATCACCTGCACAGGGTGCTTTTCGGACTTCCTCAGATGGCAAGAAGTGAGATTACTCCTCAACTGTACTTGGGAGGTCAATACTCAAAACACGGATACCGGAAACTGCAGCAGATCGGCATTACGGCAATAGTGAATATGAGGGAAACACCGGCTTTGATATATCAGGATCTTCCTAAGCTTCGGATACTGCATTTGCCCACGAAGGATATGAATGAACCGACTATCACAGATCTCATAAACGGTATTCAGTTTATCCGGCAGGAACTTGATCAAGGAGGAAAAGTGTATATCCACTGTCGGTTAGGTGAAGGACGCGGTCCGACCATGATGATTGCCTATCTGATGAGTACGGGACTGACTCCTGAGGATGCTTTCCGGCTTGTACAGAATGTCCGTCCGTTTATCAGACCGACAGCCTTGCAAATGGCTCAGCTTGCCAAACTCAATGAGATGATCATAACAAACTCGTTATCCGCCTGATTGTCTCATCCCGACCGAGAAGTTCCATGGATTCATTTAAAGGAGGTGATACTTTTTTCCCTGACATGGCAACACGAAGCATCATAAAGAATTTCCCGAACGGAATTTCTTCCTTTGTAGCCAAGTCCTGCATCTCCTGACCGATGACGTCTGCTTTCCAGTCAGAAATTGGCGACAATGTTTTAAGTACTTTTGAAAGAATTTCTTTTTTATCCGTCAAATCGACCTCATACTCAGTCGGTTTCTCAAATAAAAATGCCGCCAGTGACCAGTAATCTTTGAGAGTTTTCATACGTTCTTTCACAAGCGGAACGGACGCCGCAACAATTTCCTCAGGAAATTGTTTATCAGCATAAAACGACAGGATTTTTTCTTTTAGTTCATTGTCACTGAGCTTCATAATATATTGACCGTTCATCCAGGTAAGTTTTTTGATATCAAAGACAGGCCCCACAGGCTGAACACGTTCAAGAGTAAACACCTTCATAAATTCATCCGCTGAGAATATTTCTTTTTCTTCTGGATGCGACCAACCCATCAGTGAAAGATAATTAAGAACGGCCTCGGGCAAAAAACCTTCCGCCAGATACCAAGAAGCCCAAACCGGATTCTTGCGTTTTGAAAGCTTTGATTTATCCGGATTTCTCAAAATCGGCAGATGAGCAAAAACAGGAAGTTCCCATCCGAACGACTGATAAAGCAGTACATGTTTCGGAGTCGATGAAATCCATTCCTCCGCACGGATCACATGACTGATTTCCATGAGATGATCATCGATTACAACGGCCATGTGATATGTCGGGAATCCGTCTGATTTCATCAGAACCTGATCATCAATATTGTTTGTATTGATCTTCACTTCACCCCGTATAGCATCCTGAAAGACGACTTCTGTATTCTCCGGCACATTTAACCGTACGACATAATCGCTGCCGCCTTCAATTTCTTTTTTGACTTCATCCTGTCTTGAGAGGCAATATTTATCATACTTGGGGATCTGTTTTTTCTCCTGCATGCCTTTTCTTACTTCTTCGAGACGTTCTTTTGAACAGGTGCAGTAATATGCTTTCTCTTTTGCAATGAGTTCTTCTGAATATTTTTTATATATCTCCAGACGTTCCGATTGACGATACGGACCGAAATCACCGCCCGCTTCAACTCCTTCATCATTCACGATTCCGAATGCTTTCAGGGAACTGTGAATTTTTTCTTCGGCTCCTTCCACATATCGAGTACGGTCCGTATCTTCGATTCGGACAATAAATTTACCGTTGTTTTGTTTGGCAAAGATGTAGTTTATATATGCCGTGTAAAGATTTCCTATATGAATATCTTCTCCTGTTGGTGATGGTGCGATGCGGGTTCTTATCATTTGGTATATTATACAATGCTTTATAATACTTACTATGATCAAAGAAACCGACTTTACCTACTGTCCGAAGTGTGCAACAAAGTTTAACCCCATCAAGGGAAATGCTTTGATTTGTCCCAACTGTGATCTCCATTATTACATCAATCCCAAACCGGCTAATGCACTCCTTCTTGAAAATGAGAAAGGGGAAATTCTTCTTGTAGTACGCGCCTATGATCCGAAAAAAGGAATGCTTGATGTCCCGGGCGGTTTTGTCGAAGTCGGAGAATCTCTTGAAGAATCCTTGACCCGTGAACTGCAAGAAGAGCTTGGTGTAGAACTGCATGATTTTACGTATGTGGCTTCCTGCCCTGATGAATACGAACACGGGGGCGTAAGCAGCAGATCTCTCGGGATATTATTTAAAGCCACCATTCCCGAAGGCACTGAACTTCATCCTGCAGATGATGTCGAAAGCTACCAATGGTTCCGTACAGATTCGATACCGTATGAAAGTATTGCATTTGAAGGAATCAGGTCACTGCTGAAAAAGCTGTACTCTTAAGAAGTCTCCCTGCTCCGTTTGACCAGTCTGTAAAGTCCGTATCCTCCGAAAATTATTGGAAACAGAAGGATATTTGTATATTTATAAACTTCCTGCACGCTTTTTGGTAATACCGGCAGAGAATAAATGCTCAGTGACCGTCTGCTTATACCGCTCAATGCACCACCTGATGCATAATCGGAAAGAATATTGAGTACGAATTCAAGATTTTGTGTTTCACGGGAAAGATACTGGTTGTAAATAAACCGGGAAGAACCGATCACCATCGTTTTTGCTTTACTCTCAGCTGTCGTCTCGGCGGCAAGTGTGAATGTTCCAAGTTCCTCCTCAGTCGGTTCAGGAATTTCCTGAGGATTCGTGGAAAAAGTGCCCTGCTGTATCCAGGATTGTGCTGATGTCTCAACAATCTTTCGTACGGAATATCCTTTTATATCAACAGTCTCAAGTGACGATACCCAGGGAAATGTGAGTCCGGCCACTCCGGAAAAATAACTGACATCAGTATTAAATGCATCAGTCTGGAGCCACATCGGATAAGGAATGAGAAGCGAATATCCTCCGCCTCCCAGGTTTACCATCTCCGCACGCCCTGACAGGACAAGATTCTGTTGTACAGCTATTCCCTTCGCAGCAAGCAATGATTGTAGTTTCGCTTCTCCGGTCGCGACCTCCAATGTGCTGTCATCAACAACGACTCCGTTGGTGAAAACGACGGTGTTCCCTTTTTTGGAATATTCATTTATCGCTGCCACTTCCTCGTCGGAAAATTCCCTAGCGGGTGAATCAAATACCATAAGAGTTTTTGTTGATGGGTCAACCTGAAGTGTGGCCGCTTCTTCTTCAGTTGCTTCTTCCGTCTCTTGCGGCGGTGCAACAGGGAGGATTGAGAAGAATCGTCCGGCTATCTGCTTAAATACACCGAGCTCATCCTGCTGAGGAATCATGCTGTTGTCTGAACCGATCGTCGCGATCTGCGGCAGTTGTTCGTTGGTGAGGCGATATATTGCTGATGTGAGATTGTACTCGAGATTTTCAACATCCAGAGCCTGACTGACCACTTCCTGATTATCCTGGTATTTGACAATGATCCCGAAATAAATCTCGGTCACTGAGACTTCACTCTGCTGCTGTTCTCTGATCGGAATACCGGCAATACCTGACTGCTGTAGTGTCGTGACGGTATCCTGATCTTCAGCCGGATTGAACTCCGATATTTGCACAACGACATTTCCTGCCCGTTCATACTCGCGTAGTAAATCGATAACTTCACGCGTGAGAGGCTGAAGACGCGCCGGAATATTGTCCGAAGCATAGAGTGTCACCGTGACCTGATTATCAAGTTTTCTCACGATTTCACGGGTGGAATCGGAAAGAGTGTAGGCATTTCCTTTTGAGAAATCCGCTCTAAATGAGATATATGAAAACAGAAAGTTCAGAATGAGGAAAACGAGTATGGAAGCTGCAACCACAAAACTTTTTTTGAACCGATACAACCCGAATCGCTGAACGAAGTTCAGCTGTTTCATCGGAATGCGAAAAGGCAGCTTTTTGAATGGTGATGCAAATTTTTTCATGGTCTTCGTTCAAGATCGACAACTGTCAAAAATAAAAAGAGTGATGTAAAGCTGATAAAGTAAAACAACGCTCTGATATCGATAACTCCTTTGGAAAAACCGGAAAGCTGAACCACCGGACTGAGATAATTCAATCCCGATTCAAGTACAGGAGGAATAATACTGGTTGCAAAATCAGTTGAAAAAATGATCAGGAAAAAGATAGTCACAATTGAAGCCAAAAATGCAACAATCTGATTTTTAGTGAAAGCGGAGAAAAAGAGGGAGATAGCAATAAATGCCGCTGCCACAAACAGTTCTCCGATATATCCCACAAAAACCTCAGGAAGATGTATCCTCCCTCCTACCTGACCTGTCAACACATACATTGATATCGGAAGAGCCAATGTAAGCAACAGACCAATTGCTGTCAGCATCCATGCTGCAAAAAATTTTGAAAGAACAATCTGCGTTTCTGACACGGGTAGACTCATAAGCACTTCCATCGTGCTTGTCCGCTTCTCTTCTGCAATCATTCTCATGACCAGTGCGGGAACAAATACCATCAGAAGCCACGGCAAAACATCAAAAAAGGGTCTCATTGATGCAGATCCCGTTACAAAAATGTCTTTGACAAACATGAAGTTGGCAAACACTGCAAACAGGATTATCACGATATATCCCAACGGATTATTCAGATAAAATGCCAGTTCTTTTTTTAGTAATGCTTTCATTCTTTTGAAACCAACTTTTTAAATAATTTTTCTACTCCGCCTGCACGTTTCGGTTTATCACCGTCATACACAACTTCTCCTTTCGAAATAATGACAAGCCTTGTGGCAATATCCTCAACTTCCGAAAGAATATGTGTCGAGAATATGATGATTTTATTTTTTGCTGTCTTTTTGATCAGGTTTTTAATTTTTTCCTGCTCGATCGGATCAAGGCCAGAGGTCGGTTCGTCAAGAATGAGAATATGAGGGTCGCCAATCAAAGCTGCTGCCAGCCCGACACGCTGCCTGTATCCTCTTGACAGCTCATCAATTTTCGCCATTGCTTTCTCCGTAATAGCAACATTCGTGATGACTTCTTCAACTTTTTTTGGATCAATTATCCCTTTCACTTCAGCAACAAAGGTAAGGTATTCTCTCACTTTCATATCACCGTACAAAGGATTATTTTCGGGGAGATATCCGATATCCGGCAAAATATCCATGCGGTTAGTGAGAGGATCAAGCTTATTCACTCTGACTGTTCCCGTATTCGGACGGATGAGACCGAGAATCAGTTTCATCGTTGTAGTTTTTCCGGCACCGTTTGGGCCTAAAAATCCGATAATTTCACCTTTCTGTGCGGTGAACGTCACATCTTCAACTGCCTGGGTGTGTCCGTATTTTTTTGAAACTTCAGTAAGTGTAATCATCGTTTTTTTGAACTTGTGCGCTTAACAATTTAACTCTTATATCCGCTTGATGTCAAGTAAATCCGGTCTTTTTTCTTTAGTTTGCTGATATGCCTGACGAATCCGCCATTTCCTGACCTCCTGATGGTTGCCGCTTGTGAGCACTTCCGGCACGCCTTCACCTTCAAACATCTCCGGTCTGGTGTAGTGCGGATACTCCACAAGCTGCACTTTGTGAATATTATTTTTTTTCAAAAGCCCAAGCACTTCATCTTCTCCGCATACTTCAATAAGGTCATCGACCGGCATCTGGAAAAAACTTTCTTCTTTGGTAGCATCGGATTTTTTCAGTACACCGGGAAGGAGCCGGACAACGGCATCGACGATAGCAGCGGCCGGAATTTCACCCCCGGTCAGGACGAAATCGCCGAGTGACACTTCCTCATCAATATGTTTCATCACACGTTCATCGAATCCTTCATAATGACCAGCGATAATAACTATGTGTTTTTCTTTTGTCAGCTCTTCCGCTTTTCTCTCCGTAAACGGTTTTCCTTTCGCGGAAGTCAAAAATACTTTCTTTTTAGTTTTCCCTTTTGTCACTTTTTTCAAGGCCTCTACGAGTACATCAGGACGAATGACCATCCCGGCACCTCCTCCATACGGTCGGTCATCAACCGTCCCGTATGAATCAATTGCGAATGTCCGCAAATCAACTATTTCAATTTCGACGATCCCTTTATCCTGTGCTTTTTTTATAATACTTTCATTGAAGAAGCCCTGAATCATATTGGGAAATAATGTGATGATGGAGATTTTCATACAGCTATTATAGTACAATAGGACAGTTTAACAACCTAAAAATGAAACAACTCCTTTTATTTATTCTGAGGCTCTACAAGAAAACCTCCTTCGTACATAATCATATCTTTCAGACACTCACTATGAGCAAAAACGTCTGCCGGTATACCCCTACCTGCTCGGTATATTCCTATCATGCAATTGATAAATACGGTGCGTTAAAAGGATCATGGCTTGCTATCAAAAGAATTATCCGCTGTAATCCCTGGTCAAAAGGTGGCTATGACCCGGTACCGTAAGCTTACGCAGCTTTCATATATCTCCAATATAGTAACAGTATGAGAACGTTCAACAAATCAAAAGAAGAACTCAAGAAGGAGCTTGACCCTGACGTCTATCATATCACACAGGAAAAAGGAACCGAACCGCCTTTCACAGGGAAATATGATCACCACTTTGAGAAAGGGACTTATTATTGTACAGTTTGCGGTACGGATCTTTTTACCTCAGACACCAAATATGACTCAGGATGCGGATGGCCGGCATTCTATGAACCGGTCTCAACGGATTCACTTGAATATCATGAAGATACCAGTTTCGGCATGAAACGGACGGAAGTCACCTGCGGCAACTGTGGCGCACATCTTGGGCATGTATTCCCGGACGGCCCCAAGGACAAGACGGGAGAGAGATACTGTATCAACTCAGCCTCGCTGAATTTCAAACGTAGAAATGACGAAAAATAAGAGATATCATACAATTATGAAATACAGTTTATTTATACTAGTACTTCTTTTAATTTTTGTTCTTCTATCGACAATCTACAATCATCGGCGTACAAGGACAGATACTCAGGCAGAATCCAATGTCACAACTATTCAAACCGATAAAGCAACAATACTTAAGCTCAAAGATAACGGCGGCCGCGTATCATGGTACAAAGGCGACAGTCACAACCTTATTGCCTATGATGCAATCGTAAGTAAACTCAACAGGAATACGGAGGTGTACACTTTTGATCCTGCCGCTCAAAAAACACTGTGTGTTACGTGCACGAGTGATATCCCTAAAGGTTTTACGGGACAGGCTGAATGGCACCCTGACGGAGAATATATTATCCTTCAGGCAGAGAATGAGAATTCCGATCATGGTGTATTTAATCATTCCGCTTGGGGAGTGAATAATGATCTCTGGATCATAAAGAAAGACGGAACCGAGGCCAAAAAAATCTATGATACTCCCCCCGGAAATGCAGTCCTCCATCCTCATTTCAACGATACGGGAACCAAACTTATTTTTGCCGAACGTGTTCCGACAGGAAAGCAAATTACGGGAGGAAAACTTGCCGGTACGCCTGGAGGTGAAAATCAATGGGACGGTTGGCAAATCCATATTGCAGATGTAGATCTTAATTCTTCAGAGACTCTGTCACAGCATACCAGTTTATTCCAAAATTCAACAGGTGTATATGAAACCCACGGATTTCACAATGATCAGATTATTTTTACTCATACACCGCTCGGACGCGCATATATGGATGATATCTATATGTCCGATATAAACGGAAAAAATATAATAAAGCTCACCGACAATCCTGACACCTGGGATGAGCACGGACATTTTTCACCTGCTGATGAAACGCTTATGGCATACATGTCCAGTGCGCCTTTTGAAAATTGGAACGGGAGAAAGGGTGATAAAGCCCAAACACTACGGACTGAACTGTTTATCAAAAACGTCATTACAAACAAAGCAGAACAAATCACGAATCTCAATGAAAAACTCGATAAAGAAGTCGTCATTTCTGATTTTGACTGGAATAAAGACGGGACGCAAATAGTGTTGCAGGTGGCAGAAATAAAGGGCGGCGCAGTGCCTGAATTGTGGTTACTGACTTTTGACGAATAACTATGACCCCAAAAATCATACTCGGAATGGGATGCTTCTGGTGCACCGAAGCAATCTATCAACAGCTCAAAGGTATAACAAAAGTCACTTCTGGCTACGCCGGCGGCCAAAAAGTAAACCCAACCTATGAGCAGGTCTGCACCGGAGAGACGGGACATGCCGAAGTCAGTCAGATCGAATTTAATCCCGAAGAAATTTCTCTTGAAAACATACTGTATGTATTTTGGAGAATGCACGATCCGACAACGAGAAACCGTCAGGGAGCTGATGTCGGCAGTCAATACCGATCAATTATCCTCTACTCATCTGATGAACAAAAACAGATTGCGGAAAAGTCAATGAAAGAAGCCCAATCTCTCTATCCTGATCAAATTGTTACGGAAATCAAACCCCTTGAAACATTTTATCCCGCAGAACAATATCACCAAAATTACTACAAAGACAATCGTGAGTATCCGTATTGCAGATACGTCATTGATCCGAAGATAGAAAAGCTGAAGAAGATACAATCAACTAGATAAAAAAAGCCGAATAGGTGGCTTAGCGAAGACGGAATCTGGGAGGCATCATTTACCCAGGTACTTGCAATTTTAGAACTCTCTTTTTATAATAAATTAGCAGACAACGATATTAATTGCTAATTATCAGTATGCAAATGAACTATCAGCCTCCTCAGGAGGAAAAGGACCCGTTGAAAACATATACCATAAACTTTACCGACCGCGCCAAACAGGGAAAACTTGATCCCGTCATCGGACGTGATACAGAAATCAGACGGGTCATCCAAATACTGTCACGAAGAACTAAAAATAATCCCGTGCTTTTGGGAGATCCCGGTGTGGGAAAAACGGCGATTATTGAAGGTCTTGCTCAACGGATCGTTGACGGCGACGTTCCCGATACTCTTAAGAATAAAGAAGTTCTTTCCCTTGATCTTGCCGGACTTTTGGCAGGAGCTGCGTATCGCGGTGAATTTGAACAACGCCTCAAAGATCTGATAAAAAAAATAACAGAATCGGAGGGAAAATATATTTTATTTATCGACGAACTGCATACCTTAGTCGGAGCAGGAGGCGCTCAAGGCGCTGTCGATGCTTCAAATATGCTAAAGCCTGCACTTGCACGCGGAGAGCTCCGGGCAATCGGTGCCACAACATTAAAAGAATACCGGCAGTATATTGAAAAAGATCAGGCTCTCGAAAGACGGTTTCAGCCTGTCTTTATCGAAGAGCCCACCAAAGAAGATTCACTGGCGATTCTTCGCGGTATTAAAGAAAAATATGAAGTGCATCACGGCATAAAAATCAGTGATGATGCTCTGATTGCAGCCGTTGACCTCTCAACCCGATATATCTCTGATCGTTTTCTCCCTGATAAAGCAATCGATCTTATTGATGAAGCTTCAGCTGCCGCAAAAATTGAAGTTGAGTCAATGCCGACTGAGCTTGATGAAATCAGACGGCGTATCATGCAGCTTGATATAGAACTTGCCGCTCTGAAACGGGAAAAAGGGATTGAGACACGGAAGGAAAAACTGCAAAAAGAACGGGAAGAACTGCAGAAAAAATTTGAAGGTCTGAAGAGTAAATGGGAAAAACAGAAGGAGCTCATCTCAAACCTTCAGAAAAGCCGGGTAGCTCTCGATCACGCCCGTGCCGAACTTGAACGGGCACAACGTGAAGTCAATCTGGAAAAAGCGGCAGAACTTCAATACGGGAAAATTCCGGAAGCTGAAAAGAAAATCAAAGAACTGGAAGAGCAGTGGAAACAAATACCGGCTGAAGAAAGACTTTTGCAGGAACAGGTCACCGAAGAAGACATTGCTCAGATTGTTTCACGATGGACCAAGATCCCTGTCACCCGCCTTCTTGCCAGTGAGTCGCAAAAACTGGCACATCTGGAAGATGAACTGAAAAAACAAGTTGTAGGACAGGATGAGGCACTGCACAAAGTTGCCAATGCCATCAGGCGTTCGAGAGCAGGACTAAAGGAAGAAAATAAACCGATCGGGTCGTTCTTATTCTTAGGACCCACCGGTGTCGGAAAGACTGAGACTGCACGAGCCATAGCGGAAGCCCTTTTTAATGATAAAAATGCCATGATCCGTATCGACATGAGTGAATATCAGGAAGCACACACGGTAGCAAGGCTCATCGGTGCCCCTCCCGGATATGTAGGATATGAAGAGGGCGGACAACTGACCGAGGCTATCAGACGGAAGCCGTACTCTGTCGTCCTGTTTGACGAGGTGGAAAAAGCTCATCCGCAGATCTTCAATGCATTTCTGCAGATACTGGATGACGGGCGTCTCACTGACGGTAAGGGCCGTGTCGTCAGTTTTAAAAATACGATCATTATTCTGACATCAAATATCGGAAGTGACCTCTATACAGACGGTCAGAAAAAGGAAAAAAGAGATGCCCAGATCCTTGACCGGGTGAAAGCACATTTCAAACCGGAATTTATTAACCGTCTTGATTCCATCGTCATTTTCAACGCACTCGATGAAAAGATGATGGAAAAAATCGTAGACATCCAGTTCCGTGACGTTGAAAAACGGCTTGCCGACCAGAACCTCCAACTTGAAGTCACGGAGAAACTGAAAAACCATTTGCAGATGATCGGTTTTGACCCGGTCTACGGTGCCCGTCCTCTGAAACGGGTTATCAACGAAGTTCTGGTTGATGAAATTGCTTTGCAGATTATAGAGGGAAAAATCAAACCGGGTGACAAAATTCTTGCAGACTATAAAGCAAACAAAGTAGACATTTCAGTCGCTAAACCGAACTGATCATAGCCAGTCATTCATCAAAAACATTATCACCAGGCCGAGTGAGATGAGAGCCGTGATGATCATTATGCCCAAGAAAGCCGAGGGTGACTGCTGATACGGCAGCTGGACATTCATCCCGTACACACTTGCAATGATTGTCGGAATTGTCAAAATGACGGTGATCGAGGTAAAGAAACGGATCACACGGTTTGTATTGTGAGTCATGATTGTGGAAGAAGCATCCCGTATGTTGACGATACTTCTCAGGTTCTCTTTTGAGAGCTGAATAAGTTGTTCATTATTCAGGAATAAATCCTCCAAAAGATCCCGGTCTTCTTCATATAGCTTCAGCATGTTGTGAGACATCAAACTGTTCAGAACGGCATTCGTACGGACAAGTGCCAGATGGAAATCATTCAATACCCGTTCGTACCTCACAAAGAGTGCAATGTCTTTATTGCTGATCCTTTCAAGTTCATATGAACTGGTCCTCGTCTCGCGGCTGATACTGTGAAGGTATGAATTGTATGAAGTGTTGATCAGTGAAAAAAGTTGCAGAAACAGTTTCGTTTTTTGTGTAGTAAAAAATATATTTCTCGTCAAAAACATCTCCATCAAGGGGAATTTTTCCTTGGTGACCGTCACGACATGAGATTCCTGAATGACAAATAAAATCGGCGACGTGGAGATCTGATCATTCCGTCTAAATGGGTACCGGCTGAAGATGTAGATCACTCCGTCCTCAATTTCCGTACGGGGGACCTCGTATTCATCGGTTGCATCTTTCAGAAGACTCTCGTCGAGTTTGTGTTTTTCAACAAGATACTTCAAATCTTCATCGGTCGGAGCCTCGACATGGATCCATGAACCGATCCGGTATTTATCCAATTCCTGGATTTGCTTGTCACGCAGATTCCGGTAGTAAATACTAATCATAGTTTCGGTATAAACTCAAATTTGTGTTTACTTAAGTCTACTCTTTCTCCGATAAAAGTAATACCTTCTTTTTCAAGCCGTGTCCGATGTACTGAAGGTCCGCCCGCTCCGTAGTTCGGGGCCAAAGATCCGTCTTTCATTACCACGCGGTGACAGGGTACTTTCGGCCAGTCAGGATTACGGTGCAGGATCTGACCGATCGCACGATAGGATTTGGAGCCTACCGCATGGCCGATGTCACCGTATGTGGTGACGTATCCTGCCGGAACTTGCGAAACGAATTGATAGACTTTTTCTGTTAGGGTCATATGGTCTGCAAAAAGTCGAAGCATATGAATTGTGAAGTTTTTTCACGCTGCCGAAAGAGAGTACGTGATGACTACATTACACGTGCGGCTTGAAAAAGTTCAACAATTTATATGCGAGACTTTTATTTAATTGTTTTAGTAATTATCGGCAATCTCTTTTGCCAACGTTCCGATCTCTTCTTTTGTCATTTCTACAACCGGCGTAAATTTGATGCCGTGTATTTCTCCGTGATGTTGAGGAAGAATATGAATATGAGCGTGTGGTACCGCCTCACCCATCGTGATAAAGCTAATATAGTCGGATCCGACTGCCTGCTGTATCTTCATTCCGATCTTTTTGGCCGTTTGCCAATAGCCGGCGAAATCAGGAACATCATACACCCATCGGTAATGTTCTTTCGGGATGACCAGAACATGCCCTTTTACTCGGGGGAAAACGTCCATAAAAGCCAGATAGGATTCATCTTCATACACCTTGTAAGACGGTATCTCCCCCTGTACGATTTTGCAAAAAATACAGTCTTCCATATAAGTCCCCATCATACTATACTGGACATATATTGACAATCTCTATGAGATCTGTATGATAGTGTATGAGCATCCTCATTATTAATTTATTCAATTACTTCTATGAATATCAGAATCCCGGCCGATGTACCGGAATCAGCAAAAGAAGCATTCGCCAACAATTATAAAACCATGACTCATGAGACGGGGCGTCTCATGCTTTTTGCTGGTGATCAGAAAATCGAACATCTCAATGATGATTTTTACGGAGAAGGTATTCCTCCTGAGGACAACAATCCTGAACATCTTTTCAAAATCGCCAGCCAGGCAAAAATCGGAGTATTTGCCGTACAACTCGGTCTTGCCGCCCGTTACGGTCATGATTATCCCGATCTTCCATATCTCATCAAAGTAAACTCAAAAACGCATCTCGTTAAGACAAATCAATCAGATCCGATCAGCTCTGCTTTATATGATATTGAGCAAATTGTCGAATTCAAGAAAAACAGCGGACTGAATATTCTCGGAATCGGATACACTATTTACCTCGGAAGCGATTATGAAGGCCAAATGCTGACCGAAGCAGCTCAGGCAATTTATGAAGCACATCAGCACGGACTTCTTTCTGTCATCTGGTGCTATCCGCGAGGGAAAGCGGTCCCCGATGAAACCGATCCGCATCTTATTGCCGGTGCTGCAGGAACAGTCGGATGTCTCGGCGCTGACTTTGTCAAAGTCAATGCTCCGAAAAAAGACGGCAAATCTGATCCGGCATTGTTGAAAGAAGCAACTGTTGCAGCCGGACGCACACAGGTTGTCTGCGCAGGAGGATCATCAAAGGGCGCAGAAGATTTCCTCAAGCAGCTGCATGATCAGATTCATATCGGCGGTACATCAGGAAATGCAACGGGACGTAATATTCACCAGAAGCCTCTTGATGAAGCCGTCAGATTTACCAATGCCATCTACGCGATTACCGTCGAAGATAAAAGCGTAGAAGAAGCCATGAAAATTTATAAAGGCTAATCGCATTATTATTTTTTACCGTAATTATGTCAAAGATAAAAGTCGGAATAAACGGGTTCGGACGAATCGGTCGGGCCTTCGCACGTATTGCCGCAATGCGCGATACATTTGAAGTTGTGCATATCAACACAAGAAAAACCCCTAATGAAATGCTTGCGTATCTGCTGAAATATGACTCGGTATATCGGACATTTGACAAAACGGTAAAAGCAACAGATGACGGTATTGAAATTGACGGAAGAAAAATCACAACCTCACAGTCTCCTGATCCTTCAGAGATTCCGTGGGAAGCGGCAGGTGTCGAAGTAGTAGTTGATGCAACAGGCGCTTTCACAACAACCGAAAAACTGAAACCTCATCTGAGAGGAACCGTCAAAAAAGTCGTGTTGTCCGCACCGGCAAAAGATGATGAGACGTTTCATGTAGTGCTCGGGGTCAACGAAGTTGACCACTCAAAAGAAATTATTTCCAATGCTTCCTGTACTACCAATTGTGCAGCGCCTCTCTTTAAGGTTCTCCATGATTCATTCGGAGTTTTGAGAGCACATCTGACCACCGCCCATGCCTATACACAGTCACAAAGCCTCATGGATGATGCAGGAAAAAATGAAGAACGGTCACGGGCTGCAGCTCTCAATATCATCCCGTCTTCAACGGGAGCCGCAAAAGCAGTCGGAAGAGTCATTCCGGAATTGAAAGGAAAAATGGACGGCATAGCCCTTCGTGTACCTGTTCCGACAGGATCTTTTACCGATATCTCAGCGGTTCTTGAGAAAGAAACTACAGCGGATGAAATCAATGAGGTTTTCAGAAAAGCGTCAGAACAGGAGCTTAAAGGAATTTTGGGATACACTGAAGATGTGATTGTTTCGTCAGACATCATCGGATCCACATTCTCATGTATTTTTGATCCTCACTATACAAAAGTCATTGACGGGACATTCGTCAAAATTTACGGCTGGTACGACAATGAGTGGGGTTACTCAACCAGACTGGTCGATCTGGTCGAAGCCGTTAGCAGTTCCATGCAATCATAATTCCCGGTACGTTTGTAGGGACATATACTTATGTCAGACATCCAATACATTGACGGCGTTGAAATCAAAGACAAACGAGTTCTGCTTCGAGTCGATTTCAATGTCAGTCTCAACCCGAATTATCTGACCATTGCCGATGATGCACGTATCAGACAGGCTATCCCCACAATTCAGTATCTTCTGAAAAACGGGAACAAATTGATTCTCGTATCCCATCTCGGGCGTCCCAAAGGCAAACCCGATCCGAAATACTCGATGAAGATTGTCTGCAATCAGCTCCATGAGTATCTCCCGGACAATCACATTACACTCATCAATGATTTTATTACCGAGCCTTCTTCCACCTTTAAACATCAGCAGAAAGATGAACTTTTTGTACTGGAAAACAGCCGGTTTTATCCCGGAGAAAAAGAGAATGATCCTGAATTTGCAAAGAAAATGGCATCTCTTGCTGAAGTGTTTGTGAATGATGCATTCGGTGTCAGTCATCGGGAAGATGCCTCCGTTGTGGGAGTTACCAAATTCCTCCCTTCATACGGCGGACTCCTTCTTAAGCGCGAGATTGAGATGCTTTCCAAAGCCTTGCACAAACCGGAAAAACCGTTTGTAGCCGCGATCGGGGGAGCAAAAATCGAGACAAAAATCAATGTTCTTGACCGCATGATGGAGCTTGCGGATCATCTTATCATTGGCGGTGCGCTCGCAAATACATTTCTTTTTGCGCAGGGCATCGATGTCGGGACAAGCCTTGTTGAAAAAGACAAAAAAGATCTTGCACAAAAACTTCTGTTTAAAGCGGCTCAAAACGATACATCTGTTATACTACCTTCGGATTGTGTAGTCGGATTACCGGACGAACTGGAGATTGGAGGGATGGTATGCAAAGTGACTGAAGTGCCGAAAGACAAGCAAATTCTGGATATCGGTCCCGAGACCAAAGCCAGAATCGGTACCATCATTGCGAAAGCAAAAACAATCGTCTGGAACGGACCGGTGGGATATTTTGAGAATATTCATTTCAGACAGGGTACTGATTTCATGTACTATGCAATCACCAACAATCCTGATGCGGTATCAATAGTAGGCGGCGGGGATACCCTGACTGCCATTTCAAAAAAAGAATATCTCGACAAAATCACTCATATTTCAACCGGCGGCGGCGCGATGCTTGAGTTTATCGAAAAAGGAACACTGCCCGGGATTGAAGCCCTGAAAAAATAGCTTGTAGGAAGTAGGCAGTAGGCCGTAAAAATGTACTCATTGCTACGGAATACAAGATCTCTACAAGCTACTACCTACCGCCTACAACCTAACACAATTATGGACAGAAATCTTGCACTGGAATTTGTACGAGTTACGGAAGCGGCAGCAATTGAAGCCGCACGATGGATCGGAAAAGGAGATAAAAAAAGTGCTGATGGTGCGGCAGTTGAAGCTATGAGATCACGGTTTCAGAATGTGGATTTTTCCGGAACCATTGTGATCGGAGAAGGAAAAAAAGATGAAGCCCCGGAGCTGTACGTCGGAGAGAAAGTCGGAACCGGCAAAGGTCCCGAGATGGATATCGCCGTTGATCCTCTTGAATGTACCGACAGTGTGGCCTACGGCCGGTACAATGCATTGACTGTCATCGCAACGGGACCGAAAGGAAGCCTTCTGAGCGCTCCGGATACATACATGGATAAAATTGCTGTCGGACCGGCAGCAAAAGGAACGATACGCTTGGATGCCTCAGTCGAAGAAAATATCCGTAACGTTGCCGAAGCACTTGAAAAGGAAGTCGGAGAAGTAACCGTCTCAATGCTTGACCGTCCGCGGAATGAAGAAATCATGAACAAAGTGCGGGCAGCAGGAGCACGATTACGCCTGATCACCGACGGAGATCTTGCTGTTGCGATAGCAACCTGCATGGATGAAAGTCCGATCGATATGCTCCTCGGGTCAGGAGGAAGCGCCGAGTCCGTTCTTGCCGCTTCAGCTCTGAAAATTCTCGGAGGGGAAATCCAGGTGAGACTAATGCCCCGGAATGATGCAGACCGTGAAGAAATGACTAAGATGGGTCTTGATGACAAAACGATTTACACAACGGAAGATCTGGCAAAAGGAGACAACCTGACTTTTACAGCAACCGGTGTCATTGAAGGCCCGCTTCTACCCGGAATTGTCTTTAATCCTCACTCTATCATCACACATTCAGTCGTGATGAGAAGTGTCTCAAAGACAGTCAGATATCTGACAACGTATCACCACGAGGACTAAGTCAACTTTTCAACTCGGCAACGTCACGAAGAATTTCAGAAGCGTGCTCTGCCGGTTTGACTTTTTCGTATACTTTCCTGATCATCCCCTCAGGATCGATCAGATAACTGATACGAAGAACTCCTTCAAATGATTTCCCCATAAATTTCTTTTCTCCCCACGCTTCATACTCCTGTATCGTTTTCTTTGATTCATCTGAAAGCAGCAGAAAAGGAAGATCATACTTTCCGATAAATGCAGCGTGAGACCTGGGTGAATCTTTTGAGATCCCGACCACAGATATATGTTCCTTTTCGAAAACATTGTATGCGTCCCGGAATCCGCAGGCTTCTTTCGTACAGCCCGGAGTATCGTCTTTCGGATAAAAATACAGGACATACCAGCGGCCGCTGAATTCCTCATTTGTATGAATGGTGCCTTTCTCATCAGGCAAAGAAAACGCCGGAGCCTTTGTGTTAGTTGCAAGTGCCATAATCGATATTTTGTAACTGATAACGATTTAGTATTAATTCTTACCGGGATTTTTTGAAATTTTTATCCCAGATTCATTCACCGCAAAGATAACGGATACATCATTGTAATTCAATACTAACGAAAGGAGGTGAAAACTATGAAAGATTATCAAGAATACACAAAAAGAAACGGAATGGATCCTATGATAGCGGGTGCATTTACGTTAGCAGGTCTTGCGATCGGGACGGCCGCAACTCTCTATCTTTCCAAAAAAGAAAACAGAGATAAAGCTCAGCAGAAAATTGCAGACTTGAAACATAAAGCTCAGGAGGCCTTCAGTCACATGAAAGCAAAAGGAGAAAAAGAGGCAGATGAGATGAAAACAAAAAGCCGTTCATTTGCGGCATAACACTTTAAATTCATAGCACATAACCGAGGCAATACGTCTCGGTTGTGTTGCTTCCCTTACGAACTCTTTACATCGTTCTGAGAGAATACCCTATGCAGGACTCCATGCAACCTTTTGACTGGTATCGTATATTTATCGGAGACTTATCTCTTCTTTTCACACTTGAAATAGTGTTCCGTACAGCATTTATGTATCTGTTTACGGTACTCATGGCCAGGCTTATCGGCAAGCGGGGAATGGCTCAGATTACTCCTTTTGAATTTATTGTCGTGATTGTACTCGGCTCTGCTACCGGTGATCCCATGCTGTACCCGAATGTTCCGCTCATTCACGGCATGGCTATTGTTACGACAATAGTTGTTCTGGAACAAGGGTATGCATATATTTCACAAAAAAGTGAAAAGATTGAGGAGTACGTAGAGAGCAGTCCGACGCTTATCATTAAAAAAGGACAAATTCTGAAGGGAACTCTTGAAGAAGTATCTTTTTCAAAAGAGAATCTTATGATGCAGCTTCGTCAACAGGGCATCACCGATCTCGGATATGTGAAAGAGGCCTACCTTGAACCTTCGGGAAAACTCAGTGTTTTTAAATATAAAAAAGCTCCGAAGCTCGTAAGAAAAACTAAACCGCAGCATACTAACGGATAACTTCAATTACCGTATCAATAAAACCGGGAGAGGTGACGGTTTTAAGTCCGTTCTTTTCAACCGACGGAAGCATGCTTTTACCGATTATCTTGTCTTTTCTCATCCAATATACATCTAAATCTTCAAAGGTATTTCTGTTCCAGAAAACTTGCGGCTGAGGAGTTTTGAAATAAAAAATCATACCGTCAAAATCAGCCGGTTTACGGACATACATCAAACCCTGCTGCCAGCGTTCCGGTGTATCCGCAACAACAAGGCGTAGTTCTCTTCCGTCCACTTCTTTCGTAATTACCTCATAGTCGTCCCACAATGCCCTGCCGTCTTTTTGAGCCTTGAAATTCTGTGCATAGAACCGGTATACGGCAACCATCAGTAAAACGATTGCAGCCGCAAGGGCAATCTTAATAACAATTTGCATATCATATAATAACAGTTTATAGACAACGCTATCTTTTATATTTATACTGTTGAAATGCCATCAGAAAAAAAAATTCATAAAAAACTTACCCAAAAACTTGCTGCCCGGAAATTACCCCCGTCAGACAAGCGCCTTTATGCAGAAACTTTCATTTACAGTTTGATTGTCTTAGCAGTCATTACGGCATATTATTTTGTGACACGACCGGAGTATGATATGCGGACTTTTAATCGCGGTATTGCCGACTTGTCATTTTTACTGATGGGTATTTCACTGATTTTGAGCAGTGTCTGTTATTTCTGGAACTTTGCTGATCATTTCATTATTTATCGTAAACATTTGGGACTCATCGGTTTCGGATATATGATCCTGCATATCGTTATTTCACTCTTCTACTCAGCATATCAGCCGTTTTTGTTGTATTACCTGAAAGACAGTCAGATTGTTTCGTTTAGTGCAGCACTTACTGCAACCGGTATTTTTACTTTAATGGCGGTTATTTCCAATCGTTTTTCGATTCAGAAAATCGGGCCGCATCGGTGGAGACTTATCATGAGGGTAGGATATATCGCATATGTCATGGCACTTATTCACTTTGCCTTGCGCGGATGGCCGTACTGGATGTTATGGCTTTCAGGGAAAAGCACATCACTATTCCCCTCATTTGGGCTTCTCGTATTTGTCTTCGGGTGCATTGTTGTATTGATGAGGATCGTGCTTTTTGCCGCGACAATCAATAAAAAGGAGTAACGATCATTCTTTTCCGGCTCCGATCACAGGCTTGATGACAGTCATAAGAAGAAGAACTACGAATGCGATGACCGCAAACATCCCGAACTGTGCCGGCGAAACGGAACTCACATAAAAGACCTTTTGCAAAGCAGGAATTGAGACAATGCTGAATTGTGTAACAAAAGGAAGTGCAAAGGCCAGGAAAAAGATCGGAGAAAGAAGTTTGCCGAAATGAGTGAAGAGGTTTCTTTTGGAAAGCCATACATCGGCCAGAATAAATGACTGGATCAGTGCAAGTACACTGAATGCTGCCGTATTCGCAAGCATTCTGTTGACGTCATAGAACCAGAAGAATGTCACGAGAACAATGGTCGAAGCTACAGCGCCTACGGCAAAAATGTACCACAGGTCGATTCCGTCAAGAAGCTTCAGTTTTTTCTCAGGTTTCCGTTTCATCACATGCGGATCACGCGGCGAGAAAGCAAGCGCCAAAGCCGGTATTCCGTCGGTCACCAGATTGATGTACAAAAACTGGATCGGATAAAAAATATGAGGAAATCCAAGCAACAGCCCGACTATAAGAGACAGTGCCTCAGTCACATTGCAGGAAAGCAGATACGTGATCGCATTACGCAGATTTTTAATGATATTTCTTCCTGACTCGATCGCATCAACAATAGTTGCGAAGTTGTCATCGGTGATGACCATATCTGCCGTTTCACGTGCGACATCGGTCCCGACTTTCCCCATTGCGACCCCGACATCGGCTTGTTTGAGCGCAATAGCATCGTTTACACCGTCTCCCGTGACGGCGACAATCTCACCGCACTTCTGATAAAGCGAAACGATCTGATGTTTATGAAACGGTGTAACACGTGCAAATACCCGCACTTCCGGAAGAATTTTGAGCAGATCTTCATCTATCATATGATCAAGCTGCTTACCCGTCAGAACTCTGTGATCTTTTTCCATGAGGCCTGATTCCAGCGCGATTGCTGCTGCCGTTTTTTCATTGTCACCGGTGACCATAACGACCTGGATGCCCGCACTGTGAGCGCGCTTGATCGCATCAACAATTTCCGGACGCGGAGCATCATAGATTGCAGTCATGCCGATAAAAATCTGCTTTTCGATTTTTTCCCCGTTGCCTTCCTTGTATGAAAATGCCAGCACCCGTAACCCCTGTTCTGCCCAGGTTTCGAGTACCTCCGAAATCTCTTCCTTCATCTGTTTTGTGAGAGATACGATTGTATTATTTACAAGGATATGTTCACAAAGCTCCAGTATAGATTCCGGGGCCCCTTTGCTGAGAGTATAAGATTCATCTTTTTGCGAGACTTTCACCGTCATTCTTTTACTGACACTGTCAAACGGGATCTCTTCAACCAGCTTCCAGGTATCCCTGATTGCTTCAGGAATACTTTCCGATTCCTGCGCAAGATACAGGAGTGCACCTTCAGTCGGATCACCGACCATATGGAATCCCTCACCGTTTTCCTTCGGCGTCAGCTTTGCAGTTGAGCAAAGCACGGAATTGAGAATAAGTTTTCTAAAGGCCTCTGATTTTTTGTTCTGATGGGTGTCTTTCTGGATTTTTCCGTCAAAATAGAGCTCCTTGACACGCATTTTGTTTGTAGTGAGTGTCCCTGTTTTATCGGTCGCAATCAGAGTGATACTGCCCAATGCCTCAACCGCAGTCAATTTACGGACAATTGCTTTGCGTTTTGCCATTTCTTTCACACCGATTGAAAGGGTGATAGTCATGACGGCCGGAAGCCCTTCCGGAACTACCGCGACCGCAAGTGAGATTGCCAAAAGGAATGCGGCAAAGTATGCCGATCCCTGGAATGTTGCAAGGAAAAATACGACAAGAGAAGCGACAATCCCGATGATACCGATGACTTTTGTTACCGATTCCAGTTTGGTCTGAAGGGGACTTTTTGCTTCTTCGATATTTGCAAGCTTACTGGCAATTTTACCGAAATGCGTCTGCATGCCGGTGGCTGTGACCTCCGAATATCCTCTTCCCCTTGTCACAATAGTGCCCATAAACGCTTCGTCTTTTACTTTCTTCGAAACTCCCATCGATTCTCCTGTCAAAGCAGCTTCATTGACCTCCAGATTGACGCTCTCGCGGATGATGCCGTCGGCCGGGACTTTTACCCCTTCTTCGATAAAAATAAAGTCTCCGGGCACAAGCAAATGACTGTCAATTTCGATCTCCCTACCGTCCCGTATCACGCGGATTTTCGTGACAGTCATTTCCTTCAATGCCGCCAGAGCTTCATTTGCCTTATATTCCTGATACACTCCGAAGAGTGCGTTGAGGATGACAATTGCTAAAATAAGTGCCCCGTCAATCGGTTCGCCGATAAAAAAGGAAAGGAGTGCGGCTACAAAAAGAAGTACGGTTAAAAAATTGTTGAGCTGCTGATACAGAATGACAAAGAAATTTTCCTTCTTTTGTTCTTCGATTACATTTTGACCGTGTATTTTCAGCAGTTCTTCAGCCCGTTCAGTTGTTAATCCGCGCATAGGAGATGACAATATCAATAATATATTCTTTACAGTGTATCAAATTTCAGTTCATTTTATATACCCTTCTGCTTTCATACTGAGATATTTTTCACCGGTGACAATCACGTGATCTAGTATTTCAATGCCCAAAATATTTCCTGCTTCTGCAAGTTGAGCTGTAATTTTGATATCGGCATCAGATGGTGTGGGATCTCCTGACGGATGATTGTGTGCGACAATAATTGCTGCCGATTTATACGAAATTGCCGGCTCAAATACTTCCCTCGGGTGGACAAGGCTTGCACTCAGAGTACCGATTGAAATGATTTCCTTTCTCATAAGCTGATTCCGGGCGTTTAGCAGAAAGGCTACAAAATGCTCTTTTGCTTTTGACCGTATCTCTCTCAGCTGATCAGATACATCAGAAGGCGAGTTGATTGTCACTTCTTCATGCGATACTGCAGAATACAACCGTTTGCCGATTTCAAAAGCGGCAATAAGTGAGGCGGCTTTGCTTTGTCCCAATCCGTTAATACGCCCTAACTCACTCAAAGTCATTGAAGTGAGGCCCTCGATTTGTTTTCCGTCCAGTATTTCCCGTGATAAATCCAAAACGTTTTTCTTGGAGATACCAGTCCGAAGAAGCAGTGCGATTAACTCATAATCTTTGAGCTGAGCTGCTCCGAACCTTTTCAGTTTTTCCCTGGGAAGGATATGTGTCGGTACAAGCTTGTTATTCATATGTAATTACACACATATTATCATATATGTTTTCTTTTTTCCCTTGCGTGTATACTAAGAGTGTGAAAAACCGTATTCTTTCACTCTTATTGTTATTCTTTGTAGTTATTTCCCCACTTTTTTCGCCTGTTCAGGCACAGCGGATCGCTGAATGTGATGCCTGCGGTTACTGCAACGGCAGAACACCTCCCGAGAACTGGGCATCATGTGCTGAGTGCTTGTATCCTGTGGAGTATGGTACGAATCATGACCCAAAGGCCAATTTGACTCTTAAAATCAATGAAGATCGTGCAGCTGAGAATTTTAATAAGCCGCCCGTTCCCGCTTCCGGGAAATATTACACTCAACTCGGATGCCTGAATACGGGTCTGGGATCTTTTACGAACATCAGCTCCGCAGGGGGTGTCTTAAACTTTCTTCTTAATTATCTGATTTTTCCTGCTGCCGGAGTACTGGCATTTATGACCATTATTTACGGGGCATTTCTTTTGGTGACTGCTCAGGGTGACCAATTTAAAATCGCACAGGGTAAACGACTGGTTACGAGTGCCGTCATCGGCCTCATTTTTACCTTCTCAGTCGTTCTGATCATCAATCTCATCGGCGCAAATATTCTGAAAATTCCCGGTCTTCAGGAAGATGAGGCATCCCAGGATTTCGCAAAAATCAAACTGGCAATCGAAAAGCTCAGCGATGCCACAGGACAGCTTCCCAATCATCTGGATCCGAATATCTGTGTCCACAATCCTGAAGTCTTCATCGACAATGAGCGGGCCGGCCTTATTGCAACTGACGGGACTTTTCCCAATTGGAAAGGGCCATACCTTACGGATGCAGATGTGACGGATCAATACGGTAAGGCATACTATCTCGACTCGGATTACAGATGTCGTCCTGATGTAAAAGGCTGTGAAACGGTGAATTTTGAATATAATAAATACGATAGAATCACCGGAGGGAGAAGCAAGTTTGTGCGCGCCATTGTATCATTCGGAAAAGACAAAGAATCGAATTATTGTAATATCACGACTCAGTATATCTGTCGCGACAACAACCGGAGCTGTCAGCCTTTGAACAGTAATACCTGCCGGGATGACAGTAATCAGACATATACCTGCAACAATATTGAAGAACGCACCTGTCCCCGCACTGATGCAGACAATACGGTACTTGTATTGTGCGGATGGTAAAAGAAGATCTGTCGGGACGGCGAGACTCGAACTCGCGACCTTACGCTCCCAAAGCGTACGTTCTAGCCATCTGAACTACGTCCCGAATAATGACCCTTATTGTATCAGCTTTACCTCCGTTTGTATAGATTCCACCGCTCTTGATGTACAATGAATACTTATGACAAAAAATGTCAAACTATGGCAGCTGTACATCGTTCCTTTTTTGGTCATCCTGGCGATGATGGTTGCCGAACTGGCGAAGACCGAATACGCAAAGCACCTGCCGTTTGACCAAATCGCCAAAGAGACCAATGCTCTGGCCGAAATCGATTACAGAAGTATGCAGCGGGCCACCGTTTCACGTGTCATTGACGGTGACACAGTAGAGCTTGAGACGGGAGAAAAAGTCAGATACATCGGAGTGGATACACCGGAAACAAAGCATCCCAACAAACCAGTACAGTGTTTCGGCAGGGAAGCCGCACAAAAAAACAAGGAACTTGTCGAAGGGAAGGAAATCCTTCTTGAAAAAGATGTCTCGGAAACTGACCGGTACGGCAGACTGTTGCGATACATTTATCTCCCCAATCCTGAAGCGACCGATGAGGCCATTTTCGTAAACGAACTTCTGATTGAGCAGGGCTTTGCTCAGGTGATCACCTATCCTCCGGATGTGAAGTACCATCCGCTCCTTCTTCAAGCTCAGCAGCAGGCACAATCTGAAGAAAAGGGCTTATGGGGCTCCTGCAACTAATCTTTGATATACCAGACAGCAAGAAGAGTTGTCAAAGGGACCGCCGATACTATCCCGATACTACTGACCAATGTACGAACAATTTCCGTAGCAACGATCTCCATATTCATCACATCAGAAAGCGTTCCGAACTGGGAACTTGAAAACAGTACAAAAAGCGGAAGTGATGCACCGACATACACAAGAACTAATGTATTTACCAGCGATGCAATGTGATCATGTCCGACGTCCATGGATTCCCGAAACAGCTCCCACCTCGAGAACTTCGGATTCGCTTTCTTGAGCTTTGATACGATTGAAGTCTGAGATATTGTAATATCGTCCAAAACCCCCATCGCACCAATGATAATACCGGCAAGAAGAAGTGCCTGGATGTTGATAGTATCTCCCTGCTGTGCTGTTATGAAGGTCGCCTCTTCTGCCGAATATCCCGTCAGTTTTGCCAGATTTACAAAGACAACGGCTAAAATGGCAGTGAAAACCAGTGCCAAAAAGGTACTGATAACAGCGATCGTCGTTTTCCGTTTAATGCCGTGTGAAATATAAAAGGTGATAGGGATGACAAGAAGGGAAGCAACTAATGAAATCAGTATCGGATTATTGCCGAGAAGAATCTGCGGTACAATCATCTGTGCGATGATGAGAAACGAGAATGCCATCCCGAGAAACGAAAAGAACCCTTTCCTACGTCCTATCACAACAACAACTCCTAAGAAAAGGAAGAATAGTGCGGCAAGCGGCCACAGCCTGAACTGATCGACAATTATCACCTGTTCCCGACCTCCGGGACCCTCTATGAAATTTACAAGCACCTGATCACCTTTATGCAGACCCTGATTTTCAATCTGCTTTTCATCAAACTGCAAGACCTGCAGCTCCTGTCCGGCACGATCACCTTCACTGATCTCCACCACAATATTCCCGTTTGACAATTCGGTAATCGTCGCCCGAATCGGATCCTGATTTTGCGCATGCACGGAGCCCGGTAAAAAAATATTCCAAAGGAAGAAAAAAACGGTAAGGCAACTTAGAATTCGTTTCATAATGTTAGGCATCAACTCCGACTGCTTCGGATATGTTCTCAAAACCGTCTTCTTTCATCATGTCGACAAGACCGTGATTGATTTGTGATATCCGCTGCGGCCCTTCATAAATCATGCCGGTGATCATCTGAACGAGAGTCGCACCGTATCTGATCTTGCGGTAGGCATCTTCCGGTGTGAATACTCCGCCGCAGCCTATGATGACAAACCTTTCTCCGAATTCACGGTACGCCAGTTTTATCAGTTCGTTCGAGCGTCTGAAGGTCGGCTTTCCGCTGAAATTTCCTTTTCCGGCTTGTGCAATCTCATCTTTGTGAAAGGATCCGTCTTTCCGGTCCTTTTGAAGATTTCCGAAAATGACGCCGGTTATATACTTGAACGATGAAATTGCTTTCAGCATCCCCCGTACCTCTTCATCGGTCTTTTCAATCGGCATTTTGACAAATACCGGCTTGCTTAGCTTGACCTTTTCGACTGCCTTTAGAAGTTTCTTCAAATTTTCAGGCGGATAAAGACTCAGATTCCCTTTCAGATTGGGACAACTAATGTTGAGTTCATAATAACTGTTTTTCAGTTTTGATTTTTCGAATTTTTTAAAAGCCTGAACGATGTCATCAACGGCTTTTTCAAGAGTGTTTGTCTCTTCCGTATTTGTTCTTCCGACACTTATCCCCACGGGAAACTCAAATTTTTTTCCTTCAAATTTTTCAATGATATGGTCAGCACCCGGATTACGGAATCCTTTGTTGACGAGAAGTGACTGCGATTTCGGAAGTCTGCCGAGGCGAGGCGATGCATTTCCTTCACAGGGTTTGTTGCTGATAGTTCCCACCGTCTGAAAACCGAATCCGACAGCCGGGAGAATTCCGGTAAATACGGCGTTGTAATCATATCCGGCGGCAAGACCGATGGGATTATCGAACCGGATTTTCCCGATTTTTACCTGAAGTTTTGGATTTTGGTACTTGAAAAAATGTGTAAAGATGCGTCTTATCACGGGGATATTTCCGAATATCGGTCCCCAGAACATCGCCTGTTCATGGACAAATTCAGCGGGAAGCAGGAAGAAAAAGGGCTTTACGGCCAATTTATACAAAAATTCTATTTTGGCAAGCACGAAGGAACGGTATTCTTTCTGAAACCGCATTCGGACCACGATATACAGAAAGGTACTGGTCAAGGCCGAAAGTAAGCAGTACTGACACAATGCTCCGATGATGCCTATCTGAATATATACGAAATACAGTGAAAAAATGAAACCGAGTGCGGTTTGAAAAAAAAGTAGACGCTTGTAAAAAGCACTTTCAGAAGTAAATGACAGCCACGCAAAATAGCCGATCGCAGCATACTGAATGATACCCCAGATCGCAAGCGGAACCCCGAACATGATTGAGTATTCGCTCCGGAGTACGGTTCCGCAGTCTCCCAAAAACCCGATATGACAGGTCGCCAGCGGTTCATAAAAATGTTTGTAAGTGAGATAGCTTGCATCGATCAATCCGATCAGCACTGCAATAAATATTGCAAGTTGAAGGTTTTTGTGGAGTTTTGACATGTCTTATTGTACCACCAATTCGCGGCGGATTTGATCATTCTTGAGCGTGCGATTCGACAAGCAGCTGGGTGATAAGACCGATGACCGCAGTCAGAATGAAGGCGAATATCCAGTTGCACAACGCGTATACAAGCAACACAATTGCAGCAACAGTAAGGAATCCGTGAAGAAGTATTCTTACAAGTCGTTTTATTCTTTTCCCAAAGCCATAGAACAAGACTCCGATTGCTCCGTATATCAATATGACGAGCCACCACCACGAAGCATTCTGACAGATATCATCCTGTTCGCCGAGTATATTTTCAGAAGGCTCTTCGGGAGTCGGTGTAGGCCTGCCTGCTTCAGTATTTTCTTCATCTTCCGAGATTCCGAACGCCGATCTCACGCTCCTTACGAGTGACCGAAAGGCATTTGACTGCACCGCTCCTAATACTTCTCCTGTCCCGCCGCCCGGATTGGATGTACTTTGCGAGGTGCTTCCCCCACCTCCGGAGTTGGAAGATCCCTGCTGTGGAGTGGGTGTGTTTGTCGGGGTGGGCGTATTGGTAGGTGACTGGGCGATGTATCCGATATCAAGATCAAAACCCGTGCTTTTTCCCTGATAGTCGTTCCCGACATCTCTCATCGTAACCGTGTAGTGATATGTTATCGTATCACCGGGAAGAATCGTCCCCAACCCGATCTCGCCGCCGTCATACAAGTCCTGAAGAGTGCCTGTCCATAATACGCTTCCGTCAGATTGCCGGCTGACTTCAAGATCCAGAACAGCTGCAATATTCTCACCGGGTGAAGTAGAAATATTCCGGGCTGCCTGTCCGAGATATTTAAGCTCTCCGCTTGTATTGGTAACTGTCACTGGTTTAATTTCTGAACGGGTTGGATACCAGATTATGGATGAAGAAAAGAGTGGTTCGTCAAGTGTGACAGTAATATTTGCAGAAGTCTTTGTTACTGCATCGACTTTCGATGCCACAACGAACAAAAAAAAGAATAAGAGAATTCCCCTAACAAAATTCCGCATGTTTAGAATGAACTTGTTAATGTTCTTACGTCTCCCTGAGCATTAGTGAATGTGACTTCAAGTAAAAATTGATTAGTATTTTCATCATAGGTGCATATTCCATCTGAACAGGTCGCGAGGTCAATGTCAGGACTTTGGTAATGGTTTTGTCCCGATACATCTACTAAACTCGGACCGATGCCTTGCTCCTTATCATAAGCAATGTAGGTAAGGGTATATTCCATCTGTGTGAATGCACCTATATTTGAAAGACTGAATGAGACCGTTTTACCGTCTTCCCTTTTCGCAAAGTAATTTATTTCCGGGGGCAAAATAACTGCTTCAGAAAATGCCGATGCAATACGAAGTGACGGATCGTTTTCAGAAAGATTCTCTGCACGCGGCGTGCCGTAATTGCTTCCTTCAACATCCCAAAACCCGACATTATTGCAACCGTCAGATATACGGGTGTGCCAGCCTGTTGTCGGGTCACTGTTTCTTTCCATCGATTGGAAAAGTGGCGGTCCGTCAACTCCCGCAGCCCAGTTCCCTGTAGGCGTCTGATCGACTAAAACATGTGTGCTGTCATACAGGGAAATCACTTCCCCTGTCTGTAGAAATGAAAGATTTGCCGTCGGCTGATCAAGGACAATGCTATTATGAAGAGCCGATTGAGGACTATTGGGATTGTAATTACTGACGAGGTAATACCCGTTTGGTGCGATGCTTCCTGTCAGTGTGATAATACTTGACCCTGCGCCCGCTCCTGTAAAATACCATCCTGACAGATTTACGGTCTCATTTGTCATATTTCTGAGTTCGATCCATTCATCATTATCATGAGCGCTGGATCCCATCCACATGATTTCATTGATGACGACTGTTCCCGTAACATCCGGCTCTTCTTCCTCGACCTCCCAAACACCGGCGGCCATAGAAACGCTTGCGGATTCGGTATCGATATATGAAGAACTCGTCCCGGGTATTCGGGGAAGTGCTAGCAGTATTATCAGTATGAGCAGCTTGAGTACATGGGTTTTCATTTTTTCTTGTTATTTTTTTTCTTAAACAGTTTGCGCTCAATTTTTTCTTCCGTAGATTTTATCTCATCCTGCACCTCCATAACCTCCATGCCTACGGCCACTTCTGCATTTTCTATGAGCGACAGTTTTCTCTTTTTTCTTTCCCTGAGAAGTCTGATTGCTTCATTTTTGATAGTCATCAGTTCGCTATAAATGATGATCGTGGCAGGAATGACTACAAGAGCGATAAGACCTGTTTGAGTTTTGGCAAAAGCTATCGGATAACCTAGATATGGAACTGAGAGTATAACTTTCCCTTTTACTGACCCTGAAGGCACTTCAACTCCATCTGGTACGTCATTCGCATCTCCTTTTGTTGTAAAAGTCGTTTCTTGATCAGTATTAACACCGATAATTCTATGAGTTACTGTCTCGTTGTTCGCATCAGCAAATGTAATTATGTCTTCCTTTTGATATTTTTCGAACTGTCGAACAAAGACCACACTTTTTGTCATAATTACTGGTTCCATTGAACCTGACTCAACAACATACATCTTCACGCCACCAGGAATATCAAGTACTGACGCAGCAGAGAAGACAGCTATCACGATAAGCAGTACAACTACAAAGTTGTATATAATTTTTGATATTTTTTTTAAATTATTCATTTAATAGTTAAATTCTCTCTTGGAGAGGAGATGCATCTCCTCTCCATTGACAAAATTCAACATCATTGACCAGTTGTTTGTCCGAGTTCGAATGTCATATCAATTGACATATCATCACCCATCGCTTTACTGTCATCTGAAGTTGACCACCAATCAAAGATTGCAGTGACACAGGCATTCTGACCAGCATTAAGGGCTGTATTTAGCTCATAACTACTGGCAAGACCATTTACGAGTCCATTGTAAAATGTGGTATCTCCAGTTCCAACCCATCCATTACAATCCAAGTCGTTAAATAGTCTTACATTGACAACATCTTGAAGTTCTCCTTCGTCAAGACCAGGATTACCACAACTGGTATCTCCCGCCTCTTGTTCAGGTTCAAGACATGAATTTTCATTGTTGGTTACAACAATGTTTTCAAGGTCAATATATCCATTGACTGTTCCGACATTTTGCAAATTGAAAGTACCTTTCGGTTGACTTCCCGGTTTCATATTTGTGACATTGAATTTTGCTGAAGTCAAAGGATTCTCTGAGTCTACAGCAAGGTCAAGTGTCCCGGATGCAAAAGTATTACCGGCACTAGTTTCTGTATCAATGAAATACGCACGAGTCGCTCCAACAGCTGAAGTTGCCACAAGAGCAATTGTCATGATACTTGCAAGAATTTTTTTCATTTTATGTACGCACCCCCTTTCTAATGAAGATAGAAAACAATCATGTCGGTTCTGTCAAGGAAAGTACACATTTACTACACACTATTTTGACTTGTATTTGTTTACTATATGACCTGCTACCTGGCGCCCCATGTCGACTGCGAAGTTCGTTCCGCGATCCCAGGGATACACCTGTTGGATGTTTGCCAGATACATATTTTCTATAGGAGTATCAAAAGGCAGGACTTTTTCGGAGAAATTCGGGGTTACTATCGGCTGCGCAAACGGGACTTTAAATACGGTTATATCTTTGAGGGCGGAACGATACTGAAAATTTAGTTTTTTGAGGTACGGATCATAGATCTCAAGCAGTTCTTTGGGTGATTTCGAGAAATATTCATGATCATGCGGCAGGTAATTCCCCACGTACACGATATGCCTGTTATTGTAGTGTTCTTTTTCAATAAGATTAGTATGCTCCACAACCGCCAGAAATGGATACTCTTTTTCGCAGATACTGAGCCAGTAGACATCCGTATCAAAAAACGGTTTGTCCATCTCCAAAACCATATTGACGGCACCGATCCCTTCGAATGACAGCAGCTTTTCATGATATTCATCAGGAAGGTCAGGAGTCATCTTCGAAAACAGAATATTCGGGACCGTGACAATCACGGCATCATATTCATAAGTTGCGCCGTTAATTTTCACAACTGCTTTGCCGTCTTTCTGAGCCAGTTTGTGTGTCGGAGTATTGTATCTTATCACCCCGCCGCGTTCTTCTATCTTTTCAGCCAGAACCTCCACCATGTTCTGGAATCCGCCTTCAGGATATCCGAGTTGCGGAGACCGTGCCTTCACCCGTGCCCAAAACCATGCGAGTGAAATATCTTTATAAAACGGGCCAAATTTGGAGACCATCAGAGGTTCCCACAACATACGGTATGACTTCTCTCCCATGTTTGCCAATAACCAATCGTGCGCTTTATACTTTTCAATTTCCCTCCAGTCGGCCAAGTACCGCAGATACCCCAGGACTGCTCCCATGCGAAGCCTCTCAGCAATACTCAATTTCGGGAACTCCATCACTTTGAGAGGAGAATCCAGTTGATAAATATTTCCGTCAACCAGAGATGATGTATTCGGGCGAAAGAATCGGAAATCGACTCCGATCTGTTTTGCAAGATCTCTGATTGCTTTGTCAGAAGTAAATATATGATGGTAGTGCTTTTCAAGTGCCCAGTCCCATTCCTCTTTTTTGTATCCGATAGCAAGCCCTCCCGGTTCGGACTCTTTTTCATAAACCGTAATATCAATATTCTCTTTTTGCAGTTCGTAGGCTGCTGAAAGGCCGGTAAAGCCTGCTCCGATGATTGCGATATGCATTTCATAATATTACCAGATTATTATCAAACTGCATCAAAAAAGCGGATGCTACAATATCAATACCATGACTACTGCAAAATCAAAACAGCAACGGCTTGATGAACTGGCAAAGCTGATCGGAAAATGCAGTGAATGTAAAAAGGATACCGTCGGAAAGCTTGTTTTCGGAGAAGGCAATCCCGATGCAGATGTCATGTTTGTGGGAGAGGCTCCGGGGAAGCAGGAAGCGGTAAGCGGAAGGCCCTTTATCGGACGCTCGGGTAAACTTTTGCGCTCCATGATCCGCAGTATCGGACTTAAAGAACAAAACGTATATATCACCAGTCCCGTAAAGTATCTCCCTAAGAGGGGTACGCCGAGTAAAAAGCAGATAGATCATTCCCGAGAAAAGTTCATGCAGCAAGTTGCTATCATTGATCCTCAAATCATGGTACTTCTGGGGAAAACTGCCGTTTCAGCCGTGCTCGGAAAAGATATTCCTATCTTGAAACAGCGCGGAACTGTCATCGAAGAAAATAACCGCCGGATTTTAATCACTCTTCATCCTGCTGCAGTGCTCCGTTTCCCAAATAAGTACCGGGATTTTTTTACCGATGATTTCCGTAAAATCAAATCCCTGATAAGCACTCCTTGACAACTGTTTTTCTTTCTAGGTATTATGAAGTATGGCATTAACAAAACAACAAAAAGCGCGCATTCTGAGACATACGGGAGAAATGGCATTTATTGCTGCCGTTATTGTAATCCTGTGGGCTTTGACTTCAATCGCAAAATCACAGGGATTCTGAGATCTCAGTTGTCCTGATCTTACCTTATTCTAAAGCGTCTGTTACGGCGTCTTCATTTCTTTGAGATATCCTCTATCTATTGAAAATTCTAATTTCCTATGGCCAAAAAGAACCAATTTCCGGCCCAGCATCAGGAGCAAAAACCCGGAAGAGAATACAAAATGTCACCCGCTCCGGATTTTGAAAAAGAAGACGTACACTGCCGCCGTCTCGAAGGCAAAACGGCAATTATTACCGGCGGTGACAGCGGAATCGGACGTGCCGTGGCAGTTCGGTTTGCTCAGGAGGGTGCCAATGTCGTAATCGCATATCTTGAAGAGGATACCGATGCCGAAGAAACCCGGAAACAAGTACAGCAGGAAGGAAAACAATGTCTTCTGATAAAAGGAGACTTGACAGAACACTCGCTTAGCGAAACGATTGTGAAAAAAGTTTTGGAGGAATTCGGAAGTATTGATATTTTGGTAAATAACGCCGCATATCAGGAAGAGCAAACCGATTTTTTGAATATCACTCCGGAACAGTGGAAGAAAACGTTTGAAACAAATATATATGCCTATTACTATCTCACACATGCCGCACTGCCTCACATGAAAGCCGGTGATGCCATCATCAATACTACTTCGGTCACAGCCTATCGCGGCAGTTCACATTTGGTAGATTATTCCTCAACAAAAGGGGCAATCGTTTCCTTTACCCGATCTCTTGCTCTCAATCTTGCTCCGAAAAAAATACGCGTAAATGCCGTAGCCCCCGGGCAGATTTGGACCCCGTTTATCCCTTCCACGTTCCCCGCAGAGCAGGTAAAAACGTTTGGGACTGACGTCCCGCTCGGACGTGCCGGACAACCTGAAGAAGTAGCTCCCGCATTTGCGTTCCTTGCTTCAGACGATGCCACCTATATCACCGGACAGGTCATACACCCCAACGGCGGTGAGATCGTGAATGCATAAAAAAACCCAAGGTCTTCTCCTTGGGCTTTTTACTACACGTCGTCCCCTTGACGTTAGTCATATTTTTCTATGAGATACGGAAGTATCCTGAGTGTCTCCGGCGGCAATTTCTTACACTCTTTCCCGTTTCTTACAATTCCTTTGTTAGAATATAAGCGGTATGTAAGGTGCGATAAAGAATGTTTAAATGCAACCATTTTTATTAAGGAAAATTTATAAGTTATAACCATAATAGATTACACCTTTAAGGATTGTGGAAATATCTTATTAACAATTTGTAAGAGAATAAATACTTATGTCAATGATCTACTCAATACTGATTATCGAAGATGATGAAGGGATTCGCACATATCTCAAAGAGCTCCTTCTTGATAACGGATTCAATGTACTAACTGCTGAAGACGGAATTACCGGACTGAAAATTATTAAAAAATCAGTGCCGGACCTGGTACTTTTGGACCTCGGACTGCCTGATATGAGCGGAGAAAGCATCTGTCAGCAAATTAGAAAAGAGTTTGACGATCTTCGTGTCATCATTTTGACTGCAAAAGACACACCGCACGACATCATTCAGGGCTTGAATTTAGGTGCTGATGATTACCTCACCAAACCGTTTGTTGCGGATATCCTTCTTGCCCGAATTCATGCACGGCTCCGAAGAAAAAGCGGAGATGACTCGAAATTGAAAATAGGGGATCTTGAACTGGACACCAAAACTCTTGAAGTACGACGGGGAGAGAAAAAGATTCCTCTTACCCCTCAGGAACTCAAACTGCTGCAGTACATGATGCAGAACAAAGGCAGAATTCTCACAAGAGATATGATTCTGAACCGTCTCTGGCTTTCTGCGGTAGATATCGAAACCCGTATCGTAGATGTCTATATCGGATATCTCAGGAAAAAAATAGATAAAGGATTCGACCAGAAACTTATTCACTCAGTCCGCGGTTTCGGATACATGATAAAGGAACCGAGTGTTGAGGAATCAGAATAAGAAGCGTGACTGTATGATATCACCCACCGGCGGAGAAACAAATCTCCGTTTCTCCCTCGGTTTCTTCCGTTCCCGGATTTCAGGACGGAACGGGTGGGCATCTCGGGTAATTTGCTCACTTTTTTGCTCTGCAAACAAAACCGTTTTCACGGATGAGTTTTCGATGATATTCAACATAGAAGTATAAATAAATTGACAACTCTCATATACTAGATGCCGATTATGAACGGAATATCTGTGGTTGATCAAAATGGTGTAAATCCCTTCTTACAAATCCCTTATTGCTCTCTTATACCGTTCCAATGCTTCAAATATATTATGAGATCATAAACTCATATCAGTTTAACTTTTATATCTATGGAACTCATGTTATGGATACTCTTAGGAATAACCGCTGGATGGCTTGCATCAATCATTCTGGGCACGCACGCCACACAAGGTCTGGTAACCGATATTATTTTAGGGACAGTGGGTGCCGTCGTCGGAGGTTTACTGCTCAATCTGATCGGTCAACCGGGAATTATCGGTTTTAATATTTACAGTATTTCCGTGGCAACGCTCGGAGCTATCGTACTGATCTGGTTTGGAAGAATGATAAATTCACCGGCAAAATAATTATTATGGAAAGACGATTACAAATTCATAACACGCAATATCGCGGCAAGCACGACGTACATCTGCTTTTTGTAATGCTGCTTACGGTGATGGGAGCACTCACATTCCTAACAGTGATAGTACCCGATGGGGATCTGGCAAGCGATCTGCCATATGAAATCTCCCGTACACCTTGATTTATACTCTGAAGAACGTACCTACCAAATATGCGATCACAGCCGAAACACTCCCTATGAGCACAATCTCTCCAATAGAGCGGATGGGATTCAGCTTGGTAACCTGCAGTTTGAGAATGCCGAGAAGAAGAAGTGCAATGCCCGTTGCTATGATTGCAAGTAAAAATGCATAGGGATAGTTGGGATTAATGATGTACGGCAAAAGCGGAATAGCTCCGAAAAACGTAAACGACATAAATGTAGCCAGCCCGGTAAAAAAGGGATTTTCCTGACGTAAGTCCTCCATCTCAAGCTCATATTTCATCATAAAATTCACCCAATACTGAGGATTGGTGGCATAGATCTCCACAAGCTGTACCGCATCAGGTTCACTGAAGCCCTGCTGTTTCAGTATCTCAACAGACTCAGCCATTTCCATACGGGGATTGTTCTCAACTTCGTATCGTTCTTTCGCTTCTTCCTGTGAATACCTATCCTGCTCAGACCGTATCGAAAGGAAGTTCCCCAAGGCCATAGATGAAGCATCTGCAAACAGATTCGCCAGCCCGAAAAGAAGCACCGTCATAGCGCCCAATCCGCCGACATGCATACCCGCATTTGCTCCGGCAAATCCGGCCACAACAGCAAAAGTCGTGACAATGCCGTCGACACCTCCATAGACAATTTCTTTGAGATATTGAGAAAAAGGGGACATTTTATGTTCTTCCTGAAGATGTTTTTGCAGATCTCTGTTCGTGTATTCCATACCTCTATTCTAGCACATTTTACGTAATAAACTGAAAAAGCCCCACACGCGCGGGATAAACCACACGTGTGAGGCAGAAACAAGCAGATATCAATTAAAATATTTCCATGTGGCATACTTTGCCTGCAGCTCTTCTTCCGTCACGACGATCGGATCAAGTCCGATTGTTTGTTCATATCCGACATCCAAAAGCTGTGATGCCCACAGATCACGTTCCAATACATCAGAAGCACCGAGTAAGATCACGGCGATATTTTTACCGCCCCGTTCCGATGCAACCATCGTCGTCACTCCCGCATCTCCGGTATTGCCGATTTTAATCCCATATGTTTTCGGGTACACATCCAGAAGTCCGTTCCAGTTATAGAGATCAAACTGTTTATGCTGTTCATTTTCAGCTAAAAATTCATAGTCCTTAGCTACGATTTCCCGAATAAGAGGGTAATTATTCATTGCATAGTGTGCCAGAAGTGCAAGATCATGTGCGGTACTATAATGATTCGGGTCATCAAATCCCTGCGTGTTTGCAAAGCGGGTATTTTCCATTCCGATAAATGCCGCTTTACTGTTCATAGCATCGATAAAAACATCTTCTCCGTATTTTGCATCAATTCCTTCTTTGATAACCTCAGTTGCGTCGTTTGCGGAGGTGAGAAGCGAAGCATGAAGAAGTTCATCCAATGTCATGGTCTCTCCGGCAACAACCCCTATTTTGGTAGGTTCAATATCAGCTGCATTTTGAGAAACGATAAATGATTCGTCAGGTGAAGCAAGATCCAAAGCAATAACGGCCGTCATTACCTTCGTGATGGATGCAATCGAGTGAGGGATATCCCCGTCTTTTTCGGCGATAATTTCTCCGGTATCAAGATCGACAACTGTGTAGGCATTTGCATTGTCATAATCAGCAGCTGCGACAGCCTGAGGAATCAGAGAGGTATTCTTTTTCAGTTTGAAGGAATTGACTTTCTGTTCAAGTTTCGGTCTCAAGGTATCGAATACTGAAACTGTTTCATGCGTTTCATTTTGAAAAACAGTCGGTTGAAATCCAGCAAGAGATATCAGTTTCATAACGACGACGGCGATCATACCGAAAATAAAGGGACGATAATTTAGTTTAAGAAAACTTTCCTGATCAACGTTGAAAGAAAGTTTGATATTAGAGAAGTTCATAGATTGGTTTTTCTAAAATTCTAATGTCGGCAATTTTATTGCCGAATTTGGCCTCAATGAGGTCCCAAGTTTCGCGGTTGTTTCCTTCATATCCCAGTGCCCAGATGCCGACTCCCAAAAGCTGCTTATCTTTTGCAAGATCGTACTTGGCACCCATAGACCGCACGTCATCGATAAACATCATGCGCCATGTGCCGCTTGCTTCGTTGTAATAGGCTTTCCAGGAGACTTTTCCCAGAGAGTCCCAGCCGCTCATATCCGCAGCCGTGTTCTTGACATCATCATATGTTGCGATTTTCCCGCGTCTCCCGTACCAGTATGAATACACCGTCTCCGCTTTAAAGTTCGGTTCATAGACTTCGAAGTTCAGACCGTACCACGGTGTCCCCAGAATGAGTTTATCTGCTGGCATGACTGCAAGGAAGTCATCAACTGCCGTAGAAATGTCATACCAGTATTCTCCTTCTTTGTGACCTCCCAAAGGAGCGGTCGGCATAGCGACATCAGAGGATGTGATTGCGAAATCATAGCCCATCATGAACAATCCATCAGTGACTCGGGCCACATCGCCGATATCCTGTACTTTCGGGTACTTCGCACCTGATGCATATACGGAAACCGTCACCTGCGAAGAAGCAACTTCCTTATGCATAGCACGGGTCATTCTGTCAGCAAAAATGGTAAACCGATCCCGATAATGATCCCCGGCATCTCCGTCATACTCAATGTCAATATTTATCCCGTCAATACCGCGCTGTTCCACCAGGCGCACTGATTGAGAAATCGCTCTCTCCTGGGCTTCATCATCGTCCAGAAATGCTTCAATCCCGGTATTGTTCATAAGAGTCAGGGTCAGCACAACACGGGTACCGTTGTCATGTGCCTTTTTGAAAATCCGGGTGGCTTCTTCGCTGATAAACGACTGATAACCGGCATCGTCTTTGATAAGGTTTCCTTCCGGAGACAGCTTCACATCAAAGTATGCAAGAGTTGTGAGTGTGTCGAAGTCAATGTTGTCCGCATTGTGGAAATTCCAAAACGGTAGGAATCCGAACACTTCATAATGAGTATTTTTCAGCTCATCATCCGATAATGAATGAAGGGGAAAAATAGACGAAGCAATGGGAGAAATAACATTCTTCTGTATCGGCTGGAAGAAAATGGCAAACATAAATATCGCCCATGCTACTCCGAGTCCGATATAGTTCATGCTTTCAGATATTTTGTTTTTCATAAAGAAAAAAAATTAACAATCACTCATTCATTTACAAATTTCAAAACTTCTCCCACTTCATAACGATAAGAAAACTTGAGTGGGTTTTTTAGTTCCAAAGATTTGGCAAAAAGTAAATGAAAGATGCAAGCAGATTGTTTTTAAAAGTGTGAGTCAAAAATATACCAACCCTTTCAAAAGATGTCAATGTTCTATGAAGATCATGTAAAAATACTGTAAGCGGATTGACAGGCCGCTATGGACTTCATGTTTGCTTTCATCTTTTTTTATTGTTCAAAAAATTCTTACATGCTTTAAATATGCTGTTATAATAGTCTTAATCAAAAAATATTCGAAAATTGCCGGTAGCATAAATACTTCTTACATATGTATAAAAAAGTAATACAGCTTTACAAGCCCGTCGGAAAGACTCCACTGGACATGATAAGGCTTTTGAGACGTCATTATCCTCAATGGAGAGACACTGCTCTGGGATATGCAGGAAGACTTGATCCGATGGCGGAAGGGTTGCTTCTCATTCTTGCAGATGACGAAAATAATAAAAGAAAAACATATGAGCGGCTCGAAAAAGAATACGAATTTGAAGTACTGTTCGGAATAACGACGGATACGTATGATCCTTTGGGCATTGTCCAATCATTTGAGGAAATACCCTCCAATATTGAAGAAGCTTTCAGGAAATATGCACCGGCTATAATCGGCAAACACGTGCAGCCCTATCCCCCTTATTCGTCAGCCCGGGTCAACGGTAAACCTCTTTTTTACTGGGCACGACTGAATAAACTGCAAGACATTCGTATCCCTGAAAAAATAATTGAGATTTCGGATTTTCAGATTAAGAATATAAAATACCTTCAATTGAAAGACATATACAACCGCATTATGGAACGAATTGATCTTGTTCACGGAGACTTCAGACAGGAAGAAATCACAAAAACATGGAACAAAGCATATGCAGAGTATGCTGAGAAACAATGTATGATTGCTGCATGCCGTATCGTTTGTTCAAGCGGCACCTATGTCAGGTCACTTGCGCATCTCATAGGGAAAAATCTCGGCACGGGTGCTTTGGCACTCTCAATCAAGCGGACCCGTATAGGAAATTTTGAGTTGGGTGATGCCTTGAAACTCACATGAAAAGGTACAGGATCACACTCATAGCAAGTATAGACACCAGTTGGAAACCGCTGTCAATGACAGACAGCCTAAAAGGTTTCATCTGATACATATTGTTCAGAAAAACGGTCGGCATCATGAATCCGAACCAGAGAATACCGCCGAAAAGAAGAGCCTGAGAATAGGAACTGACTTCATACTGCGGCATAAGCAAAGCGAGTATTCCGGCATTTATAAGAGCAAGAAGAGCTCCGCCTGCCATTAGAAATATCATCTGATCTTTTTTCATCTTGTCCGGTCCCGCCCCTGTCAGCTTCATCCATGGCTTTCCCAGGACAGCCGGTGAATAATAGATTGTCCCCAATATAAGATTGGCAAGTACTGCCAGTAAAACTCCTCCGAGTATCATACAGGTAATAATGAATTTCTAATACAAACTATAGAAAGGATACTATATTCCCGTTCTTATATGGGTTCAATAAGACTGGGAAGAGTGAGAGGACAGGATACACCGAGGCAGATTCTGCGTTTGAAAACAACCTGTTCCAGTGTCCAGACAATAGCCAAAACTACGACCATCATGATAAGTCCTATTATGGCTGACTGGATTTTTTCACGGGCTGCCGTTACGGCATCTTTGTCCCCGCCTGATGTCACCCACGCAAAAGCACCGATAAGCATGTAGAAGAGTGCCGCAAGTCCTGCTATGACAAAAAATATTCGGATAGCAAAAGTCAGCAAATCCGAAAGAGTCGGGATGGCAAAGCCGAGTTCACTTGTGTCTACCATTAAGCCCTGTACTTCCGGTACAGCCGTGGGAGAAACCGCAAGTGTGATGACGGGTGAAGTCTGCACGGGAGTTTGGGTGATATCTGCAATCGGAATAACTGCCTCAGAATATTCCTGTGCTTCAGAATCCTGCATAGTAACCACCAGACTGTCATCACGGTATATCATCCCGCTGACCGGATTGGATACTGTCGGAGCCCATGCGCTTGGCTCGCCCGACGGAAGGAAAAATGCAGCGAGGTAGCTTTGCCTTCTTCCGTCTATCTCAGTAAATTCACCGCCTACATACAGTAGATTATCCTGTATAACAATTGATCTTACCGGTCCGTTCAGAGACGGTGACCAGGCATTTAAGGCAGAGGTATCAAGATTGAATGATGCAATATATGACCGCTCTGCACCGGCAAAAGATGTAAAGGCTCCCCCTACAAACAGAGCATTATTGTATCTTTCAACAGCATATACCGGCGCATTTACTTCTATCGAAGGTTCAAGAACGGCATTTGTATTGCGGTCTACCACAACGAAATACGGATGAGCTTCTCCGTTTATTTCCGCAAACTCTCCTGCCAGAAATAGGTATTGATTATATACCTCGATATCATGTATTTTCCCGTTAAATAAAGGATTCCAGGGAAGCAGTGATTGGGTTTCAAGATCTATCAACGCAATATTGTTCCGTGAGATAGCAGAACTGCCTGATAATTTTACCTGAGTGAAATTACCGACAAGATACATGACTTTATCATAAGTAAGCTGCTTCGAAATTGTCCCGTTGACTTCAATTTGTATCACTTCCTGAGATGGTTGCGAAGTTTGAGCCACAACATCTCCTGCACCGTAGGTCGACATGGGTATTGATAATGAAACCGAAATTAAAAATCCCAGAAGAAGAAGTTTTATGCAAATGGATTGCATACAGTTTTGAAATGAGTGACAAATGTGCATGCTTGATTATACCATTCTATATATATTTATATCTTTCTCGCTCTTTTTCGCATACAAATATATCAAGGCTGGCGCGGCTATATTGTTTTTAAATAAAGAAAGCCCCGCAATATCTGCTTGCATCTATTGATATACACGGGGCTCTTTTCATCCTTTGTCATCCAATATAGAGGATAGATCAAGGACTATCTGCAGTATATCCGCGGTTTTTATGTAGGATATGAGAATTCTGTATAAAGACTGTAAGAACAACCCATTCCTTCTTACAGGCTTCTCACTACACTTTGACGTCGCCTTGTGGAACGAATCATACACTTAGCTCATATCATTTTTTTGAAGATAGATATATTAGTAGTTTCATGAGATGAAAGAAGGTGAAATGCACATATGAATATATTACTCTGGCTACTACTCGGACTCGTCGCCGGATGGCTCGCATCTGTCATTATGGGAAGTAATTCTCAGCAGGGAATGCTTATGGATATCGTCCTTGGCATTGTGGGTGCGTTTGTCGGAGGATTCCTGATGAATCTTTTCGGCGCAACCGGTGTTGACGGATTCAATCTTTACAGTCTGTTTGTCGCAACACTCGGAGCCATTGCTCTTATCTGGCTCGGCCGTGTATTCAGAACAAACACCGCATAACCTGAACGACATAAAAAACCCCTCCGTTTCGGCGGGGTTTTTTTATGGCAATAATTTATACTATAGCTATGAACTATAGTCGCACATACGGAGGAGTGATCTGGACCAATCATGCACTGGAAAGACTGAAAGGACGGAAAATCCCGCAGGAAATTGCCTGGAAAGCGTTTCGGTTTCCGGAAGAGACCAGAAAGGGAAAGGCTCCCGGAAGTCTTGAGTTTGTGAAGCTTCTTGATATTTATACCGTGACAGTTATAGCAAAAAAAAATGACCGCCGGGAATGGATCATTGTTTCGTGTTGGATAGATCCTCCGTTACCGGGGTCTGTAGATCTTGAAAAAAAAGAGAAGAAGGTATCGACCTTTTCATGGATTATTTCAGTTTTCAGGCGGGCTTTTTTCGGCAATAAATCAAAAAAAACATCTCAGTCTTCCTGAGCTCTTTTTCGTTGATGTCTTTCGGGCAGCATCTGGTAAAACCCTACTACCCTGTATGTAATTTTTTTCATATTCATATTAGACCTCACGGAAGTTATATGCAGGTAAGCATTCAGTGATAATTCCGTAAAGAAACCTACTCATGTACCGATAATACTTCACGGATCCTCACAAGCAGCCCGGCTTCGTCTTCCGTTTCTGATATTGTTTCCGCAGATTCAAACGGTAAGGTAAAGTAGAAGCGTGATCCTTTCCCTTCTATGCTTTCAACCCACATACGGCCTCCATGCTGTCTCACAATCTCACGTGATATGTAGAGGCCCAATCCTGAGCCTGATATTGAGTTCCTATCCTTTTCTTCAAGTGCCCGGTAAAACGGTCTAAACACTTTTTCCAGTTTTTCCTGAGGTATCCCCTTTCCTTTATCTTCCACCGTCACAAGCACCATATTTGCGATCGTTCTCATCTGCACGGAAATGTCAGTCCCCGTATCAGAATATTTGATGGCATTCGTCAGTAAATTAGTCAGTACCTGTCCGATTCTCACCTTATCCGCAAAGACCGTGACGTGCTTACTGCTTAGAATTTTAATTCTGTTTTTCAGATTCAGTTCTGTATCCTGCACAATGGTTTCAATAAGCTCCAATAAATCAAACTCATCCCGCTTCATATCAAGCTTTCCCATTTTCAGTTTCGAAAGGTCAAACATGCTGGTGATCATTGAGGTCATGGTCCCTATTTTATTGCTGAGTTTCTGACTGTATTCATGCAGTTCGCTCTGCGAAGTCTGTTTCAGTTTTTTTTCGAGGATTGAACTGTATCCTTGGATACTTGTTATATAATTTTTCAGCTCATGACTGACTGAGCTCAACAATAACTCCAGTCGTTCTTCCTGGTGCTTGTGTTCGGAGATATCATCAAAAATAATCACCGCTCCGACAACCTCACCGCGGGAATTACGGAGAGGAGCGATAGAATCATCTATCGTTACAACTTGTGTGTCTTTTGAAATGAGATCTGCGGCCTGTGCAAAAAGCGACCGCTTCCCTTCCTGTATTGTGCGGCGAACTGCTTTTTTGAAACCGTCGGAGAGCGTCTTTTCCTGAAAATTCATAACTTCCTCAATAGGTTTTTTGCGGGCATCTCGATAATGCCAGCCGGTAAACTTCTGTGCCGTTGCATTCATATATGTGATTCTGCATTTCCGATCAGTGGCGATTACCGCCTCACCGATACTCGAAAGAATTGTCTGAAACTTTTTTCTGTGATGCCGCTCATAACTATGCGCCCGCTGCAGGATATACACAAAGAAATTTAATATCACGCCCTGAACGAAATATTCCGTCATTGTCATCAGGGTTTCGGCCTCAAAAGAGAACGGCTTTTCAGTCGGATGCAGAATCTGTCCCACAACAAAAATCGCAACAATCAAAGTCGAGATTCCTGCAAAATAATCCTTGTACATTGTCACCAGGATGCTGATGACCGTTGCAATCATGAATGAAGTCCTGACGCTCTCTGCATTGTCTGAATCAAGAGGAAGGAGAAGGAGACTCACAATAGTCAGAAATACAAATAGGTACATGAGTAGTTTTTTCATCTATTTATATTATAGCCCCTGAAAAGGCCAAATCTCATATTTTACCCATTTCTTTCCAAACTCTTACTTCACTACCCTCAGTTATAATGTAGAGTAGTTAAGTCCGTTATCATTTAGTTTCATTATCTATGTCTTATCAACTGCCTGACCTACCATACGATTTTAGTGCTCTCGAACCGCATATCGATTCCCGTACCATGGAAATTCATCACGGGAAACACCATGCCGCATATGTAGCAAAGCTCAATGCCGTGGTTGAGAAATATCCGGAATTGCAGGGAAAAGAACTTATCGATCTTATGAAAGATTTCGAATCTCTTTCTATTTCGGAAGCCGATAAAACAGCCTTCCGCAACAACGGAGGAGGACATCTCAATCATTCTCTCTTCTGGGAAATCATGGGACCGGAAAAAGAAATTGATGAGGGACTGACAGAACGGATCAAGTCAACATTCGGCTCAGTTGATTCCTTTAAGGAAGAATTCTCAAATGCCGCAGCAAACAGATTCGGCAGCGGATGGGCCTGGCTTGTCGATTCAAACGGAGAACTGAAAATCTACTCAACACCCAATCAGGACTCCCCATACATGCAGGGAGATACACCGATTATCGGTCTTGACGTATGGGAACACGCATACTATCTCAAATATCAGAATCTGAGACCCGACTATATCAAAGCTTGGTGGAATGTCTTGAAGGTTTTGGAATAAAAGAAAATTTCTATCGATTTAGGTGGCAAAGATATTGTTTTCTTGTGCGACTGGGAGGTGCGCAGTCCGCTAGGTTTCGGACGAGCAGGCCCATTAGAGCACAAAAAACAGTATCAAGCCGCCTATGAAAACTCACCTTATCTCATCAAAACCGCCCGCATCGGAGCCCCGTCGAGTTCATCAAACTTCAACGGAAGTGCAGAAAGAAAATATTCTCCCGGCTCTATACCCTGTAAATCCACGCCTTCAATAATCGGTATATTTTTTGAGAGAAGTTCCGTATGTGGTCTGTTATCCGTTGATCCTTTTTGCTTGATCGAAAAATAATCAATGGCAACCATCCGAACACCAACCTCAGCAAGATATGCCGCTCCTTCCGGAGAAAGAAAAATAAAATCGGAAAAAAACGGTTCCCTGAGCCGGCCTGAATTTGCAGTCTTAAGAAGAATGCGCTCACCTTTTTGAATACCTGATTGTTCCAAAGTCTTTCTGCTGATTTCAACATCATCCTGTGTACAATCAATCACGCGGGCATCCCCTACAAAACAAAAAAGGTCATACACACCGACACCTTCCCCCTCGGCAAACACATGTTTCGGAGCATCGACATGAGTGCCTGTGTGGGATCCCATTGTGAGTTTGCTTATCGTGGAAGCACTGGTTTCACTTTTCAGTTCCTCAATGATGACAGAAGGATTCCCCGGATACACGGTTGTTTTTGTTGTAAGCGGGACTGAAATATCAATAATTTCTGTATATTGCATAGTAGTTTATAACTGATAAGAATTTAGAGTGTCGCAGTTCTATTTCTTCACTGCATGACCGCCGAACTGACCTCTCAATGCCGAAACGACCTGTCCCGTATAGCTTGGTTTCTTTTCGGAATCCAGTCTGAACTGGTATGATTCAGCTATCACCGGAACTTCTTCACCCAAATCCTTTGCAGTCTCAACGGTCCACTTTCCCTCACCGCTGTGACTGATTGATCCCGAAATCGTTTTCAGATCTTCACCCCACTCCGTATACGCTTTATGGAGCCATCCGACAAGCCGTGATTCGATCACGCTTCCCGTATTGTAAATCCGCGCGACTTCCGTCAGATCCAGATTGAACTGTGACTTTTTCATCACGTTAAAACCTTCTCCTATTGCCTGCATCATCCCGTATTCAATCCCGTTATGGACCATTTTGACAAAATGACCGGCACCGACACCCGCAAAATGAGCATACCCGTCTTTGATTGAGACATCTTTATACAACTCTTCCATTTTCCGAAATTGTTCTGCTGAACCTCCGACCATGAGACAGGCACCGTTTCGTGCGCCTGACGGGCCGCCCGAAACTCCGACATCAATATATTGAATACCTTTTTCTGACAATTTTTCAGCGCGGGGAGCGTCTTCTTTATAAAATGAATTTCCTGCCTCAACAACCGTATCTCCTTTGTCCAAAAACTCCGAAAGACCCTGATTACCGAAGAGTGCTTCTTCAATCGGGGCGCCTGCAGGAAGCATGAGCCAGACAACACGGGGAGTTGACTCGAATTTTGAAATCATTTCCTGATAACTATATGATGCTATCATGCCGAGTTGTGCGGCCTCGTCTACCTTTGCCGGAGTGCGGTTTGTCACAATCACCCTCCACCCTTTTTCATGCAATTGTTTTGCAATACCCATTCCCATTTTCCCCAGTCCGACTATTCCGATTTCTTTTTTCATAATGAAACACGATGTAGGCGGTAGGTGACAGCTTGCAGCAATCTTATATTCCGTAAATAGATGGCGTTTACAGCCTACTGCCTACTCACTACAAGCGATTCTCAATAACGGTTCCTTTTTTATATGTAATAAGCCCTGGTTCTCCTGTCGACTGCCACGCCGTGACAATCGGCTCAATAAATTCCCACTCACTCATGATTTCCTCCGTTGATACAAAAAGCGTTTGATCTCCGCGCACGATATCGTAAAGCAACGCTTCATAGTCGTCTACAAATTCTTCGTCCATATACGCATCGTGATAGTTAAATCCGAGAGAATGTTCTTTGACATCGTAGGTAAATCCCGGTTTCTTTGCGATGAAATTCATGGTAATTTTTTCTTCCGGACGAAGATGATAATGGAGCGTATTTTTTTGCGTTCCCGGAACGGAATACAGACAGAACGGCGATTCTTTAAAGGTCACAACCACTTCAGTCAAATCGCTTCCCTGCGCTTTCCCTGATTCCAGATAAATCGGAACTCCTTCAAAATTTTTCTTGTTTGAAAACGCCTTGATTTTAAAATACGTTTCGGTATTTGACTGAGGAGATACTCCTTTTACTTCATGATATCCTTCAAACTGTCCCCGAATTGTCTGGTTTTTTACGTCTTCTTCTTGCATAATCTGCAGGGACGCTAAAGCCTCACTTCGTTTCTTTTTTACTTCATTGGGGTCAAGAGATGAAGGCGGATCCATCAAAAAGAGACCCAGTAACTGAAGCATATGATTTTGACCGACATCGCGAAGTGTCCCGACCTTGTCATAGAAATCACCTCTGCTCCTGACAGATACCTTTTCCAGAAGCCGCACTTCGATTTTTTCAATATAGTCTTTGTTCCAGGCAGGAGTAAGGAAAGAATTGCTGAAGCGGAATACCAGGATATTCTTGACGGTTTCTTTTGCGAGATAGTGGTCCACCCGGTATATCTGTTCCTCTTTAAAAAGCTCCCCCAGCTGGCGATCAAGCCGTATCGCCGTTTTGCGATCCGTTCCGAACGGCTTTTCCAGAATCACCCGGGTCCATCCTTCCTCAGGGCTGCAGGGTTTGGTAAGTCCCGATGTGTGCAGATGAGTCACAATGTCAGAGTAGGCATTGGGAGGAACAGCCAAATAAAATAATTTATTGGAACATATTTGCCATTCTCCGTCTACAAGCCCGAGCATCTCCGCCAAATGATTGTAAGCATCGGGACTGAAAAAATCACCTCCTACATAATAAAAAGACTCTAAAAATGTGTCGTATAAATCCGGCTGCGCATATTCACCCTTTTCCATTATTCCTTTGAGATACTCTCTCAAACGTACATCATCATAGTCCCGTCTTGAAAAGCCGTAAACGCGGAACCGTTCCGGGAGTTTCTTTTTCCTGTACAAATGATACAGCGCTTTGAGTATTTTTTTTCGGACTAAATCACCGGTTATACCGAAGATGACAAAGATTGTAGGCAGGGCAAATTTTGACGGAAGAACAGGTGTATGCTCCATAGGATTATAGCAATATAAGTAACTATCAGCGTTCCATCTCAACCTCAATGACCCGTTTCAGGATCGCAAGGGAGGACGCATAGGTAGCCTCAACTCCTTCATAACCGAGGTTTCTGGTTCCGAGTGTGATCGCTTTCGTGAACGGCGTATCCGATGCATAGTGGATGATCCCGATATCTATCGGGGCGTTGAGCATAGTCACCGTTGTATTTTTGGGATATCGGTCGAAATGAGTCGTCTCGTATAAAGCGCTCAGATAAGGACCGTCCTCCATCTCGACTATCGTGTAATCTTCAATGAAGTACTGTTGAATCGCCTCTTCGGGATGGAGGAATGTGCCTTTCGTAGATACGACTTTCTGATTGGTCAGGACACTTCCCGCACGAAATTCCGTGAAGTAGTCTTTTGTAAAGGCATTATTAAAAATGAACGTATTGTCACTGTACGTATCATATACTTTTGTCGGTAGTCCGATATCACCCAAGTTTGCATGCAAAAATGAGGCTTTCCCCAAAATATATACACCGCGAAGATCATTGACGTTGTGGAGAATCGTTGAGAGTACCATATAGGCTCCTGAGCCGAGAGGATAATCTATGTTGAGGACCAGTGCTTCGGAATCGTCAAATTTCCCTTGAGCAATCCCCAGTTTTTTAGCCAAGCCTGTTTTCCCGACATCTTTCAGTGAAAATACCTGCGCATTGATATCGAGATAATGTTTCGCATCAATAAAATCAATACCCAATTCGCGTTCGTAAGCTTCCCGTTTTTCTCGAATTTCCGGATGCTCCCTTTCATACTTTTTCAGTATGTACCAGAGAAAATTTTCTTTCGAACCGGGATGCTCTCCTTTCTCGATCTGTTTCCAGTATGAGAGAAACCGCTCGGATTTATGTTCCTCAAGATATCCGATCAGCTCCTTTTCAATGCCTATGACCCAACCGGTGAGATTGTTTACGATGCTGTGAGTGTTTGATGAGACAAAATACAAAGGCTTATTCCTCAGTTCCTTATACCGCGTATGTTCAATAATATTTTCGAACCATCTCTGTGCTGCTTTTTTATAGTCGACATAATTACCCCGAAGCAGTCTTACGTTAAAATGAACTTCCTTTTCTTTGATGTTTTGGAGCTTTTCAAACATTTCTTTATCCCAGATTCGAGCCAGACGTTCCCAGTTTTCATCATCAATTTCAAGAACATCCTGAATCTCTTTTTTGTTCTTTGCGGAAATTTCTTTAGCATTTTTCAACCTGCTATGGAGTTTGTTCCACTCGATTTCATATGCCGTGAGAAGACCTACCATGTCATCCAGATCAGTCACGGAGTTGATGAACACGGCAAGCTGGGACTCTCCGTCATAGTACATCTTGCGGCGGCGTGCCGGTGCATGAACTTCCTGCCAGAACTCTATTTTGTATCCTTCCCGCACAAAGATATCACCTATCTGTGCCATAACGATTTTGGAAATCTCGGATATATGAGGCGGCAAACGAAGATACGCATACATAAAAGCCTCAACATCGATTTTCTCCTGATCGGCGAATTTATGGATAGAAGGCCTCATGTTCTGATACAGCCGTACTACCTGTTCTATATTCATTTCTCCTTCTGCACGTAAGAATGATCTGTACGCATTGATATATATCGTGGTTGGGGAATGTTCTTGATCCATAACTGTACACATTTTAGCAGAAGTACGGATATTCTGAATGCAAGAAATGATTGACATACGACTCCGGCTTTTTTATACTCTAAAACGGTATAAAATTTACATCATACTGCCAATGTTTTTTCAATAAAGGGAGATATACAAAGAGGAGTGCTCCCGGCCTCACAAGATCAATCGGAACTGTCTTATCACAACGACCCTTTGAAGTGGTCGTTTTTTTATAAGTTACCCTGACAATATGTTACCTGCATTCCTTATCACTTTTCGCGAAGTCATTGAAGCGACGTTGATCGTTGCCACGATTCTCGGCATTTTATACAAACTCAACCATACAAAAAGTATTAAAACCGTCTGGTATGCAACAGGTATTGCCGCTTTAACAAGCGCTTTACTGCTTCTCGGCGGCAGCATTCTCGGCGTAAAAATGCAGGAGCTTTATACAGGGAGAGTAGAGGAACTTATCGAAGGTATCTTCATGGTGACTTCAGCAATTTTTATCACATGGGCTGTCTTTTTCCTCCATTCATATTTCGGAAAATACAAAGTACAACTATTACAGAAAGTGAAGAAAACTCTGGAAACGCAGGAACAGAAGGGAATATTTGTACTCGTTTTTACGGCCGTATTCCGTGAAGGATTTGAAATTGTACTATTTCTTTCGACAATCTACTTTTCTTCCGATCCGGCACATATTTTTACAGGGTTTGCGTCGGGTATTATTGCCGGACTTATTGTTTCATATCTGTTTTTCAATGCGACGGTGAAGATGCCGATTTATTATGCGTTTCGGGTGACAAGCGCTCTCCTGATCTTGTTTGCTGCAGGACTCTTATCACGCGGGATCCATGAGTTTGCCGAAGCAGGACTGCTCCCCGAGATAGGAAATGTGATATTTCATATAGTTCCTGCAAAGGGAACATTTGTGGGAGACATGATAAAAGCAGTTTTCGGGATCACTCAGTCAATGGATTATGTGCAGGTCAGCCTCTATTTGATGTATACCGCCGCTATGACGTGGTTTGTATTTTTCAGGAAAAGCACTGCTGAGGAAACCTAAACGGCTTTCTGTGTGTTACCGGCAACTGCGACATATATCAGTGATGCGGTCTCTGCCACGGCAAAAAATCCGATGAGGAATGTCCATATCCCTATGTCCTGAAATGCCACATGGAGAAACAGCAGCCAGACAATGAAGTAGACCATTGAGTGAATCCGTCTCCACCAGGGGCCGAGCTTGCTGACGCTGAGATCATTTGACGTGATAAAAACCGGTGCCAGAGTATACAGTGCAGCTACACCCATAAACTCAAAAAGAGGAGGCGGAACGATAAGGGGAGCTCCGCCGAAAAGAATCGGCAACAGTCGTATGGAAGAGTAGTGGAGGAATGCCAGAGAAAACATCGTAATTCCCAAATGACGTCTGATGACCATCAGAAAACTTGTCATCATGTTTCTAATGCCAAAACGACGTAAGATACCCGGAGTAATGACGGCACAAAAAGTGATAAGAGCAATCTGACCGCTCATTATTCCCACTTCATACACGGCGGCACGATTGACATTCTGTGATGTCCAGTAGGCAAAAAGTATCCACAAGCCCATAAGGAATGCATACAGCATGTAAAATCCGCGGAGAATGTCCTGTTTGTGATGAATTCCCTGGCGGAAAAATCGGGTTAAGATCGACTGTTTGTTTTCCATACCATATAATACAATATTCACACCACCCGGACCCCGACTAGAAATTCGATACACCTATGATAAAAGCATTTTATAAACCGAAAGGAATATCCTCATATGACTTGATACGGAAGCTGAAATCAAAATATTCCGGTCAGAAAATCGGTCACGGAGGAACGCTCGATCCGCTTGCGGAAGGAGTACTTGTGATCGGTATCGGGCGGGAAGGAACCCGAAACTTGCACAACGTCCTGAAAGGGACGGATAAAGTATATGAAGCCACAATAGAGCTGGGAAAAGTATCGGAAACTGACGATGAAGAAGGACCGGTTGTCACTACCGGCCCACAGGAAAAACCGACTAAAGAAAAACTTCTCAGTGCGCTGGAATCGTTTAGAGGAGAAACCGATCAGACACCGCCGCGGTACTCAGCTATTAAAATTGACGGAGTTCCGGCATACAAGCGGGCCAGAAAAGGCGAGGAGTTCATTTTGCCCAGTAAAAAAGTCACCGTAACCGATCTTACGCTTCTCACCTATCGATTTCCGATTTTTACGGTGCGGATGACGGTCACTTCAGGTTTTTATGTCAGATCGTTTGCACGGGATCTGGGAGAGAAACTGGGAACAGGAGCCTACCTAAAATCGCTTGTCCGCACAGCTGTCGGTGACTACACCATCGATAAGGCAGAACATCTGGAATAATCTTACATTATATTGATACTGCAATCCGAAATTAGTATTGTAATGACTATCTTTTCAGAGTATAGTGAATGTATAGGTAATGTGTCTTGTTACCAATTCATGACTTGAAAGGTGGTGAGGCCAACATGCCAGTAAAGAAAGCAAAAAAAGCTGTCAAGAAAACCGCTAAGAAAAAGGTAGCAGCTAAAAAGAAAACAGTGAAGAAAACCGTCAAGAAAGCAGCTAAAAAGAAAACAACCAAGAAAAAAACAGCAAAAAAATAATCTCTTTTTGAAAAGATCACAGTCAATGACCGCGGTGGTATGCTGTGATCTTTTTTTTCCTTCATTCACACCAAAGGTCATAGTGATAACCCTTAAAGGGAATGAAGGAATCTCCGAAGAAGATTCCTTCATGGTCAACATGAATTGCCGGAATCAAAGCGGCCAGTTCAGACCCGCTCCGCCGGCCTGATACGCGAACCAGAGTCCGTACAGTAGCAGCGCTGCAACGATCACGTACAGCAAAACCTGTAAGGAGTTCTTCATCTTTCCTGATCCTTTCTCAATTTCATGCGGATGAATACGATATTATCCTCCAGGCTCTCAAGCTTTGAAGAGCATTCGGATAATGTATCATAGTATATCACTTTTCCGTTGAATGTTATAATTTTCTCATGATCTCTGAAAAACGTGCTCAAATTATGAAAAATGTCGTTTCAAAACGACAGAAGGGAATTACCGTTGTGTTAGAAGACCTGCATGATCCTCACAATGCGGCGGCCGTTCTCAGGTCCTGTGAAGGATTCGGGGTACAGGAGGTGTACTTCATTTTTGAAAATCAGGAAGAGTTTAATCCCCGGAAAATCGGGAAATTATCCTCAGGATCTGCGAACAAATGGCTGGATTTCCGTATGTATCATTCAACTGAGGAATGTATTACTGAGCTTCACAAAAAGGGGTATACAGTATATGCAACAACTCTTGATGATAAGGCAAAATCCCTGTATGAGGCAGATCTTCGGGAAGAAAAGATAGCGCTTCTTTTCGGCAATGAACACAGCGGGATTTCTGAAAAAGCTTCGGAGCTTTCTGACTATACGATGTATATTCCGATGCGCGGCTTTGTACAAAGTTTCAATGTATCGGTAACCGTCAGCATCTTTCTGTTTGAATTGACAAGACAACGAATCAGTGACAAAAGACTCCAACCGCTCGATAGTAATATCCGGCAGAAACTTCTCGAAGATTTCCTCAAACGGTAAGATTCTTGCATTTCTTTTCCCGTTATCGTACAATGCAACTATATTGCAATAACTTATGAAAAACGACAATATTGAACAATTAAAGGACAAAGGTCATCGTATCACACAGGCAAGAAGTGCTGTTATAGAACTTTTGGAGAATACGGATCGTCCGACTTCAGCAAAAGCTCTTCACACAATGCTTGAACGAATAGGAATCCATGTGAATGTGACGACTGTATACCGTGAACTTGACTTCCTTCTTGCAGAAAATATTATCGAAAAAGTACCTTTGAAAGATACGGAACTGCATTATGAAATGAAAGGACGACCGCATCACCATCATCTTCTTTGTACAGCGTGCGGAAATATTGAGGATATCTCGTTGGAATCAGAACATGTTCTTTTGGAGGAAGCACATACCGTTTCTTCCTACCAAATAAACAGACACTCGCTTGCATTCTACGGCAAATGCCCGAAATGCCAGTAATTATTGGCCGAGAAGCTGATCAATACGGGCTGTGTCGTATCCTACCACCACTTCATTATCAATCCAGAGCTGAGGGACACCCATTTGTCCTGATTTTTGAACCATCTGCATCGCCGCCTCCCGATCTTTTGAGACATCAACATCTTCATACGCAATATCTTTCTGATCAAGATATGCTTTGACCATGTGGCAATACGGACAAGTCGGGGTAGAGAAGACTTTTACCGATTGAGGACCTTCCTTCTTTTTTCCCTCAATAATTCCCGTAATAATTTCCCGAAACTCCTCTACTGTTTTTACACCCATATAGAGTCCCTTCATGGCGCCGTCTTTGAAGAAAATGACCGTCGGTAATCCCGCGATCCGATAATACGATGTAAAGCTCGGATTGGAATCCAGATCAACGCTTACGAAAGTGAGATCTTTTCCTTTATATTCCTCTTCAAGCTTTTCAATGACCGGACTGAGATGCTTGCAGGGTTCGCACCATTCTGTCTGAATAATGACACCGACCGTGCCTTTTTTTTCGACGACTTCTTTTTTAAAATCAGATTGGGATATGTTTTTCATGTTTCAATACAACTGGTAATAAGTGTATTTACGATTTTCTTCTGTCGCTGTAAATCCTTTACCCATTCCTTAAGCAACTTCTCTCCGTCAGGAGTGATCCGATAAACGACCCGTTCCGGTCCGCTCTCGCCGGGTTCTTTTGTTTTTGTTACACATTTTTCTTTGTGCAATTTTGATAGGCATCTATAGATATTGCTGATATTTGCATTGCAACTCAGTTGCATTTCGATATGCTGCTGTATTTTATAACCGTAATTCGGACCTTGTGAAAGGAGGTATAAAATACAGGGTTCATAGTAATTTTCGATCACTATTCTCGGAAAGTTTTTTCTCATAGACTATATGCAAGTCTAATATAGTCAAATAAAAAAGTCAACCTCTCCTCTATCGGATTAGAAAAGTGCGTTCAAACGATATAGACGAAGATTTCCGTTCTCTATCCCCTCTCCCCTTCCTCTTTCAAAAGAAGCGTATTCTTATCTTTTTTGATTATCATAAAAAGCACCAGGTTCATTACAGCAAGAACTATAAAACCTGACAATCCTAATGATCCCACCAACAAAGTGTTCCCTCCTCGTGTCACAAGTATGGCAAGTCCGGCACTGGCATTGATCCCTCCGTGAAGGATTGAAGCTGCAATTACCGATCCCGATTTCTGACGGATATACGTAAAAATAGGTGAATAAAGCAACGTAAAAACGGTCATCAACAAAACTCCGAATACCGGAGAATCAGGATAATTGTACCCCTGAAGAATGATCGGCGCATGCCACAATCCCCAGACAACTCCCGTAAAAATTGACGTGTACCAGAAACCGTATTTTTTCAGCTCGTTGTAAAGATAGCTTCTCCAACCAAGCTCTTCACCGAAGGCTGCGATTGCATTTACCGTCACGGCAGCCACTAACCCTTGAATAATTGCCAGCCAGAACGGATGAATAGGAGAAGAGGCAATCTGCTCCTTCATTTTTGCTAAATCAGAAGGAGATAATATCGAAGCGTATTTCTCAATCATACCTTCCATGCCGGGTGAAAAAGAGACTGCGGGCAAAAGCAAACTTACCCCCATCCCGGCTATTGAAACAATAAACGGAAGAAGAAGTGCTGCAGCAAAATATTTGTTCGGTTTGAAAAAAATGTGAAGCGGTTTTTTGAGCGGCTTCTTATAAACAAATTTCTGAAGAATCACAGCGGAGACCATCGGCATAAACATATAGGAAATAAGCATGAGAAGAGCGCCCCGATGGGTAAGCCTCCCACCGGTCAGATAATACATCCCTGCCAATCCCCAACTCAATCCGAATGACAGCAAAATGTACTGTTTTACCTGTTTTGATAACGGTTGCATACTCTCATTGTAACACCGCTCAAGAATCATGCATAATAAAGGTATGTCTTTTTTCTTTATTACATTGGTCATTGCTCTTAAATTTGTTGTCCCTGCACTGATGTTGTACTTCCCCTTTGCCTCACTTTGGGCTAACTATATATTGGATGTAGTTGACGGTGACATTCTGCAGTATCTCGGGATGAGTGATATGAATTATCAGACGGTCGACAAAACGGCTGATTATGTATCTTATATTTTCATGCTGCTTCTGGGTATGCGCTGGCGGATCAAAAAAACTGTCATTGCACTTTTTATATATAGAACTATCGGTCAGATTTTATTTTTTCTAACACGAAATGAACTCTTTTTCTTCTATTTCCAGAATTTTCTGGAACCTTTAATGATGATTTATGCGTTGATTTTGCTTTTCCAAAAAGATGAATCAAAGGCTTACCGGGTCTACAAGAAATATTTCTTCCTGATTTGGGCAATTATTATCGCGTACAAAGTCTGGAATGAATGGTACCTGCATTTTGCGAATATTGACCTCTCAACAATGTTTTTCGGGATTGACGGAGCAAATATTCGGTAGCACTGTCATCCCGAATTTATTTCAGGTTCTTGCGTAATTAATATGCAAGACTTTTCCGATATATTCTGATATACTTGTCCTTTCCCTATGAACATCCGAAATATTGCCATTATCGCTCACGTGGACCACGGTAAAACAACCCTGGTTGACGCTATGCTCAAACAAGCTCATATCTTTCGTGACAATCAGAAAGAAATGCAGGAGGAACTTTTGATGGATTCAAACGACCTTGAGCGTGAAAAAGGTATCACTATTTTGGCTAAAAATACTGCAATTGATTACAAGGGAGAACGTATCAATATCATCGATACACCGGGCCACGCTGATTTCGGAAGTGAAGTTGAGCGGGTTCTTAATATGGCAAGCGGAGCACTGCTTCTCGTCGATGCAGCGGAAGGTCCGCTTCCGCAAACCAGATTTGTTCTGAAAAAAGCACTGGAAGCCAAACTCAGAGTCATTCTTTTCATCAATAAAATCGATAAAAAGGATGCCCGCGCTATTGAAATTCAGCGTGAAGTAGAAAATCTCTTTTTGGATTTAGCTGATGATGAATCGGCGCTTAATTTCACAACTCTTTACGGTGTAGGCCGTGACGGAAAAGCATTCAAAGAACTTCCGTCAAACTATACATCTGATCTTCCCGGAGACCTTTCTCCCCTTCTTGATACCATCGCAGAAGAAATTCCGAACACAAATATTAATGAAGATCAGCCTTTCCAGATGCTGATATCGACCGTTGATCATGATCCGTATGTCGGACGTATCTGTATCGGAAAAGTAACAAGAGGGACACTCTCAAAAGGACAAAGAATTTCACTTGTTGATGACGGAGAGATTATAGGGACATATACCGCCACCAAACTTTTTACCAGTAAAGGATTAGGCAGAATTGAAACCGATAAAATTATCTCAGGTGATATTGCCGCTTTAGCCGGTATTCCTGAGCTTACCATCGGACAGACAGTGACGAATCCGGAGCATCCTGAACATTTGCCGAAAATCAAAGTAGAAGAACCGACTATTAAAATCAAAATCGGTCCGAACACCAGTCCTTTTGCAGGCCGTGAAGGCGATTTTGTAACTTCCCGTCAGATAAGAGCAAGGCTGTATAAAGAACTGGAAACAGATCTCGGACTACGTGTTGAAGACGATCAGGAGACTACCTCATTTATCGTCTCAGGACGGGGTGAACTTCACCTTGCCGTGCTTATTGAAACCATGCGCCGTGAAGGTTACGAGATGGAAGTTTCAAAACCGCAGGTCATTTATAAAAAAATTGACGGCGTGCAATGTGAGCCGTATGAAGAACTGACTATTGATGTCAATAAAGATTATATGGGTGCGGTCACCGATGAACTGGGAAAAAGAAAAGCAAAAATGATGAACATGACTCCCCAAGGGGATACTGCAATTCGCCTGATTTATAAAATCTCAAGTAGAAACCTTATCGGTATTCGTAGTAATCTACTGACCAACACCCGCGGAACTGCAGTCATGCATACATACCTTCTCGGTTATGAACCCCTGGGAACAGATATGGAAAACATCAGACGAGGCGCACTGATATCGACACAAGGCGGGGAGACGCTCACCTACGGACTTGCCAATGCTCAGATTAGAGGTGTCATGTTTTATGGACCCGGAGTAAATGTCTACGAAGGAATGGTGGTCGGACTGGCTTCTCAAGAACGGGATATTGAGGTCAATGTCTGCAAAGCAAAACAGCTTACAAACAATCGATCATCCGGTGAAGGAGTTAAAGTAATCCTTGAGCCTCCTACAACACTTTCACTGGAACAGTATCTTGATATCATCGGTGATGACGAACTTCTCGAAGTCACGCCGAAGAATCTGAGGCTGAGAAAAAAATACCTCACCATCGCTGACCGTCGCGTGGCAAAAAGAAACGAGTCATAATATCTCTGCTTTCTTAAACATAATTCTCTTTTTGCCTGCTCTCCCTTATCATAAGCAGTATCATATTGATTTACATATCGAATATGATGTAATATTATAGGTTTTTATTAACCCGGGAATTTGCTTCCTGTGGTTTGTGAAATCTATAGCACTTTAATAATGAGGGAAGGTTAATAATAATAAAAGCACTTGTCTAGTGCCCTAGTAACATTTTATATTATAAGATGTTATTCGAGCACTAGATGTATGAGTGCTCTTTTTATTTGCAATCCAACAACTACAAAAAAAGAAAGGAGAATGCCTGACATTCAACTACGTTGTACAGGTGAAGCAGAAACCTGGAAGAGATCTTCGGATCGAATCGAATCTAAAGGAGTAATCCTGAGGAACTGCCGGTGAGAGCTCAATGTTCAAACCGCAATCACTATCCAAGACGTAGTACTTTCAATGGAGGCAATCTCATGTTTAGCAGCATTCCTGATCTGTTCAACCGCCGCAATGGCGACAAGTCCAAGAGTGTCGATCCCAATGCTATCCAGGTGACGATCGAGGAGACCTACAGCATCCCGGTCGCGGCAGACCGCGAGATCGTGCAGACCGCCGTCCGCGAAACCTTGGAGCAGGTTCTGCCTGCCCTCCTGGCATCGCAGCGCCGCTCGCCGTATGATCGCTCTCCCTTTGAGTCCCCGTTCCGCAGCCGCCGCTCACCGTTTAGCTCGCCCTTTGGCGACGAAAACGACGAAGACGGCACAGACGCACTCGCCGCAATCATGGCCATGGCCATGATGGCCCTGCAGTCCGAGGAGAACGGTGAGCGCGACTGCGCGTACGGCGAAGACGACTGCATGATCGGTCACGCCATGCGGACTCTGAACCTCTACGTGGAGGACGAGGAGTACCGGCGCTGGGCCGAAGAGGATGAAGGCGACGAAGAAGACATGCTCGCTGAAGAGGCAGCCGAGCAGGCTGCCGACTAGACTGTCTGAGCTTCCGCTTTGAACAAAGCCCTTTCTGACCGTAGTTTGTTGGAGGGGGCACTCCGTGCCCCCTCCGACGCTTTGCGCCTTCCCTCATTCTTTCCTTTTAACAGATATGTCACTTACAGAATTACGCCCTCATTTCCCCGGATATATCGATGTCGCACCGACCTGTCAGGATACCGAATGGCGCTGGTTGGAATATTTTCATTATGCAAACGGAGAGCCGCTCCAGACAAAAATGATTCAGGTAGTTAGCGCTCATGATCCTCATCAATTTTGGACAACTACGGCCGTCATGAAAGAAAAACAGGGAGATAAACTTCTGGGATCAAAGACACACTTGTGTCTGACGGGAGAAATTGCAGGATTTGTAGCCGCAAATACACTGTCTCATGCCGAGCGGTTACGGTCTTATTACAAGCTTGCTAACAATCACTTCATGTTTTTCGGAGGAGTTCTGATGAGACCTTTGATGGTATCTCCTCTTCCCCGAATGGGCTTTGATGAGATAAAAAATACATACTATAATCCGGATAATTCTGATTGGTATCTTGTACACCTATTTGATTTGATTTCTCAAAAAAATATTCCTGTTGACCGGGAACGGTTTATAGCAAACGTCACAGCATTCTCACACTCCATCGGAGTCATCTAAGATCTTCCCTTGCACACTTCTCTCTTCTTTTTTATAATAGAGTACTTGTCAATTCAGATTGTCAAAATAATGTTTTTCGAATAAAGGGAGTCTTTCATCTGAGGTTCCGCTCCCGGCCTCGTCATAACAGCTATCAGTTTAACCGCGACCTGACTTTCCGGTCGTTTTTTTGTGCCATCATGGATTCTTCATCATTTGAAACAATGCGTGAAGAACAGCTTCAAGAACGTGAAAGCGCGGATGTCACAAATGCCGCCCATATCCTCGGCAAGACCATGGGTGTCTCTCTTGACGGGATTCCGAGCTTTATGAAGCCTCAGGAAATTCCCGGTTTGCCGAAACAACAGGAAGGGATACCTGCCGATCATGATTGTACTATATGTGCCGTCACGGCAGCCTGCGGATTTTTCAGTGAAGCACAAAAAAACGGAGGGAATAATCCGTTGATGAGACGATTACAGGCAGTTCAGGAACTGACAAAATCTAATCCGGATATTTTGAAAGGCCCCGACGCAGAGAGTCTTATCAGGGAGCGTATGGACGCATTAAAAATCCAACCGGAAACGGTTATAACTCCTTCTTCAGAAGTTACTCCGACGAAACAGGAGGCAGTAAAACCGGCTGCGTCCGTGATACCGGAACCCGTATCGATCGTGAAAGAGGCCTCCAAAGCACAAAATGAAATCCCCAACGTGAAACCTGTCGAAGCCGCCCCTCCTCCAATTGCAAAACCTGATCTGAAAACAACTGTCGCTCATTTTGAAGCAAAAGTCCAACCTACATTGTCAGTTGAAAAGCCAAATACAATAGCATCTTTGCCACACGACCCTACCCCTGCGGAAACCGGAACCGTTCCTCCCACTGAAACTGCGCACCAATCAGCACCTCCCGCTGAACAATCCGTACCTTCTGCAGGAGATGCTCCTGTTGTAGGAGCATCTGAACATCAGAACAAACCAAATGAAAAATTGACAGAGAACACATTACTCAAAGAATCAGATGAACCAAAGAAAGAGACCCACCAACAAACTGGAGTGAAAGAGGTAGCAGTTTCTGAAACCTCAACTACAGCAGCAACTATCGACAAAACAGAACAACAATTTGAGGATTTCCAACAATCTACATCGGAAGTACAGCAAACTAAGCATACGGCAAATCCTTCCGAGTATCCGCCCGAAACTCCCCACCAGGCGGGACAAACTGTAAAGGAAAAAGCAAAAGCCTCAAACGTATATGAAAGGCTCTAGACTAGCACATTAACAATTTGTAATAGTTCATTGTAAAGGATCGATGGGGATTTGCTCCATCTCCATTCACACTCTTTCAAGTGTAATGGAAAGTTTTTCTTTACACCATTGAACTTAACGAGACGTCTTTTACAAAAGGACCAGAATGACTCTATGCCATTGATATGGACCCCTTTTGTATTTGAGAACTCATTTTTCTTGTGATTGATTCTCAAATGTTTGTCATACCCGACATCAACAAGTCCGTTGTATCCGCTCCACGAATCTGAATATACAGTACTGTTCAAGTCAATCTTTCCCTTCATAACAGCATGTAGCGTTCTTCTTTTACAGTTTGGAATGATACGAGTAAATACACGTCCTTGACGCTCATATATCCCAAATACTACCTGCTTAAATGACGTCCCACGACCTCTTTTACTTGACTTGCCTCTCATCCTTCGAGGTCCAAAGTATGATTCATCAATTTCTATCTCACCACCAACATATCGTTGCATCTGGTGCACTTGGTGATGATATATGAGTTGACGAATATTATTGTAATATTTGTTGACTGTATTGCGGTTGAGACCCAAAATACCAGAGGTCTGTGTAGCACTCAGATCGTGTGCAAAACACCATAGTATCTTTTTTCTCTTGTATTTTGATATCGGCCTATTGTTACAAACCATACCTCTAGTTTAGCACTACTCTGCTAGTCTAGAGCCTATGAAATTACCAAGATCGATAAAACCGACATTGCTGAACTTCCGACATACACAGCTAGGGAACATCAAAAACCGCCCGTGACGGAAACTTCTACTGAAGAAACACGAATGGAGATCCCAAGAGGTTTTGCTCAACCTGAGGAGTCACGGGTTTTTGGAGTAACTACCTCAACCAGGCTTGTTGCAGAACAAACGGATGTTCTTCCACAGATCTCCGAACCAGCCTCATACGTTCCGAAGGAATCTCTTCCCGACGTCATGGAATCGGGATTTGTCATTCCCCAACCGTCGATTGAAATGCACATTGGGGATCATCCCGTCACGCCTGAGGAGTCTGCCATCAAACGACATACCGGACAATCAGAAGACACTGCGGAGCAATTTTCATCACCTTCTGAAGTGCAACCGACTGATGTATCTGTCATAACGGACACGCCGAAAGAAAGGCTTCCAGAAAGCAACATCTCAACTCCCGTATCGGAAACTTCTCCGTTTGCAGCTGAAGAACAGTTCTCTTTCATGACAGTACCTGCCGAAGAGGCTGCTTCCACGGAAACAACACCGAATCAGACAGATACACCGAGCGGTTTTCAGGAATCTGTAATTACCGATTTTACCGAAAATGAGGAAAATTTATTGTCAGAACAAGCCCTTAACGCTGATACTCATATCCCGGATACTGAAACGTCAACAGTATCCCTAACACAAACGGAATCGGATGAACGAACAATTACTGCTGATTCAGAACTTATACGAACAGACATTGCGGACTTACCGCCCAATACTGAAGTCATACTTGAAACGGGGCCCCAGGCTGTTTCTCTCACCGAGCAGACAATAACCCTTTTCTCATACAAAGATGCCCATAGAGAAGATAATAAAACTGAAGATTTAACCCCGGGAGTTTATCCCGAACATGGACTCTCACCAGTTGTTGATCTGCCTTACGTCCCTCTTGAATCCATTAACCTTACCCAACTGATTGAGTATGATGCTGCTGGTCTTGTCCAAAATACTTCTGATACCTCAGAAAAAGATCCTCAAGCTCACTTTAAGGTATATGAAGATTCAGAAGACGAGATCATATCTGAGCAGCCCGATAATCAGGAAATAATTCCGGGAATACCATTTCCTGAACCGTTTCCGCTTATTTTGAATACTGAGCAGGAAGTAGTTGATCAGATTTTCAGAGGGATTGAAGATCAAAACTACCAGGAAGAGCCAATCGGCGTTTTTGTACTCCCTATGGAAGAGTCTGTGTCCGATGAAAGCAGCTTCGTTGAAGATAATGTCCTCCCCGAAGTGATCGTATTTGTCTGGAATGAAGCACTTTTTGAAAATCTGACTATGCATATTGCTGAAATTAACGAAGTTATTGAAGATTTTGCCGTTGAAGAACAACTGGACGGGATGTTCTATATTCTTTTTGACAGTAACCCTGAAGTGGCCGACGAAGAATTGAAGAATGATACATTCGGCAAATATGACGACACCGTCATTCTCCTGTGGTATATCATCAAAATGATGGCGCTATTCGGACAGGCAATGCTTTACATTGACCCGAGATCACTCATACCTGAATTTAAATATCCTTCACATAATATCGGATCTCTCCCGATTTCGGATCAAGAAGATCATATAAGTACGTAATATCTTCATCCCTGTGCCTGACACATCCCGAACTGCCCGGATCTTCTGATGATAATTTCTCAGGGTTTCCGGCTACTCCGTGAAGTCCGAAATATCCCGGTAACTCCCAATTGCACTGTTCTCCTCCGCACTCCAGATACGGTGACGGTCCGAACGGTGCTTCAGACGGCGTCGGGACATCAAGTATCAAAAAATAAGGAGCAGTTTCAGGATTATTAGTCGACTCCATTTTGTCAGTCAGTACCCAGTACTCTCTCCCGACAAGGTCGGGAAGCGGTGTCGGTCGTTCACCGGGGATACCCGTTTTCACGGTGAATTTCCTTATGAGCTCACTTTCATGAATATCGCCCGGTTTCCCGAGATACAGATACTCAACATTTGATTTCCGATGAAGCAAAAACCAATAAGCAGGCTTCATCACGTCTTTTTTTGCCTGAAACCGTGAAATGCTTTGAAATTGAGTTACGACAATACCGGTGAGAATAAGTGTGAGGACGCCCAGTATAGGTATTACCTTTTTCATACATGCCATTGTATCAAACGTTACGGTCTTTTTGCTAAAATACGGCATGCGAAATACATTTCTCACAATTCTGGTATTGCTTGCGGGGAGCATTTCATTTGTCGTATTCAAAAGTAATGCAGGTATTCAGAAACTCACCGTCAAATCAGAGAGCAACCAGGAAATATCACCGTCACAGGAACCTACCGGGATACCGGATCAGAAAGTATTGAAAAGCAATTACCATATCTATCAATCATTCAACAACTGCGGTCCCGCATCACTTTCCATGGCTCTTTCACATTATTCTATCAATGCCTCTCAGGAAGAGCTCGGGAAAGCTCTTCGACCGTATCAAAACCCCGCAGGAGACAATGATGATAAATCAGTCACATTGGAAGAATTAGGGAATAAAGTAGTTGACTACAACCTTATTCCCTTTCACCGGCCGGACGGTGATATCGAGCTTTTGACCCGTCTGATTGCACTGGATCTGCCCGTCATAACGAGAACATGGCTTACGAAAGATGAAGATATCGGCCATTATCGGGTAGTCACGGGATATGACAAAACATCGGGAGAAATTATTCAGGATGACTCTTATCAGGGACCAAACAGAAGATATTCCTATGAAGAGTTTGATGAATTGTGGAGCAAATTCGGTTATGAATATCTAGTCCTTGTCCCACCGGAAAAGAAAAACGAAGTTGAGAAAGCCCTCGGTGATGAAGTAGATAAAACCGTAGCATGGGAACACGCAAAACAAAAAGCACAGAAGATACTTGCAGAAAACCCAGATGATACAACTGCCCGCTTTAATCTGTCCGTTGCGGAATATTATCTGGGGAATTATAAACAATCAGTCGAAGAATACGAAAAAGTACGTGACAGACTACCTTTTCGGACACTCTGGTATCAATCGGAGCCTATTCGCGCCTACTTTGAACTTCAGGCTTATGATAAGGTATTCTCAATTACTGACAATATACTGAAAAACCAGAACCGGGCATATTCAGAACTGTATATCATCCGGGGAGATAGTTACATGAAACAAAATCAACCCAAATTAGCAAAGCAGGAATATGAAAAAGCGGCCTACTACAATCAGAATTTACAGATTGCCGAAGACCGCCTCCAATCTCTTTCTGTTACTCAACAATAAGCGTACCGACCTGTCCCTGCGCACGATGTTCACCCACTGAACAGTAGTATTCGAAAGTGCCTTTCTCCGTGACTGTAAACTCTACCGTTCCCGTGTCGCCGTTCTGAACGACAGGCATTTTGACTCCGAGCTCATCAATGACAAAATCATGCATCATACTGACACTGTTCATTACAATGCGTACTTTATCCCCTTGCTTTACCCGGATTTCATTCGGTTTGTAGTAAAAACTTCCCGCTTCCACTTCAACAATCTGTACCGCTTCTTCTGAAGTACCGGCAGCCGATTGCTCTCCCGATCCGGAAGTAGTTGTATCCGGGGCCATAGAGTCATCCGTCTGACTTTCTGTTTCCGTTGTCGTATCTGTGTTGACTGCCTGTGAATTCTGATTGTTCTGTGTCATAAAAATCCCGGCCGCAACGACTGCCACGATAATAACGGCTCCGATAATAAGCATATTGCTATTCCCTTTCGGTGATTGTGCTGCCTGTTCCATAATAAAAAATAAAATTTTAATTTTGTCTCAATGACAGCAATAATTGTGTCATAGATGCTTTATTTTGTAAAGTAGTTTCAAAAAGTAAAGTATGATACAATGGATACCTATGGCAGAATGCAATGTAGAAAAGACTATCAGGATAATCTCCGGTAAATGGACAACTTCAATTCTCTATCAGTTAATGTTGGGTAAGAAACGTTTCGGTGAACTTCAAAAGACCATGGACGGAATCAGTTCTAAAACTCTCACTGACCGGCTGCGAATGCTTGAAGGGAAGAAGCTGATTTCCAAAAAGGTCTATCCTGAAGTTCCTCTTCATGTTGAGTATTATCTTACAGAAAAAGGAGAAAAACTCAATAAAATATTTAATGCGATGGATGAATGGGGACGGGAAGTTTAATCATCTTTCGCAACTATGAAACGCTTTTTACCAATCACTATCCTGATTATCGCTTTGATTGCCGGATACTTTTTTCTAAACCGGAAAGCTGAATCGAATCCTTTCACATCGATAAAGGAAGTAATCGCGACACCTACTCCTGTATCGTTTGTCGAACTTACCATCCCCTACCTCCGAGAACGTTCCTACACAAGTACTCTCGGAGAAAGAACCTTATTTGAAAACAACGGATCATATGATTCGTACCTCACGTCGTATGACTCTGACGGGTTGAAAATCAACGGACTCCTCACAATACCGACAGGTGAAGAACCGGAGAACGGGTGGCCAGCCATCGTCTTTATTCACGGATATATTCCTCCCGCTCAGTATCAGACTACTGAAAAATATACTGATTACGTCAATTATCTCGCCAGAAACGGCTTTGTTGTTTTCAAAATTGATTTACGCGGACACGGAGACTCAGAAGGTACACCCGGCGGAGCATATTATTCATCCGATTATGTCATCGACACCCTCAATGCGTATGCAGCACTCCGGAACACGGATTTTGTAGATCCTGAGTCAATTGGCCTTTGGGGGCACAGTATGGCCGGAAATGTAATTCTGAGAAGTATGGCTGCACGGCCTGATATTCCCGCCGCAGTAATCTGGGCAGGCGCAGTATATACCTATGAAGACATGAGAAGATACGGAATAAGCGACAGCAGTTATGTCCCGCCGCCATCGGGATCTCCTACACGACAGACAAGAAGGCGTATTTTTGAAAAGGTCGGTGAATTTTCACCTGACAATGAATTCTGGAAACAGGTCGCAGCAACAAATTATCTTGATGATATTAAGGGATCATTGCAAATACATCATGCCGTAAACGATGATGTCGTCAGTATCGAATACAGCAGAAATCTGCTCAAAGTGGCGGAAGGTACCGGTTTTTCCGTAGAAGTAATTGAGCATCCGTCAGGCGGTCATAATATTTCCGATCCCGGTTTTAGTGAAGCCATGCAGGAAACGGTAACCTTTTTTTCCGAACATCTTCGATAGTTACCTACTCCAGAGGTTGGGGAATTGTTCTCCATAAAGGGCTGTAGCAAACCAGACAATGTTTTGAGTGTAATAGTTTTCCGGATCTTCCCAATACGAATGTTTCTTATTTTCGTACAACTTGCTGAGTATCTTTTCCGAATATATTTTTTCCGCTGTCTTCGGATCTTCGGCAAGAAAGTATCCGAGATTGCCTGCGTATGCGACTGCAGATTCATACTGATCCCATGGTTGTCCATCATGGGTGTATGAGACATACAGTTTACCGTTTCTGTTCCATTCTTCTCCCAAAAAGGCAAGTGATGAAAGGTACTCTTTTGCCTCAGGTCTGCCGAACCATTGATAGTCGAGTGCCACTCTCATCGGTACCCGGATGGCATTGTACCCGTATTCTATTCCCTCAGGACCCGGTTTCTCGGACGGACGCACTTCACGCGATGACCGGTCAAGAACGCACCATTCAGGCGGCAACACTTCTCTGCCTCCTGATAGTCCGAAACTGCACCGCTGCAAAAGGTCATAAGATGTATCAACTAAGGATCCCCAGTCATGGCTTTTATCAATTTGGGCAAATATTTCGTAATGAGACGGAGAAAGATATGAAGGATTAATAGTGGCAAACTGTGATCCTGACGCCCAATTCCCGGCAGTCATGTAGGGATCATCCCCGATAACTACTACCTCATGGTCCCAAATACCGTTTAGTACTTTCTCAGACTCGCTCAGATATGCCGGATCGTCCCACTGTTTATACGCAAATGCTAATGCCAGTGCAATATCAGCATCTGCATCAGAAGCTGTTCCTTTGTCATCTCCTTTCCTTTTAAAACTCCAGAGAAACAGATTTTCATCGGTTTGAAGCTGTCCTTTTGTCCATGAGTAGACCTGATCAAACGTTTTCTTATCATCCATAAGAACGGCCCGAAGAAGAGCATAGGATTGTCCTTCCGACGTTGTGTCCTTTGTCGCGGGATCAATCACACGACCTCCATGGATAAACTCATCCTTGTATGATGCCCATGTCGCCTGCAGTATCCGTTGGGGATATTCCGTACCCCAGATCTCGACACCCCATCCGTCACGCGAGAAAGTCGCAATCGGCCGGGAATTGGCAAGAGCTTCTCCGACAAACGGGAACACTCCGGTATTGACATCATTCAAAAGCTGCGGAGATATGAGAAAATAATCAATATTTCCGGGATTTCCTTTCAGAATATCCTGCTGGATTTCAGGGTCATACTCAACCTTCCAGTAATGGTGAGCTTCCGCAAAATTTCCGTTATTTTTTTCCATCAAATCTACAAATCCGTAATTATCCATCGTGTAAAAAGCATCCCGGTACTGTTTCGAGAGCATATACTCAATTGCTTCCATCTGCGGTTCCGTCTGATCGGAAAGATATAGCTTGTGACCGTCCCTCATGCTGAAGCTCAATATTACAAACACAATGGGCAAAACAATCATGAATGCCGCATTCGGAATCCATTTTATAGACTCTTTGGCTTTCACATTGCGGTAGAGCTCTTCTCCGAGATAGTATCCGGCATAGGCAATATTCATTGCAAAGAATGGGAAAAGCGGAATAATATAAAACTCAATGACGATACCGCCGCGGACCAGATAACCGATAAGCGATAACGTGAGTAATGAGAGAATTCGTGCAGCTTTTTGTCTGATCCCGATGATCAGATTCACGAGCGTAGTCCCAAATCCGAGCAGTATGATAACCGGATCTTCTCTCATCCAGATTCCGAAGTTGTGCCAGAAGGTACTTCCTGAAATATCGAATATACTTCCCCCATCCCGTTCCGCCTGAAAAATGAGAGTTTCAATAAGACTGACATGATTTGCTGATCCGAACATTCCTTCCGGGAACAATTCCCCTTTCAGCAGTGCATACAAAAAATAGAGAGAAACAACCAGTCCGACATAGCTGATCCATTTGATGACGGCAAATAAGCGATGATGCTTATGCACCTGAAGATACACAATGTACACAAACACGGGAAGCATAAATACGGATGTTTCTTTTGAAAGAAATGAAAACCCGAATGCTATGGCACTGAACATAATATTACGAAGCTTATTGTTGTAGTAAAGTAAAAAAGCAAGAGAAACAAGTACCCAGAATACCATGATATTATCGAGGAGAATTCTCCGCTGGAAATATATTGCAAGTGGAGAAAATGAGAATATGATGACACTCAAAGCGCTTGCTAAACGACTTCCTGACAACTTTTTCATTATGAAGTACACCAGGATGCTCGATGCCATATGCATAAGCAGCATAAAAACCCGGCCGAAATTTACGGAAAATCCGAAACTGAAAAAGTCAGGGATAATGGCATACCAACCTGCAAGCATCATCCAACCGAGAGGCGCATGATCATACCAGTAAGTGTAAGCATCCATTTGTCCCAGGTTTATCAGCGACCAGGCCCTTCCTAAATAGATTGCTTCATCATTTTCGTAGTATGGAAAATGAAACATATTGACGGCATGAGCTATCGCCCCTATGAGGACAACAAGAAGTACCAGTCTACTCTCCCTCCGGTTGAAAAATGATATGATACGACGCATAGGTTACTGAAAAAGATATTTTCGTACGGGTTCAGGTTTACGGTGAACGTTGAGATGCTGTGTTTTTTCCCAGGAAGAGGATCCCCTTCTGTGCCTGTAAAGTGCCCGTATAGCACTAATACTGAGAAGTATTTGATACGGTAAGAAAAAGAGTAACAATTTGAACGACGAAAAAATCGGATACCGAAGGCTGTATTTCCTGGTAAATTCAAACAATCCGATATTGAGTACAACAAGCTGTGAGATAAGTGTTAGGAGCGGTATGAATGTATAAACCGCAACATACACATCCAGTTTATAGGCAATTGCCGTATAGACCATGAAGGGAATAATCAGTATCGTCACGCTCTGAATAAACGGAATGAGAAGGACATAGGATGCCAGCAGTTTTTTTCTTCCCCCTCCGAGATACAGCCATTCACCTTTCAGAAAGATCTGCAGAAAGCCCTGAATCCATCTCGTCCGCTGTCTGATAAAATCCCGGACAGTATGAGGAGTTTCCTCCCGAGTCGCCAGTTTTTCATCATAGACTACCTGGAATTTGGCTCCTGCGGCACTCAGCCGAATACCGATATCAGCGTCTTCCGTGAGGCACTGTTCATCCCATCCGCCTACTTCATCAAGTATTTTTTTACGGAAAAATACCGTATTGCCACCCAAAGGGACAAGACCGTTATTTGCAAAAAAGTGAAGAGTAGATTTAAACCAGAAAAAATATTCAAGCACATTGAACGTCGCAAACCAGTGAGTGTCAAAATTCATCAACTGTACTCCCGATTGAACAACATCAATTTTCGGATCTTTCTGTACGACGGTATTGACCACTTTATAGATATCCTTATTGGGCTGATCTTCTGCATCGAAAATGACAACAACATCATTTTTCACATACGGTAGTGCGATGTTGAGTGCGTGTGGCTTGTTTATAGGTCCGTCCATAAATGTCACAAGCCGAATCTTATCGTTCTGCAGCTTGTTTATGACATGATGTACTTTTTCGATAGTACCGATGTCATCATACCGGCAGACAATAATAAGTTGTTTTTTTGTATCGTCATAATCAATCGCATTAATTGCGCGGATAGTATCGCCAATAACTTCTTTCTCATTCCGAGCCGGTAAAATGGCAGTGAAAGACAAATCGGAAGGAGCAAAACGGGCGGGAACTTTACTAGTGTGAATCCGATCCACATCTTCCCAGTAGTACAGCATGAGATAAATATTGAATATTCCCATCACGAGAACAATAGATGAGAAGCCAAAGAGAACAAGTGAGAGAAACTGAGTAAACGGGAACAGAAAATATAAAAATACTATCCCCGTGAGAAATAATCCGATAAATGATAGTATCAGATAGCTCGGCTTAATGAGTGTCAATCTCAGGTTCAGGCAATACAGAATGAATTCAACAATATCCGAAATCCGAAGTTTTGACGATCCGTATTCACGTTCTTTGAAGTGTATCGGGACCTCAGCTACTTTTGCCTTATGTTTAAAAGCATGGTGCAACAGTCCTACTAAAAAGACATATCCCTTCGCTCCGATATACCGCAGCTGAATCTTTTTAAGCAGATTTGCATTGATCGCCCGGTAGGCACTCGTACAGTCATTTACTTTTCGTAATCCTCCGATATAACGTGCTACCCGATTCCCGACTGCGCTGTTCAGCCTTCTGAGCCACGACCACTCGGTAGGCAGGGATCCTCCTTTAGTATATCTTGATCCGATTGCTATATCCTGGCCGTCAATCACCTGCTGCACGAGAAACGGAAGAATGTTCGGGTCATGGGAAAAATCCGCATCCATTCCGACTACAATATCCGCATTCAGCTTTTCCAATGCATGTTTATATCCCTTCATGTATGCAATACCGAGCCCTTCCTTTCGGCCGAGAATCAGATGAATATGTTCATTGTGCTGGGCAAGTCTTCTGACAACCGCACTCGTTCCGTCCGGGGAATTATCATCTACAACAAGGACATCAAGTCCGTGAGAATCAAAACATTTCTTCTGCTCAAAAATATTACCGATCAGTTTTTCAATGTTATCCCGTTCATTGAAGGTTGGGACTACCACAACAACTTTTTGCTCTTGTTTGTTCATATAAAAAAAAGACGCATATAATCATGCGAAGACTCACTATATATGTACCAAATACGTAATTTGGTAAGAGAAAAGTGAAGATGTGGTAAGGGATATCCGCCAAAAAATTGATACAATACTGTCATGACAGACGTACGGATAGAATCCTCATGGAAGGAAGCGCTCCGTGAAGAATTCATTCAGGAATACTTCCGGGATTTGTCTTCATTTGTCCGCGAAGAGTATCTTTCAACAAATGTATATCCGCATCCGAAAAATGTCTTTCGGGCATTTGATCTTTGTCCTTTTGATAAAGTGAAAGTCGTAATTGTCGGACAGGATCCGTATCACGGAAAAGGTCAGGCAAACGGTCTCAGTTTTGCTGTTGATACATCTGTCCCGATTCCGCCTTCTCTGAAAAACATATTCAAAGAAATCCGATCCGATCTCGGGATCACTCCGAAAAACTCAGGTGACTTAAGCCGCTGGGCAAAACAGGGGGTGCTTATGCTCAATGCCGTTTTGACCGTAAGAGCGGGATCGCCGGCGTCACATAAAGGACACGGCTGGGAAGAATTTACCGACGCCGTGATCGCAAAACTGAATGATGAAAAAGAAAACATCGTCTATATGCTGTGGGGGAAATACGCTCAAGAAAAAGGAGCTTCTATAGATCGTGATCGGAATCTTGTTCTTTCATCAGGTCACCCCTCTCCGTACTCGGCACAGTTATTTCACGGGAATCATCATTTTTCCCGCTGCAACACATATTTGGCAGAACACGGAAAAGAGCCGATTGACTGGATTTAAAAATAGGCCTAGCGGTTATTTTATGTAAATCCTTAAAACCGCTTATAAACAAAAAACCGGCTTGAATTTGTTTCATGTTCAAAAAGTTTCATCTTCTTCTTGACAAGCTCATTGTTACGCTCTATTCTATATGTATGGCAAAATCATCCTTTTCTCAAACCCTGTCCCAACTTGAGGACACATTAGATGAATATTTCGGTAAGAAGGCACCTCAAATGCCCGACAATATCAAGGACCTTATCGTGAAATTCGCACCGTATCTCGTCATCCTGGGATTGTTGTTTACCATTCCCGGACTCCTTGCAGTTGTGGGAATCGGAGGATTTGCATCAATGATGGCGCCGTTTGGCGGCATAAATGCAATGCGTGCAGTTACCGGTATGTGGCTTGGGATCATCCTGATGATTCCGGTTGTGATCCTTGAAGCAATGGCACTTCCGGGGCTGTTTGCACAAACAAAGCAGGGATGGACGTATATGTATTGGGCATCGCTCGTTTCAATCGTTGCTAACGTGCTTCAGTTCAATCTGGTCGGCGCAGTCATCGGAGCACTTATCAGCTTTTACATTCTCTTTCAGATCAAAAATAAATACAAATAATCCCGGTTACGGCATCTCAAGGAAGTCATAGAACCACGGAAAGTGTGACGGACCGTAATATCCCCTGTCACGTTGCGGTAGCTGTGCCGCAATCTGCAGCATTACGAAATCCCGAGAAGGGATTTGTGCATTCCGGCTGAAGTCGTTGATTTCCCCTGCACTCATCGGAAATCCGAAAGTAATCGCTGCCTTATGAAATGGATTAACCGTTTTGTACTCGTGTCCGACAATTTTCTCAGTTCCTTCAAGTGAAATGGGAATGACCAGACTGTCCGGGGACTTCTTCATAAACAAATCTATACCTTTCTGTGCCGGTAAAAGCTGTGCAGTGGGACTGCGTGTTCCTTCCGGAGAAAGAGCAACGACACTTCCTTGTTCTCCCAAAGCACCCAGAATTGTTTCAATAACTCCGCGATGATTAGCGAACTTTTCCTCATCAGAATACTCGGTATCGTAGTGCTGAATAATCGGTAATAGCTCAGCATTGTATTTTTTTGCGACGTAATGCATGAGTTTCGCAGCCGTACCTCCCATTCGTCCGTCAAAGAACTTCATCGTAGCAGGTAATACTAACTTCGTAATGGATGATCCTCCCATCCTCCTCATCTCACGCATAACAACCAATGGATCAATGATTGACCGATGATTGAATGGCACAATCACAGAGCCTGATCGGAGCTGATCCAGAAAAACGGTCTGACAGTCGTCTCCGTACCGTTCAAGTCTGATACTGTGATCCACAAATTCGCCGAGCCCTTTTAAATGTAAAGGCACCTCTTCCAGTTCACGCATTGCCGAAATTATATCATGTCATTTCTTCCCTTTACTTTACCGGCTGTTCCCAGCGAAAGTCATGACCGAAATGGCCGTTCTGTGCTGTCCTTGAATAAATCGGATCGAACAGCTGCAGCTGCTCAATAATCCCAGGAACGGTCAGATCAAGAATCTGAACTGCACGTTCACGAATTTGGTGCGGAGAGCGTTTCTCCGTTCCGAACGTATCAATAGTGACATTGTCCGGCCGTTCCTGTCCGATGGTATATGACATAAATACCTGTGCTCTGTCAGCAAGTCCTTCTCTTACAAGATTACTGGCTACAAACCGCGCCCCGTATTTTGCGGAACGGTCTACTTTGGTCGGATCTTTGCCCGATAAGGCTCCTCCTCCGTGCGGGACTGCCCCTCCGTAAGTATCTACATCCAGTTTTCTTCCGACAACACCGGCATCTGCTAGCGGCCCCCAGGCGGAATCCCATCTGCCGGCACCGTTTATGATGACCGGACCTGATCCGTCGAGGAGTGCTTTCTCATTAATATTCAGTCCGAAATTGTATTGATCAAGAACGGGTACGATAATATTGTTGTAAAGCTGTAAACGAACATCGGAAAGTGAGATTTCTTTTTCATGCGAAGCTGCTAAGGTCACGTTTGTTACTTCAACAGGTTGTCCGTTTTCATACCTGAGTCCCACCTGACTTTTCCCGTCAGGTTTGAGCCAAGGTAACGCTCCGTTTTTTCTCGCCTCAGTCAAAGCATGAGTCAGATTATGAGCAATCTGGATCGGAAGCGGCATCAGGCTTGGATCCTCCACAGTCGCATAACCGAAAAATATTCCCTGATCTCCGGCACCTTTTGCTTCTCCCACACCGGCTGCAATATCAGCTGATTGCGTCGTTACATTCATAAAAAAGTGATCAAGAGCATGACTAAATCCGGCATCTGGATCATCGTATCCGATCTCCTGAATCACCCGCCGTGCTACCTCCTCATATCGCGGTTGTACTTTATGAGGTGCAGTTACCTCACCTGCCAGAACAAGCATACCTCCGGGGTATTTTCCATCGAGACTACCTTTTGCCAGGCCCTCAATCGCCACCCGTGCCTGATCGGGACGGACAAGCATCCAATCAGGATTTCCCTGCTCCTGCAACGCAAGTCTCGTGGTATGAGCTTGTGTCAAAATGTCGTCCAGAATGGCATCAGCAACACAGTCCATTACTTTATCAGGATGCCCCTCAGTAACCGATTCAGATACCCTGACTCCGTCTCGCCTCAAACCTGTATTTACATACCAGTTGGCAGGAACACTGCCGTGATAGACTTCTGTCATAAAGAAATTTAAAATAATAACGGCATAAAAAAAACCTCTCCTGGACAGAGAGGTTCATGATTATTTACCTGCTCTAAGCAAGTCGTATCCTTCCCTGGTCCAGGGTTGGGTGGAGCACCGTTGTCCGACAATTATCGGACTCGGTTGCTGGATGGATCAGCGAGCCAAATCTCTCCCCATCTCTCTCGATTTAAACGAAATTTACACAACCATTATATATCTCCGCACATTCTTGTCAATATCAAAGAAAGAGATCCTATTCCCACTTGCCGGAAAGCAGTGCTGTACTCGGATGTCTTGATGTATCAACTTTCAGTTTGGAAAAAATATCAGCAGATTTCATTGATTCCTCTTCATGTTCAGCCCGAATACCCAGTCTTCCGATATCTCCTCCTACTCCCACAAGTAATATCTGTGTACTTTTCTGGTTTAGGCTTTGGGTTACTGAAACGGGAGAATAATTGGAAAAAGGTGCATCAGGAGACGAAGGGCGGCGGTGGGCCGGTCGATGAAGCAGAATGTAGTTTCCTTCCTTTTCAATAGAAAACGATTTCTGCACTTCTCCGATGCGTTTGGGAAGTTCAAGTTTATACAGTAAATGAGAGTGATCTCTGTGTTTGAGAATCGCATAAATTCCTTCTCCGGCAGGACGGGATGCTCCTTTTTGCGGAGTCCCCTTTTGCTCTTTATATGTTTGAAATCCGCGTCCTCCTACCATTTGTACGAATCCCCAGGTCGTTTCGCGCCCGTCATTTACGATTGGCAGTTTTTTATTTCCCATCACGACATACCGTGCAGGACCGTCAAGCGGATCAAGCACAATAAAAAATCGTGAAACATCATCCATACCGGAAACCGTTTCTATCCCTTTTTTCGGTTTATAGAAAAAATAAATATCTCCCTGTTCAATAAATGTCAGATCAATTTTCCATTTTTGTATCATAATCAAGCCTCCGCAAAGCAGTATAGTATTTCTCCCTCAAGGAAATATGAAAGAAACGCGGTAAAACGGTAAGAGGGAGCTATAGAAAAATTTCTTCGTGTAAGTGAGGTAAGTGAATTTGGTCAATTCCCAGCTCCTTTTGTACCCGCTCTGAAAGTGCGTTTCTTGAAGGATCTTCTCCGTGGGTCAATATCACGTGCTTTACTTGTTTGATGTGCTTGAGCCAATCCATAAGCTGTTGCTGATCCGCATGCGAACTCATCGCATGTGTCGTATTTACGGAAGCACTGACTGAAATCATTTTTCCGTCAATGAGAACTTCGCGCTGGCCTTCCATAAGCTCCCGGCCGAGTGTTCCTTCCCCCTGATAGCCGACGATAAATATTCGGTTTTTCGAATGCGAAAGATAGTGAGCAGCATGTCCGACTATACGACCTCCTGACATCATGCCGCTTCCGGCAATAATGACTTTTGCATCGTTTTTAAAATAAAGCCCTCTACTCTCGCTTCTTTTGGCGATGATTTCAAGACCGTCGAATGCAAAAATGCCGCCGTTCTCGAGGTCTTCAGTGATATGAATATTGAACATTTCGGGATAATCCATATAGATCTGGGTCGCCTGATCGGCCATCGGACTGTCCAAAAACACCGGAGTACGCGCTTTTACTTTACCTTCTTTTTTCAGATGCATGATCATGTGAAGAATCTCCTGTGTCCTTTCGAGTGCAAAGGCCGGAATAAGGAGAGTGCCGCCTGACTGTTCTACAGCATTGATCTCTGCTTGAAGCATTGCAGTTGCATCTTCATCAGCATGCAATCTGTCTCCGTAGGTTGATTCCATGACTACAGCATCAGCATCATCGATAAATTCGGTAGTTTTCACAATATCTTCAGGATAATTCCCGAGATCACCGCTAAAGACAATTTTTTGGATTTCTGAATTCGGTCTCAGATCTTCTATCTCAAGTGTGGCAGATCCCAATATATGCCCGGCATCCCGCATTGTGACAACAAAATCTCCTATTCTCTCAGGAGCTCTGTACTCCATTGTCTTGAAGCGATCAATAGTTCTATATGCCAAATTTTTGTCGTAAAGTGCTTTTTTGTGGTCCTGTATTGCTATTTTTGCGCTGTCCAGCAAAGAAAGTTCCGTAAGGTCACGGGTTGGAGGGGTCATCCAGATTTTTCCTTTAAATCCGCGCGGGATCAAGATGGGAAGTCTGCCGCAATGATCAAGATGCGCATGTGTGAGGACTACACCGTCTAGTTTTGAACAGTTATATTCAAAAGGATTATTATTGAGTTTTTCGATATCAGGGGTTCCCTGAAACATCCCCAGATCAATAAGAATTGAATTCCCTGATCCGGACGTCAAGACATACGAAGAACCTGTAACCGTACCTGCGGCACCCAAGAATTTTATTTGCATCCTTTATTCTAACATCTCATTCCTTCCAGGGACTCATGAGCTGGAAATAATTACCGTCAGGGTCGGCAAATGTAGCAATCCACATTGCTTCGGGGTCAGAGGAGGATTCACCGTCTTCTGTCAGTCCATAGGACTCTTTGATAACTGTTGCACCCTCTATCCCCTTGATGCGGTCAAACTCTCCCTTAACATCCTTTGTCTCCAGGTTGAACATGACCCGACCGGGATCTTTAGCCTGTCCTTCCATTTTGGAATGGTGTCCGACACTAAAAAAACTTGCACCGACCGACCACCCTGACCATCCACCATCTTTCATATCCGGTTTTTTATCAAATACTTTCTCATAAAAAGCCGACATTATATCAGGCTGCATTGTTCCGACCATCATAGAATTAAGATTTAACATACATGAAATAGAAATAATAAAGTTGATTTATTGTAAAGGTATAAGTGTAAAGATTTTGTATGGAATCAGCAGATTAGCCTTTAAGGTACTTTTCCGAAAGAAGTTTGTACGGTTTGGAACGCATCGCAAGCAGGGTTACCACAAGCCCTATTGCTCCTGTCACGGTAAAAACAAGGGCGATCCCTCGCCCCGGCCCTACCCCGAACCAACCTCCGATCAGGTCTACGCCTCGTCCTGTCGTCATAAACGGAATGAAAACAAACTCTGCAAGCGGCCCGATCAGAAATGCAGTGAGAGGTGAAGCTGTCTGTTCTACACTCTGGGAAAAGCCGAATACCCGTCCCTGCCTCTCGGGAGGAACGACCTTTTGTATGATTGTCTGCTCTGATGCTTCAGCAAACGGAGAAAGCGTAATCCAGAGTGCCATTCCGCCCGCAAGCAGAAATACCCAAGGTTGTATGGTAAAAAACATCGCCACGGTCCACATCGCAATATTAGTGATAAACAATGTCCGTAACGGATTTTTGCCGAGACCTACTTTTGCAATAATCAGTCCTCCGAGTATAAATCCGAGACTTAAAAATCCCCACAAAATTCCCCATGTCTGTACTGAGACCAAAGTAAGTCCATAGGCATCCATAAGTGACATGAAAACTCCGCCCAGAAAGTTGTTAATCGTTGCAAAGAGGATAAGGGCAATAAGACCGGGAATATTTCGTATTACTTTGAAGGTTCCTTTAATATCAATTTTTTTCGGCTGATCTTCCAGATGAACGATTTTTTTCTCTGTCATCGGGATCAACATGAGATGTACCAATGCTAAAACCGTAAACCCGACAGCAAGATATAAAACCGCATGCATACCCCAATGCCCAGCACCAATCCGCTTGCAAAAGAAGTTACCGAAAATGCCACTCCCATCATGGAACCGACAAGACCGTTTGCCTTGTCATGTTTATCCTTTTCGACAAGAATCGTAACGGTTGTCGGAACGGTAATATTCCGGATATTACCGGCAATAACCCCGCTCATCAGGAGAAACATGAGTATCCACAATTCGATATTCCGTACTGAGTGAAATAACTCCTGCGGTGTCATACTGAAGTAAGCTAATCCCAGCAGGAAAAATATTCCTGTGGCAACGCTTGAGATCAGCATGGCACTTTTCTTTTTATGATGGTCCACGATCGAGCCAAACCAGAAACCGGTGGCAGCTGTTGCTACCAGATAGATACCGGCAAGGTATGATGTTGCAAGGACTGATTTTGTTTCCAAGTAAATCCAAAAGGTCAGTGCAAACCAGACAAAATTATTCGTAACACCGGCAATGAGTGAGTTGGCAAGAAGCCAATAAAAAGTTTTCACTTAAGAAGTATAACAAAAAAATATTGTATGACTGAGAGTATTCAAGCGTCTGAAATAAAGGGCTAAACCACAAATATGATTTTCCCTTCTTTGAGCATTGTACTCAATAATGATTACATTCCCTGACTGGGTTGAAGTATCCCGACGACATTCCCTTCCGTATCAAGAAAAGAGACATATTTCCCTACTCCCGGAATATCCATTATCTCCGTCTTGATCTCTCCTCCTGCTGCTTTTACCGCTTCGATACTTTCCTCAATATTTTCAACGGAAATAACTACATGGGGAGCACGGTTCAGTTCATCATCTTTATAATCGAAAAAACCGCCGTTGATTGTCCCGGGAGCACTGGGCATGCCGTTCTCACCAACCTCGCTGGTTGCGGCCATAACATAATCTCCCATTTCGGGTCCGAGTTGTTGCATCCCCCATCCGAATGCCTCAGAATAAAATTTGCTCACTCGGGCACGGTCTTTGGCGGGCATTTCAAAATGTACTACGGGATTTTTTTTCATAAGTCTCTAATAATTGGTAATTCTTTACAAATATCACGTTATTCATTTCCTTTATACGCTTTTTCCAGTTCAGAGATATCAAACTTTTTCATCTTCATAAATGCTTTTGTTACCCGTTCCATCTGTTCTTTACTTCCCTTCCCCATCATCTCATCCATGGCGGTCGGGACAATTTGCCAGGATACACCGAATTTGTCTTTGAGCCATCCGCACTGCTCTGCTTCCGGGACTGCTGAAAGCTTTTCCCAGTAATAATCAATTTCCTGCTGATCACGGCAGTTTACGATAAATGAAATCGCTTCATTAAAGGAAAATTTGTGATCATAGGCACTGTCTGAGATCATAAATACCTGTCCGTCCAGCGTAAATTCTGCGTGGTCAACCATCTTTTGACCCTCATCTTTTTCATTTCGATATACATGATCAATCGAGGAATTGTCAAAAATCTTCGTATAAAACTCCATTGCTTCTTCGGCTTTCCCGCAGACTTTTCCCACAAACATCAAAAACGGAGAAATTTTCTGCTTAACTGAGCTGTAATCATTGGGCACATTAAGCTGCCAAGATAAACCATATTTGTCCTGTACCCAAGCGAATTTTTTGCTGAATTCGTACGTATCAAGCGGCATAAGCTCCGTGCCGCCTTCCATAAGAGCTTTGTGTAGTTTTTTGATCTCTTCTTCCGTCTCACACTGTACAGAAATTGAGATTGACGGATTAAATTTAAAAATCGGGCCGGCGCTAATTGACATAAACGGCTCTCCCGAAAGAGTGAAAGAAACAATATCGCAGTCTCCTGACGGTGTATCGGTGATTCGGGATACGTGATCAATGCTTGATCCGGAAAATAAAGAAGTGTAGAACTCTGCTGCTTCTTTCGCCTGAGTATCAAACCAAAGATGTGTTCTTATTTTTTTCATTGTAATTCCTCCTTTTCCGGCATTTTACTGATATCCATAAAGAATACTTCCCATGTATGACCGTCCGGATCGTAAAAAGCCCGCCCATACATAAATCCGTAATCATAAGGGTCGCGCTGCTCTTTACCGCCGGCTTCAAGTACCTTTTCCATAAGAGTATCTACTTCTTCATGGCTTTCAACCTGAAATGCAGTTATTGACTCTATAACCTTTGATGTATCAGCAATTTCCTTTTTTACGAAACTGTTGAATTTCTCATGGGTCAGGAGCATGACATAATGTCCTTCACTAAGCACCAATCCTGCGGCCGTTTCATCAGTAAACTGTTCGTTAAACGTAAAACCGATTTTTTTAAAAAAATCCATTGAAACAGTCAGATTTTTTACCGGAAGATTTACAAAAATATTCGTCACCATACATATCCTGAACTAATAAAGAACTTTTATTATGGCAAATGAAATGTAAGAGAAAGATAAGAAAAAAAACTTACCATCGCTGTCCCTAAATATTTTCTTATCTAAACGATTAAGGAGTATTGACGATTAGGTCAATACTCCTTTTAAATTGCTCATTAAAACAACACTCAGTCAATGAATGTCAGCGCCACTCCAGTTTTATCCGCACGACCGGTACGGCCGATACGATGAATATAATCATCGTAGGTCTCCGGAAGTTCATAGTTGATGACATGAGACACATTATCAATATCTATTCCGCGTGAAGCGACGTCAGTTGCAAGCAGTATGCGTATACGATTCTGTTTAAAAGCATCAAGAGCACGCTGTCTTTGACTTTGTGACTTATTGCCGTGAATTGTCGCCGTTTCGAAACCGCGGTCTCGCAGCTGCTTATACAGGCGTTCCATACCGTGTTTGGTACGGCCGAATACCAGCACTTTGTCAAATCCCGGTTTGATCAGCAAATCATGCAGAACATCTACTTTATTCTGTCCTGAAATTCTGACGATGTCCTGATCGACATTGGTTGAGGCTTTTTGGCTGGCTACTTCAACCGTTATCGGATTGGTGAGAAACCGTGCTGCAACCATCTTTGCCTTTTGAGTCATCGTCGCCGAAAAGAAAAGTGAATGCCTTTTTTGAGGCAGTAACGAGATAATATGGGAAATATCATGAATAAATCCCATATCAAGCATTCTGTCTACTTCATCAAGCACGATTGTTTTGTACTGATCAAGATAAAGGGCGCGACGTTCCGTCAAATCTTTGATACGACCCGGTGTCCCTACCACAATGTTCGGATTCCGTCGGAGATCACGGATCTGCCGGCTGATTGATACTCCTCCGATGACAAGAGTGCTGAAGCATCTGGTGCCTTGTGCGAATGCTCTTGCTTCGTCCATGATCTGGAGTGCCAGTTCACGGGTCGGGGTAATAACGATCGCTTTCTGCTGCGGGTCATTGACTATCTTTTGAATGATCGGCAGCAAAAATGCTGCTGTTTTCCCGGTGCCCGTTGAGGCAAGACCGATCACATCACGACCTTCAAGAATTGTCGAAATAACCTGATCCTGAATAGGAGAAGGTGCCGTATATCCCTTGTTTGAAATATTTTTTTCAATAATCGGATGCAGTTTGAAATCTGCAAATGAATGAGTGGCAACATAATCGCGCTTGATTTGAGGCTCCGCTTTTTTAATAAGCATTTGCGGATCCACACTCATGTAGCGGATACGATTGCCAGTCTGTCTTGGGAAAGATGACTTTCCGCGGTTAATAAATTGTTTGTGTGATCCACGGGGACCACGAAATGAACGTCTTTGAAACGACATAAAAATAAATGGGTTACCTAAATTACTCAGTGAGGAAGACCTAAACCCAATTTGATATATGGAAGATCTCGCGTCTAAGGAGAAAAAGGTATCTGATAATGAAGATAGTATACCACATCGCAATCTAATACACAACTATAGGTTATTTCTTTTTGGCGGCCTTAGCTTCTGCTTTATTTTTTTTTGCATTGCTTATGCGCTCTTCTCGAATGGCTTCCTGGTCTTTCCTTCTTTTCACGGTCCGTTCCATATCTTTCTCTGATTCCTCGCGACAAACGGGATCAGAACATTTGTAGATCGATGTTGTGACCGGACTGTGCTGCATGGGAACTTTTTCCACAGTAACGCTCATCAGGAGCATGTTTTTGCCGCATTTATAGCACTTCCGGTTTGTTAGTTGGGGATATTTAGTTTTCAATATATCCTATTATAACGCAAAAAAAGCTATTTTTCACGGCAAAAGCAATCCTCTTCTCTTCATTTCCTCCAATATTTTCCCGTGCAAAGGGCGACACTGACAGTTTTTTACGTGTTCGCTATGCCATTGAATACGTTCATCAAGTGTGGGGTTTTTCGGCATCTTATGTGCCAGATGCCATTCCTTATTAATATTCATATTCGTTAGTATAACGTTTTTCCCGTCAAGGCGCTATGTTTTAAATATTGTCCTTTCCTCCGTTTCCTGATACTATCAAACTATGCCAAAACAGAAAAAAACCTCAAACCCTATGATCTCACTGAATACAGTTGTGGTCGTTTTTGTATCTTTCGTCATCGGTTTCGGACTTGGTGCAAAAGTAATGCAAACTCAGACAAAATCGGCAGAAAAAATGACGGAGCCGTCACCGACTCCTGTGACGGAGTACACATTGGAAGAAATTGCAAAGCACAATACAAAAGCGGACTGTTGGCAGGCAATTGACGGTACGGTCTATGACTTTACTTCATATATCGCATCTGATGAACACCCGGGCGGAGGGGCTATGATTAAAGATTGCGGGACCGATGCATCTGAAAATTTCGCCAATAAGCCGCCGCACTCTGAATATGCGCGTTCACTTCTTCCCGACTATGAAATCGGAAAGCTGAAATAATGTCATATCTGAAGACGGGACCAGGCCTCATACACGAGGTATGCCGGCCATACGATGGATTTTACGATCCCCCACAGAATCTGTGAGAATCCGTCGGCATACTGGATGTTGTAAATAAGAGATCCGATGAAGCCGAATCCGTACACCGCTCCGCTTGAAGATTTGCACATGCATACAGTATAGTCCTGGTGACAACCCTTGTAAATAAACTTCGGTGAGCCGCTCAAATAGATATAGCATTCTCCGTACAATCAATGGTATCCTTATAGATAGCCGTATGTTCAAAGGAACCCTCAAAAAAACGCTTCTTTTGGTAATTGTTTTCATTATCGGAATCGGAATCTTTCTCTTCGGATCTCCTCATTTGGATGATTTCCTGAACGAAAAAAAAGACATTATCAACACCATCTCGCTTAAACTTCAGATTGTTGAATCAATCCAATCTTCCGATCAACCGGAAATGCGACAATCTGCTGATGTAACAATGAATAAGTATGTCCTCATGAAGCAGAACTTCTGTAAAAAACGGTATTTCTATCTGAAATCTGAATGTGAATTGAGAGAACTGAACAAATCAAGTCTCAATGCTCTTAACTCTTTACTCGAAGCGGGAATCCAGGAGATTGTTGAGATACAAAACAGTGGTAGCTAACAGTTCAACTGTTTTCTACATGTTTTTTAAAGTTGTCCATAATCGCCTGCCAACCCTGCTGTTGAAGCTCACGTGAGTTCTCAGATTCAGGATCAAAGGTCTCTGTGACTTTTACGCCATCAGGAACTGTCTCAAAAATGACAGAGACATGTCGACCGTCATCCATGTCATATTCTATCCGTCCATGTTCTTCTACCTCGGTATATTCTCCCGTAAAGTCAAAACTGGTACTTTTATCTTTTGCTGCCATCACCGTTTTGAATTTCCCGCCAACCCGAACATCATTTTCGGCAGAAGGAGCCTCCCAGTCATCGGAAGCAAATGCCCAACGTGTAATATGATCAGGCTCTGTCCAGTAGTTCCAGACTTTATCCATAGGAGCGTTGATGATTGTTTGTACGGTGATTGGTTGAGTATCCATAGTAATTCGATTGTAACAAAGGGTTTGTAAAGGTTACGTAAGGAGTTGTATCCAATTTCAAACACTCAATCCATCAATTTCTTTTACTGCCAGCTGGAGTCTTTCCTGCTCATTTCCTTTAACTACTATATACTTTTTCTTTTCCTTTGTTAGTTCATCGATAAAGCGTTCATGCATCCAGTGACGGCTGTCTTCCCCTACACGGATCTCATCCTGTGAAAACGGAGTATCCGGATCAGTGAGAATGTAGAGGTGATAATTTCTGTCTTTGTACTGTTTTTGAACGTCTTCAGATACGGTTCCCAGATATTTTTCATGCCATATCCCCGTCGCAAACGCATCGGTGTCACAAATCAGAACATCATTTGCATCTTTTTCCAGAGCATCTTCAAATGCATTTTGTTGTTTTGCAATATGCACAAACTCCCATGTTTCCCATTCTTCCTGTTTTGCATAGATACGACCTTCGGTATATGTCCTTCCATACTCCGGCACCCAGCATGTTTGGTAATGTTTGGCAAGAGCGACAGCAAGCGTCGTTTTGCCTGTGGATTCAGCGCCTACAATAGAGATTTTTTGATCATATGAGGTTACTTAAACACCCGGAAGGAGTGCTCCTTTATGCAGATAAATTTCCGTTGCAAGAAAAAGGATATACATACCAAGCAGTGCCAATCCCTCAAGACGGGTGATGGTGTTTTTTGTTCTCGCGAAGTAGAAAAAGGCAAACAGACCTACGATGAGGAATAACAGACTCACAAGGTAACTGTTTGTAAGCTGTACTGGTTTGCCATATAGGAGCGTCAAAATACCGAAAAGAAACGTATTAAAGGCGGCTGATCCGACATAATCACCGAATGCTACCTGATTGTTCGGAATGAAAACTGACCGTACGACAAACGATAGTTCCGGAATATTCGTTCCTACCGCAATAAGAAGGAGACTGATAAAGAAAGGTGACACATTCATAAGTTGTGAGAAATATACCGTTTGATTAACAATGAACCGGCTTGCTACAAAGATGATCGCAAGCCCAAACAATATTCGCAGAATCTCTTTTCCGACACGAATGGAAGACTTTGCATTAATTGATTTAATTTTTTCTAAAAGACTTCGTTTCGTCTGGATGACAACGATCAGGATTGCAAAGAGGACAAGTGCGATATATGCGTCCGTTTGTCCCACTCTTCCGTCCATTGCGACTATGACAGGTAATGCTATCACAACAAGGGATGCCGGCAGATTGAAACCGCGGAATTCTGGTTGAATCCTTATTTTGTTGCCCGTTATGGCAAGGAGCGGAATAATAAGCATGAATATGACAATCGTCGCTCCGATCAGATTTCCGACATAAATTTCCGGATCATTTTCGAAAATTGAGTTTATCCCGACTGATAATTCTCCGATTGATGTGAAGCACCCCAATACTACAAATGATACGACAAAGGATGAGACACGAAGAATTTTAGAAAGCCTTTCCACAGAACCGATTGCAAGGCCTGAACCGATCCATATGCCGACAAAGGATAATGCGTAAATGATGATATGAGACAGCATAGTATAAGCCTAGCAAAAGACAAAAGGTTTTTCTACTCAGGAAGGTAATTTGACGGAAATGCTTATCAATTTTTCTGTCTGAATAAATCTTAAACGTGACAGATACATCATTTACGAAGGAATAATCCTCTCTCTCTTAATCGCTCTTTTAATAACCGGAGTGCCCTCGGTCCGAATCCGTGAAGTTCCAGGAGTTGTTCCTCTGTATAGTTTGTAAGTTGTGAAAGCTGAGTAATCCCGATACTGTCTAACGCTCGGAATGCGGGTGCTCCGATTTTAGGAAATTCTTCACCGTATTTTTCAGACATTTCGTTTTGAGAACAGATCGGACAGACAGGACATGAACTCGTTTTTTCGAATGTATGCCCGTTTTTGCAGGTCTGAATTGCCATGAAAAAAGTATACCAAAAAGCTGCTGAACTTCATCAATTTATTTCACGAGGAAGACCAAATGTGTTATGTCCAACAATGAAGATTATTGTCCGTACCTTTTTTTGAGCGTATCACCCGGCTTTACCTCACTGTTTGCTCTAATACCGCCGCCGGATTCATCCCAGGTTTCTTTATTTGATTCCCAACTGCCACCCGTGTCCGTAACATAGGATCTATAATCTGCTTCGTTATAAAATGCCATTTTGACACTCCCCATATTTCCGCTATCATATTTGACTAAATCATAATACACATAGACAATTCTGCCGTTTTCATCTGTTGTTTTGACATCAGGTTCTCCTAATTTTTCAGTCACTAGGGCAATATTTTTGAAATCACCGTCTTCGTCCATTTCGTTGTACTCACTTATGGGCATTGCATCACCACCTGATTGTGAATCTCCTTCTTTTGAACCGGACTTTTTGTACAAAAAACCCCAGGGAGCAATTCCCCCCATATATTTTTCTCCGGGTTGTATTACTTCGTCGCCTATACGCATTTCGGTTAATAAGAGGTCATTCTCTCCAACCTTAAATTCGAAATAACCCTTCGATTCATCCTCCCCGAATATTTTGATTCGATCACCTTCCTGTGTCCATTTTTTAAAGTTACCGCCGTTTACCGTACCGTCCTCATTCAAAACAAAATCAAACTCAATTCTTTGTTTTTCTTCATTTCCTCCTGATATACTCTCCACCGTCCCTTCCCATGCTGTATTCGCTAGACTTTTTTTCTCTGACTTTTTTTCGGATTCTTCAACGGATTTAGTGTTGACTTCACTTTCTTTCTTTCCTTTATTTTCATTAGACGAACTTACCAAAAACTCTTTCACCTCTTCTTCCGTCATCGGCTCATATTTTTTGTTAAGGCTTTGCAACCACGCCTCAACCTCAGCTTTTTCTATTTCGGCAACCGTCACTGTTCCCGGGTATTTGGCCTGGCGGATACGTTGAAACGGGGGGTGGTACTCAAAAGTAGTCAAATCAACACCGACGACTTTTCCTTCCTGTGCGGTTTCCCTAAACTGTTCCAGTCCGACCATGACGCTATCGAACTTTCCGTATGCATTACCGAGATTACCTGGAACATTGGTTATCGTTATGACACTGGCGATAGGTTCCGTCACGGTTCTGACATCTTTCACGATAGAAGAGATTTTGTTTCTATCACCGAATGCTATTTGTGCTCCGTCCTCTGTAACTTCCAAAGCAAGATCCACACCCACAACAACTGTTCCTGCTTGAGCTATCGTACCGGCAGCAGCAAGCCCTGCCGTGCCACCGGTCAAGACTACACCCCCCACAAAACCGACAACCTTGCAGCCGTCTTTGACCACGATCGCTTTATGTTCCAGATTTTCAAATGCGTCTCCCTCTTCAATAAAAACTTCCGCAGTTGTTTCATCTTGAGCTTGATTTAAAATGAGCTGAGCCCGTTTGGCATCTACTCCCAAGTGCTTGGCGAGCGTTGCAATACCTTTAAATTTCGGCGCTTTGTCATAGATATCCGTAACTTCTTTTGAAGTATACGCATAAACAGTACCGATCAGTCGCCGATTTACCGCCAGTTCGTCTGCCTTTTTGCCGGCTGTTGTTTCCATTTCATGTACTTGCTTTTCCAAATCACTCCAATCGTGTATCAAAGCAGTCATCTCGTCGTCCCAGGTCTGATAGTCGGGATAGTTTTCGGCATTTATGAGGAGATTGTCTGTACGATTGCGCAACCACAGGTACTCTTTTGATAGATCATACGTCGATTCTAAAATCTGCTGTTCTGTCTTGTTTGAATAAAAGAAAATAAAATACCCTGCGATGATAATCGCGATGAAGAGAGAAATAAAGAGAAGAATTTTTAAGGCTCTAGACTAGCAGAGTAGTGCTAAACTAGAGGTATGGTTTGTAACAATAGGCCGATATCAAAATACAAGAGAAAAAAGATACTATGGTGTTTTGCACACGATCTGAGTGCTACACAGACCTCTGGTATTTTGGGTCTCAACCGCAATACAGTCAACAAATATTACAATAATATTCGTCAACTCATATATCATCACCAAGTGCACCAGATGCAACGATATGTTGGTGGTGAGATAGAAATTGATGAATCATACTTTGGACCTCGAAGGATGAGAGGCAAGTCAAGTAAAAGAGGTCGTGGGACGTCATTTAAGCAGGTAGTATTTGGGATATATGAGCGTCAAGGACGTGTATTTACTCGTATCATTCCAAACTGTAAAAGAAGAACGCTACATGCTGTTATGAAGGGAAAGATTGACTTGAACAGTACTGTATATTCAGATTCGTGGAGCGGATACAACGGACTTGTTGATGTCGGGTATGACAAACATTTGAGAATCAATCACAAGAAAAATGAGTTCTCAAATACAAAAGGGGTCCATATCAATGGCATAGAGTCATTCTGGTCCTTTTGTAAAAGACGTCTCGTTAAGTTCAATGGTGTAAAGAAAAACTTTCCATTACACTTGAAAGAGTGTGAATGGAGATGGAGCAAATCCCCATCGATCCTTTACAATGAACTATTACAAATTGTTAATGTGCTAGTCTAGAGCCATGTAAATTAATTTTCCCATTCTTTACATTATAGCGGGTGATTTCTTGTTATTTAGGTTTTGAAATAAAAAAGAGTTGGCTCGAACGATGGTATGTTTTCAGAAGAACAGACTGGGCAACTGAGCTGGAATACCCTGAATTTACCAACAAGGAAGTCAACCGTTTTCTTAACTTCTAAGCCTTACTCCTTACAGCAATCAATCGCTTTTTGCACCAACTGACCCAGCTTCTCAAAGATGCCTGTCGAACCTTTAACTGAAGGCTTTGGATCTTCGCTGACAAAAGCAACCTCTTTTGAATCGGTATGCTTTATGTCCTTGGTCTGCACTAAGCCCAGATTTAATCCCCAGAACAAGCTATAAAGCTGGTAGGACTTCTGGAACATATCCTCAGCATCACCTTTGTCACCCTTGGTAAGCGCCTTTGTGCCAACCTCCATAAAACGCATCGAGGCAGCCAGTAAGTGTTTACTGATACACCAGACCTCTCCCTCATAGTCTTTGATAATCCGCTTCAAGGTGCTTTTTCGCATCTCTCGAATCTCGTTTAAAAGATCAAGATATTTAGGATCTTTGGTTTTGTTGTAGGAAAAGAAGAAATGCTCCTCCATTGAAATTAGGTTCATAATACCAATAGAAAGATCTTCGTCTGATGAAAGATCGAGTTTTTCTCCCCTCTCCATCTTTTTAACCTTGTCCATAAACTCGTTAATGTCAGGCTGAATTTGTTTGTTTTTCATAGTTTCACCTCCTTTAACTGGTAATAAGATAAAAGACAAAACTGGCAAGCGACAAGAGAAACACTGGGATAATCACTTTTTGATAGTAAACATACACCTTGCCACCATTAGTTGTTCTCAGCCACTTATCCAGCCAGACACCGCCAAGAAAAATAACTGAGCCAATCACTGTTCCCAGTAACACCTTATCAACTCCCCATAAGGTGTTGCCAGGAAGACCAATCATCTTGCTCCAATACAAGGGCGGTATGACAAACAAAAAGAATAGCCCAACAGAAACTGCCTCTTTATATGGCACTTTCCACCCTTTCTTACCAATCCAATCAGCAAGCCATAAACCGCTGGATAGAATCAGCCCGCCAACCCAAATACCCGTCACACTATCATCAATACCAATCCAGCGAGAAATACCAAGTCCCGCTCCTACCGCTACCGTGCAGACAGGACAGACCGCATGAGCCTGCGTAACTGTCATCAGGAAAGCTATGAGCATGGCAAACACACTTAAAAGCAGTTTCATCATTCAGCCTCCTTTCCAGACTCGGTTGCCTCATTACTGCCAGACAAACCAGCTTTATCGCTTAAATAGCCAACAATATCAGGCGTGCCAATAAGACACTTGCCTTCAGGAGTAAAAAGAAACGGCACACCGATTGAAGAGGTGTCCAGACCGCAGCTTTCTGCCGCTTGGGACAACTCCAGAGAATTGGCTCGGTTGTCATACACTTCTTTTTTAACAACTTCAATTTTCTCTTCAATCTTATTCTCCTGCATCCATTTCTCAACATCGGCGCAGTGCGGGCAGGTATTACCATAGAAGAAAATAGGCATTTGGATGCTGAGAGCGGGAGTCGCTGAAGAAGCAGCCCCTGAAGGCTGCTGTGTGGCTTGTGTGTCAGCTTTTCTGCCCTTACTACCTAAAACCACTGCAGTAAGCAGACCAACGATAACCAGGATGATAGCGATAGTAAAAATAGCTTGTTTCATACTTATAAAATCCAGTTAAATAAATAACCCATGACCATAATGCCGATGATTGTAATTCCGAAAAATAAAGTCAATAGTTCCCATTTCATGACTTTTTTTAAAATCATCGCTTGAGGGATAGAAACAGTCACAATCGCCGTCATAAAAGCCAGCGCTGTTCCCAGAGGCACACCCTTAAGGACTAAAGCCTCCATTACAGGAATAACACTAACCGAATTAGCATACAAAGGAGACCCAAAAAGTGTTGCTAAAGGAACTGTCCACCAAGTTTCGACTGCCAAGTATTGTTCCACCAGATGGGCAGGGACGAAACCATGAATCAAAGCTCCGATACCAACCCCCAAGACCACATAAGGAAACACTTCTTTGGTAATTGCCATGCCGTCTTTCCAAAAATAACCCAGGAGTTCTTTGGGGGGTAATGCCAATCCTCCATGTTCTTCCTCGACTTGTTTTCTGGATTTAAACTTCAATAGTTCTTGTTTGACATATTTTTCAACTCGCAACCGATGAACTAACATTCCTCCCAGAACTGCCACAGCAATACCAACCAGGTTATATAAAACAGTTACCTTCATACCAAACATTGCAGGAAACAGATATAAAGAGGACTCATTAACCAGTGGAGAGCTGATCAGGAAGGCAAAAGTCACCCCCAAAGGGATTCCTGCACCCACAAAGCCAATAAAAAGCGGTATAGAAGAGCAGGAGCAAAACGGAGTGATAACACCCAGTGCGGCAGCAAATAGATAATCCAACCCAAACCAGCGTCTTTTGGTAAGCATATCCCGCACTTTCTCCATCGGGAAATAGTAGCGGGTAATCGCCATGAAGTAGTTGATAACCACCAAAAGCAATCCGATTTTTAGAACATCATAAATGAAGAAATTGACAGCACTGCCCAAATAAGACTGCCTGCCTAAATTGAGCCACCCGTAGGTGGCAAGATCAGCAAAAAGTTGTAAGGGTCTAAAAATATCCATAAATTACTTCTGCGCCTCCTTAAGAAGACTCTTAACTTTCTCTACATCGGGTAAGAAACCAACCATGACAGGCTTTCCGTCAACGGCAAGAACAGGGCTGGACATTACTCCCATTTCAATGATCTTTGAGACATCGGTAATATACTCAACCTCCTCGTTAAGATTGAGCTCTTTGACCGCTTGCTGAGTTAGTTCATACAGCTTCTTGCAAGTAGGACAGCCTGAACCTAAGACTTGGATTTTCATAAAGCCACCCCCTTTTCAGAAATCTTAAATAACAAATTGGTAATCTGCTTGCCTTTATCGGTAAGCGAGTAATACACCCGCAAACCCTGCTTGTTGTCCGTAACAACACCAGCATCCTTTAAATCCTTGAGGTGATGGGAAATCAGGCTCTGGGACATATCTACATGCTCCATCAGCTCACACACACAATGCTCCCCTCGGCGAAGAATGCACAAGAGCTTTAAACGGCTTTCCTCGGACACCAACTTAAGAAGTGAGGATAACGACTCGACTTGTTTTGATTCCTTACTTGATGGTGAGCAACAACTGTATGAACCCATGTTCATATTATATGAAAGCAGTTGATGAAAAGTCAACGGGAAAGAATCAAGAAACCCTATTACTTTTTCTCCTTAGTTTTAGTATACTTTTGTTGAGGTATGCCGAAGAAAAACACGACATTGCCAAAGTTGCTAACAATAAAACAGGCTTCAGAGATCCTGAATGTGCATGTGGAGACTTTAAGGCGTTGGGACAAGCGCGGGAAACTCAAAGCCATAAGGGTAAACGAGCGAGGAGACAGGCGCTATCGACCAGAAGACATAGAAAAATTAATGAAAATATAATATGAGCAACTTATATCAACAATTAAAATCAGATGTAATTAACTGGAGACAGCAGGGTTATCCCTCCTCCTACCCTGTTATTGCAACCATCCTAAACTTCAATAAAAATAATTTTCTAAGACAAGCACAATTTGAGGCACTCGAAACTTACTGGTATTTGCGACTGGTTAAAAACACCCCCAATATCTTCGAGCTTTATAAAGAATACTTCCAAGGCAAGGATCTCCTGAAAGCTCTTGGAATTTCTCTGTCAGAGGAGGATCTGACCGATTTGTTGCTAGCTGGAGGCGGAATAGATGCAATCTTCGAAAAGGTAAAAACTGATAATGTCTTCGTTAAGAAGTATAAGCTTGAAGCTTTAAGAGAAACCCTCACCCTTCCATACCCAAGCTACATCTTGGCTTTGGCAATGGGAGCAGGAAAAACAATCCTTATTGCCTCCATCATTGCCACTGAGTTTGCAATGGCTCTAGAGTATCAAGAGAAAGACGGTATTTTTGTCAGAAACGCTCTGGTATTTGCGCCAGGCAAGACCATCCTTGGAGCATTGAAGGAAATTGCCGATACTCCATACGACAAGATCCTGCCTGCACGCTTCTACAAATCATTTGTAACCAATGTGAAGTTTACCTATACCAGGGATGGCGAAAAGGACATTCCCGTCATTCGAGGCAGTTCCTTTAATGTTATCGTCACCAACACCGAGAAAATCAGACTACAAAAAAACAGTATTCCCAAGTCATTTCTCGGCACACAACTGAGCCTAGGATTAGAAGAAGCCAAAGAGCTGGTTGCCAATCTGCGCTTACAATCAATCACCTCCTTGCCTCACTTAGCCGTCTTTTCAGACGAAGCGCATCACACCTACGGACAAGCATTAGCAGAGGATCTCAAGCGGGTGCGCCAGACCATTAACTACATCAGTGAAAAAACCAATCTTCTGGCAGTTGTTAACACCACAGGCACGCCTTACTTCCAAAGACAGCTCCTGCGAGATGTTATTTACTGGTATGGACTCTCCCAGGGCATTGAGGATGGCATTCTCAAGGAAGTCCGAGGCAACATTGTTGCTTACAAAGAGGTTTCAGAGGAAGACTTTGTTATCGATATCGTCAAAGACTTCTTTCAGGAATACAAAGATGTTCGAGTCAATAACGGCGAATACGCAAAACTGGCAATCTACTTCCCTCAGGTTGATGACCTAGACCAGGCTAAACCAATCGTTGAGCAAACGCTCATCTCTCTGAAACTAGATCCATCAGTTGTCTTACCAGTCCACAATAAATCACCAGAAGACATCAAAGACCTCTTTGACAACCGCATCAACGACCCGCACCTGCCTTACAGGGTGTTCTTGCTAGTCAACAAAGGCACTGAAGGGTGGAACTGTTTGTCCTTATTTGCCACCGCACTTGCAAGGAAACTCTCTTCCAGCAATAACTTTGTGCTTCAGGCAGCCAGCAGGTGCTTGAGGCAGGTCAATGGCAATACCAAGAAAGCCAAGATTTATCTCTCCAAAGCCAATGTCTCAGTGCTCGACCGCCAGCTTCAGGAAACCTTTGGTGAGGGCTTGGATGACCTCAATCGAGCCAAGACCGATACTTACCCAGTTAAGATTACTCTCAAAAAACTAGAAATCGAACCAGTTATCATCAAGAAGCTTATCCAAAAGATCGTCCCAGAAAACGATGCATCTACCACCTTGAAGGTGGAGAAGCCCAAATCTGACGCCGTAGAGGGGCTTGAGAAGACTGTTTACACCATGTCCAAAACCCAGAGGAAAGGCGTCCTGGTTGAGGTTGATAGCGAAAAATCAAAGCCCAGAGATGTAAAGGTTGATTTATACCAGGCAGCAGTCCTGCTTGCCCATACTTATCGCCTTGACTCTCTAGAGATTTATAAGCTCCTTGCACCTCTTTACCCAGATGGAGAGATGTCTGCTGTTGACCTAGAGCTTGTCCGTTTACAACTAGAAAAGCAAGTTATCAAATACAAAGTCACTACGGAGACAATCGAAGAAGCCCTGGCACTTATCAAGACCAAAGGCTTTGAGGAAGAAGTCGAAGACGGCAAGACCTCCTATGTTACCCACATTAGGGTCAATAAGGACAATCTAGAAAAGTATGTCTTGGATACCGACACTTATAAAAAGAAGGCGGGTCAAATGCCTTTGTTTGGTTTCCACTATGACCCTTACAACTTCGATTCAGAAGACGAACGAGCTTTCTTTGAACAAATATTGGACAAACTCGGCGAAGATCCAGATAATGTTGAGGATATTTACTTTACAGGGGCACTCACGGATAGGGAGAAAACAGACTTTGCGTTTGAATATAAAGACAATAAAGGCGACTGGCATTCATACACACCTGATTTCTTGATCAGAAAGAAAGACGGCAAGTCGCTTATAGTCGAAGTCAAGGGTAAGCCATACAGAAACGAGGCAGCAGAAAAGGAAATGAAACAACTAGAGGCGATAAATCCTGATAAAATTAAATATGAACTCCTGCTCTTAGAGGAAGGTGAATCGGTGTTTGGTAAAGTAACGCCAGTCTTTAATTGGATTTACCAAGCCCAAAAATAACTATGACAAATGACACAAACAAAAAAATAAAAATCGGCACACCTAACGGCAGACCTATGCTAACATGGGTGAATAAAAGGCCGTTAGAATCGGTTACAGGTTATCCGACACAACTCACCGAGAGCTTTGGAGACAAAGAAGCGCTCAAAGTGCCTGAATACGGCAAGCTAGAAAAGAACTGGCACAACCTTCTCTTTCATGGCGATAACAAAGAAGTGCTCGCCTCTCTCTTGGAGTTAGGTTTCAGAGGCAAGGTTGATCTGATTTATATCGATCCTCCCTTTGCGAGCAATAAAGATTACATGCGCAAGGTTGAGCTAAGGGGTTTGAAAAGCCTAGGGAGACTAGAAGAGGATAGTGAATCGATTATCCAACAAACAATGTATGAAGATATTTGGAAGAGAGATGAATACTTCCAATTTATTTATGAGAGGCTAATTCTCCTCAAAGAACTGCTCGCCGAAACAGGCAGTATTTATGTCCACCTTGATTATCGCATGGTTCACTACATCAAAGTATTACTTGACGAAATCTTTGGAGAGGATGGCTTAAAGGCTGAAATTATCTGGAACTATGAAACAGGCGGTGTAAACAAAAATGAATATGGGAAAAAACATGACAGCATACTCTTTTACACAAAGAGCGACAAGTTCACATTCAATGCGCAAGATATTCTTGAAAAAAGAGGAGAAGAAGTATTAAGACGACTTGCTACAGGTGTCGAATCAGCAACTAGGGCTAAGAACGAATTAAGGTTGCCAACTGATGTGTGGAGAATCCCTGCAATAAATGCAATGGCCTTGGAAAGGATGGACTATGCCACACAAAAACCAGAGGCGCTTCTAGAAAAAATTATTAAAGCTTCTTCTGATCAAGGAGATCTGGTAATGGACTGTTTTATTGGCTCTGGCACAACTTGTGCAGTAGCTCAAAAGCTCGCTAGACGATGGATTGGCGTCGATGTCAACAAAGGCGCTATCCAAGTAACTAGCAAAAGATTGCAGAAGATTATCAAGGAACAACAGAAAAAACTTATTGACGGACAAATTAGTAAAGCATTGGGGATCTATAAAGTTAACAACTATGACCTGAGAATCCTCAAGACTGAAGCCAAAGAGCTAGCAATCCAACAATATGGAATCACCAGAACAAAAACAGAGACATTCTTTGATGGTTTAAGAGATAGTGGCGAACTGGTAAAAATCATAGACTTCAATCACCCGCTCACACTTCTTGACCTGCAGCTTATCAAGGACGAACTCGATAAACGACCAGAAGAAGACAGAGATATCGTTGTAATTTGTCTAGGAAGAGAGACAAAAGTCGATTCCTGGGTTGAGGAATGGAATAAAAAACAACCTCATAAAGACGCACGCACCAGTAAGCGCATGAGGCAGTTCGTTGTCTTTGATCTTAAGGACAAGAACTTTGTCAGCTACGAACCCTCAAAAGCTGAAGTCGAGATTACTAGAGCGGGTAAAGATAAAGATAAAGTTAAAATCAAGGTTGTCTCTTTTATCTCCCCTTCCATAATCAAACGCTTGGAACTTGAACCAGGACTACTGCAAAAAAAGATTCCAGACTTCAGATCAATGATCGATGTCGTTTTGGTAGATACAAACTATGACAACGAAGTGTTCAAGATTGGCTTCTCTGATGTCCCAGAGAAACAGAGCGACCTGGTCAAGGGAGAATACGAGCTTGAGATAACAGAAAAACCATCCAAAGTGGCAGTCAAAATCATTGACATGTTAGGAGAAGAAGTCTTGGTTACCAAAGAAGTGTAACTAAACTAAGCCTTCGCTTTTTCCTCACCAGAAAACTCTTTAATTAGAACATCGAATACTTTCTTGAAGTTTTCTTTGGTATCCTTTGAAAGTTTATCTTTTACTTCAGTAGCTCTAGATAAAAACTTTTTAGCTAATAAAACTTTGTCAGCTTTGGCTTTGGTGACATACTCTGAGTTGCTGGATTTATAAGTTTTTGAGCTGTCTTCTATAACATGATTTATAAAGTCCTCTTGGGTAAACAAATCTTCTATCCGCACGCCATCGCTATCCGAAACCGCTTTGATTTGTGCTTTTTCAACTAGCCACCTTTTTGTTAGGTTTTTCTCTCCATCCTTCTTGCCCTGGTCACTATCGTAAAGGTATAGCACCTTACAACCCCAACCATGTAGGATTGTTCCCACTTTTGGCATATTTCCTGAACCGCCACCGTAAATAAAGTTTAACTGCCCATCGTCTAAGATCGTCTTAAAAGCTGTCAGGTAATACCAATCGGAAGGCCCCTCAACCACCACATTATTGAGCTTGTCAGGATTGGTAATTCCACTCGTTATTTCAAGTCCTATTGCAGTCAAGATAGGGGTTAAGGTTTCCTTGTCCGACACTTTGTGAATCTTTGATTCAACAGTCGTCCCATCCTCTCGTCCTCTAAAAACTAAACGCACCCGATCCAATTTGTCTGGATCGAGCAAGTAAGGAGAATGTGTGGAGAAAATGACTGGCATCTTGGCTGAACGATCCTCTAAAACGCTCAGAACATCTCTTTGTGCCTTAGCATGCAAATAAAGCCCAGGTTCGTCAACCAAAAGGTAGTTTTGTGTGCCAGACTCATAATGAAGCTTGAGCTGGATATAAAAAGAGAGAAACCATTGGAAGCCCTTACTTCGTTGCTGCATGCTGAACTTTTCACTTTTACCTTCTTCAACAAAGCCAAATACCAAATTATCTCCGTCAAGCATTGCTTCAAGTTCAACCTTATCTTGATTCCAAAAATCCAAGAAATCTCCCGTAATCGTGGTCGATTTACGACTCAGGTAGTTGATGTTTTGCTGTCGTGTTCGTTCTGCGTTAAGAAGGAGGTCTAGGTCTATCTCAGAAATTTTAGCAAAATTCAGCACCGCCTTGTTTTTCTTGGCTTCAGCTAAGGGAATTTGAAACGGCAAAAGATTTTCAAAAGAATCAAAGTAGATAAAGTTTGGGGTCGATTTGACCAGCGCGTCTGTAAACTTTCTCTCTAGATCAAGAGTTGTCTGAAGTTGTTGAGCTAACTTCACGGCTTCGGCCATATACTGAGTGGCAGTATTCCTCTGTGCCTCATCCTCGATCTTTGGCAAAAGCGGGGTTAGTTGTTGTTGAAAATCAGTTAATTGCTTTACTAGTGGCGCTGCATCACTAAAATCCAGCTCTGGTAAAGTCAAACCAACTGCCTCATTTTTTTTCAGAACTAAAGAAACAGAAGACGCCTTTCCTTTTATGGCTTTCCTTATTTCATTAGCTTGCCCATCTAATTTTCCATTTAGCCACTTAGATGTGTCACCATCGAGGTCATAGGTTTTAGGAAATGTCTTAGTAATCGTAAGGTCACAAGATTTTTGCTCTTTACCTTCTAGTCCGATTGCCTGCAGTAAAGGGTTTATCTCATCTGCTGATAATGTAAAGGTAATTGCGACCTGTGATACGGCCTCCTCATTAAAAATAGGTTTAGCCTCTTTTCTAATTTCCTTGTCTTTATCAAAATCTTCAACCGCCTCTAATATCGCAGTTTTCCCCGACTCATTTTTCCCAGCAAGTATAGTAACCTTTTCCTCAAGATAGATATCTCCAGAATTCTGGACTGAACGATAGTTATTGATCCGAACCTTTTTAATTCTCATTTTAATCTTTCGCTTACAAAAACTGCCCTCTACAAAGGGCAGGTGAGCGTTGCTCTTATGTAAAGCTCAACTTAATTATACAAGAAATATGAGGAAACTGTAAGAGAACAGATGGAGCGAACACGCCCGTGACCGCGCGTAGCGGCTTGTGTGGGACTTTCGTGCCTGGGGTGGCATCAGACTACCTTAATTTAGCTTCAGAAGCCTCGTTGGAGCTGTGTTGAGGAAATTTGGGAGTCAATAACTGCAATCCTTGATATTCGCCCAATCAACAGGAATGCCAGAGTTAGTGAATCGGCTAATCACACAATCAGCAGTAAGCAGAAACCATACAAGAAGGATCGCCAAGATTACAAAAACCGACCACCACTTTTTCATACTGTTCTGATTATAGCTTTTCAATATCCCAACCCTCGTTGTCATAGACCGCCACCTGACCGCCTTGGGTAACTGTTAGGCTGACCATGGGGTAACGAGTGGATTTGGTTTTGAGACACCAGACTCCTTGGTCATTTTTATACGCCCCCTCACGAGTAGTATCAACATCACCACACTCCTCGTATTCTTTAGTGAAGGGTTTTGAGTAGTCATACCACTTTACGAAGAAGTTGCCAGGTTTTGTGCCTTCAAATTCATAAGTCATATTGGAGATATCAACGCCAAAAATATCCTTATGCTTGGTCATAAACTCTTCAGCTACCTTACGAACCTGCTCCTTGGTCGTATATCGGGGAGTATTGTCATACTCAGGCATGTTTTCAAACCAGCGCGTGCCGTCTTCTTTTGTTCCCCAACGGCGCTCTGCCTCTCCTACCTCTACGATGTAATTGGTCTTAGGGTCAATGGTAAAGGCAAATCGAGCTGCTTCATAGTGTTCTGAAGCTGGGCTGTTATAGTCCGTTCCATTATCACCAGGCTTGTTGTTAAACCTACTACAGAGGAATTCTACAGGGATATCAGACATCCCCAAAAACTCACGGATATTAGCAATAGCTTTCTCCCTCTCAGCAGCAGGACGAGCGGTTAACAAACAGAACTTCTCACGCGCTTCTTTATACTCCTGAGAGTCTTTATTAGGGTTCGCGCTCAGGGTTACCAGGAGCGCGGCTACTTCTTTGTCTTTTACACTCTCCTGCAAAGATTGCCCTATCTTAGATTGGCTTAAAAAACGAGGAGCTAACACAACTCCCAAGATAATAAGAATAACCAGGAATAAAACTGCAGGAATAATTCGAGATTTTGTTTTATGTTTCATTATCATTTTTACCTCCTTACAGGCTAAATTAATAACTTTACCCTAGAGGTGTTGCATATTAACTTCGCTTGGGGGAGATTGTCAAATCAATGCAAAAAGCTCCCCGCCAGGCGGTAGCTTTCGCTACCCGTAACCCTTTCGAGCTACGACCCGCTACAGGTCTCCTGAACGAGGAGCTTGCTACCCTGTAGCGGGATTTTTTATCTGCCATGCCCCATAAAGAGGTTTAGGCAATTACTCATATTCTATCAATTCCAAGGGGAATTAAAAATAACAACCAGAAACGGTCAAAAGTGGAGATAATGTAAACAAATATGAACAAAAGGTATCTTGAATTGGCACCTGGGATTTGTTTCAATGAGGATAGATAGGAAGTAAAGCCTAACGAAACGATCGGGGCTGTGACTTCTGAGTATACGCACTCGCGTGTATTTAGAAGTTGCAGCCCCTTTTTTGTTGCCTAATAACTATGAATACACTTAATAACGATTACTACTCAACCAGCGACCTCTCACTGGCTACCACCCTCTCTCTTTGGTGTCCCATCGAAGACATTGACCGATCTAATCCTCGTAAGGCTTTGTTTATTTTCCAAAACACGGAAAAACTTCAGGATCTCGTCGCCGAGTATTACCGCGACGAAATCAAGGTGTCACCACAAGTCTATTTTAATCAGTTGCGCGTTGTTAAGGCGCGCTTATATGCAAACGGATAACCATGATAAGTAGGAACCTATTACTAGAACTAAAACAGATCCTGGAAGAAGACTACCAGCTCAAATTGACACTCCAGGAAGTTACAGAGATTGCCATGACATTACTAGGGTTTACCGAGACTCTTATAAAAATTGAGGCAACAAAATTATGCAAATGAGGTGAAAACCATGTCTAACGAACAAGTATCTATCATCAAACAAACCAAAGAAATGCTTGAAAAGGCTTATAAGGCAGCTCTCAGTCAGGCAATAAAGAGAGGAATTGCCCAGGCAAAAAAGAGGAAACAATAAAAATGACGATCAATGACTATGACAAAAAACCAGCAATCAAAACAAGCTGAAGAGCTTTATATCCAGGTATGGAGAAATCCGATATTTTATGGAGGATTGTTTACCGTCCTTTCTCCTGAAGACTGGCAGACATTAACAGCCCTGGCAATGTTTATGGATCAGAACGGCGTTTGTTATCCCTCCGAGAAGAAACTAGGACAAATACTAGGCATAAAGAATACTGCCAGTGTCAGCAGAAGGATTGCCAGACTTGAAACAAAAGAATATCAGAATGAGGTGGTTTTACTGGTTGAAAGAGGGAGAAAGACAAATGAGAAGGGAGTCTGGGTCTTCACTAACAACAAATACTACCTTAACCCAGACATCGTCTCTATTTTTAATCCCCATCCCAAGACTCTCAGTTGTCGTGAAGAACAAATGGAGAAATTCCTTCAAATAAGGCAAAAGCTCGTTAACTCGTTTAGCTTTAACACAAAATGAATAACAAACAACATAACCAGAACCAGCTTTCTAACAAGATTTTTATAACAAAAACCAGACCCTCTTATAAGAAAAAAACGGAGGAGGTTACTCTTAAGTCATCTCGTAAGCCCAAGCCGAGCCATGTCCCAAAATCTTTTGAGGAAGTAATTCCTCAGTTAATAGGTGAATCCGAGGCTCAATATAAAAACCTTCAGCTTTATTGTGAGGCTGGCAGTCTTGTAAAACTACGCGCCAAACTTGCCGCACTAGCCAATAACAAACAAGCGCCTTTTTTTACCAGGAGAGGAGGACTACCATACCGCAGAACACTTGACCGCTGGTGTTGTAGGTTTCGCTGGGTTAAAAGGAAGGAAAAATGGACGAGGGAACAATGTAAGGAAACATACTTCTGGTTTACAGATCAAAGGCGCAACAACCCATCGTTTTTAATGGCGGTAAAGTTACGCCAAAGATACACCAAGGCTACACCAAAAAACGGCGGTGAGAATTCTCCAATACTACCCCAAAACTTCTCCAGAAACGACGGCAATGGGTCGGCAGTAGTTCGGCAGAATGACGGCAGAAATAGGACAAATAGTGGGCAGAATAGGGATGAAATTAACAACAATTCAAAGCTAAAACTATGAAAAATCTAATCTTGCAAAAAATATCACTGAAACAAAGATTCTCGTATATAACACACTACATACGAGAAGAAGGGCATCTCTGTTTGATATTCCCTAAAAGTTTCTTTATGTTGTGTGTTGCAAAATTACTATGAAAACTGCCATATTCTGCCGTGTCAGCTCAAAAGAACAAGAGGAGACAGGCTACTCCTTACCAGCCCAGGAGAAGTTCCTCAGAGAGTATGCCGAAAAACAAGGCTTAGAGGTCGGCAGGGTATTTGCTATTTCCGAGTCGGCTGCAGGCAAAATTCAGCGAAAAACCTTCAATGAGATGCTTGAGTTTGTCAGAAAGAAAAATATCTGCTCCATCGTCGTTGAAACCACAGACAGGCTTACCAGAAACTTCTCCGATGTGCCAACCATCGACAAGTGGATCATGGAAGACGATCAACACCAAGTCCATTTGGCGAAAGAAGGCTGTGTGTTACACAACGCCTCCCGCTCTCACGAGTGGTTCATGTGGCGGGTAAAGGTAGCGACAGCCGAGTATTATGTCCGCTTGCTCTCCGAGAATGTAAAGAAAGGACAGAAAGAAAAGCTCGCCCAGGGTTGGATACCAACCAAGCCCCCACTAGGATATAAGACTGTTGGTGAGACTGGACACAAAATCCACATCATAGACGAAGGCTCAGCACCCCTAGTGAGGAAAATGTTTGAACTATACGCCTCTGGTGACTACTCGATAAAGAGGCTGGCGCAAACCATGTATGACGAGGGCATGCGCTCTCCACAAGGCAATAGGCTGGTTAATAGCCGTCTCCACTCCCTCTTACGAGATCCCTTTTACATCGGTAAAATAAGATGGAACGACGAAATTCATGAAGGTAAACACCAGCCTTTGATTAGCAAAGAGCTGTTTGATAAAGTTCAGGCACTACTTGTGAGCAAAACAACACCCAAATACAACAAACACGACTACCTTTTCAAGGGAATGATCCGCTGTGCTGAGTGCGACGGCTTAATCACCTGGGAAATGCACCGAGGGCATCATTACGGACACTGCAATCATTATCACGCCTGCACCCAGGAAGGCTGGGTTAAAGAACCAGAGGTTGAAGAACAACTACTTTCAGGCTTTGACGGATTGAAACTTAAGAATAGCCGCATAGTCGATTGGCTCAAGAAAGCGCTCAAAGAAAGCCATCAGGACGAGATCGAATACCATAACAGCACTGTCGGCGAGCTACAAGCCCGCTACGAGGCAATTCAGAAGCGGATGGATAAGTTATACGACGATAAGCTGGATGAAAAGATTACCCCAGACTTTTATGCTAGGAAATTCAAGCAATACTCAGAGGAAAAAGACGAAGTCGCCGAATCAATGAAAAGGCACTCAACCGCCAGCACAGGCTACCTGAACCTGGGCATAAACCTCTATGAACTCTCTCAAAGAGCCAGGGAAATCTATCTCCAAGCCAAAGCAAAAGACATGTTAGACGAGCAACGAGCCTTAATCAGACTGGTATTTGGCAAGTTGATACTTAATAACGGAAAACTCTCCTGGGAATACTCCAAAGCCTTCAAGATACTCTCCGAAGCGGTCAACGAGACTAATTGTTCGAAAGTGGATAAAATCGACGATTTTGAAAATGGGAAATTCGAACATCACAAAAAGACCGATGTTGCGGGGCAAAAGGGCAATTTGTTGCCCGCTCGTCCCATCTGGCTCCCCGACGTGGATTCGAACCACGAACCTTGAAGTTACATGTAATCTCTGTGTTTCCACAAAGCATGGACTATATCTTTACCTTTTCTCCTAAGAGATGAAGGTAGTGGGCGCTTTCCGCCAACTGGCGGAGGTGTACTCACCTAGTCTCTGCACCTTGTCCGATAATTATCGAACCTTGGCTCAGTATTACCATTTCAGGCTTCACTGAATTCACCCACTTTTCCATTCAGTATTTCTACTGAAGGCTGCGATCTTTCACAGCTTCCTGCTCTACCGTTGAGCTATCGGGGATCGTGTTTCATTCCTGCTCTACCTCCGCCTTCGCCAGCTGGCGAATGGCGGAGAGCTATCGTGGAATGTATGTTTTAATGTGCTGCCTACCTCTATAACTTTTTAATTGTTTTTCTCTTCTCAAAGCATCTTGCCTTGTTTTACATGCTTCTTGATAGATCAATATCCATTCTCCATCATACCTACTTGTATATGAGCCTTTGAATATGCCTCTATTGTGCAAATCTATTCGCTCTTCAAGCTTTTCCGTCTGTCCGATGTAAATCTTATCATGCTTTTTATTGTATAAAGCATAGACAAAAAACATAATAACATTCCTGCTCTACCTCCGCCGGCCGGCGGAGAGCTATCGGGGATATTGATTGTAAAGTGCTTCCCAGACAGCATATTCTGCTATCGGGGATGATAAGGGCTATTATACCATTTTTCGCCTGATTTCAAAACAAAAGAGATCCTGAATCGAGTTCAGTATGACAACAACCTAGAAAGGCAACGTGAGCTCGGTCTGATCATTCCCTGAATCCTCCATATACTTTTGCCAGTCGACCGGAATGGATACTTTTCCCATTTCATTCATATAAAAGATTTCCTTGTTCTCAATGCCGTAATCAAAGAGCTTTTTTGTCACCATGACATCGTCAAGACAGTATTTTTTCAACTCGTCCCACTTCCCTTCTTTGTAGTAGTCAATTGCCATCAGACCGTGACCGGTTTTCTTCTCATTCAGTGTGGCAAAAGCTACATCATTCAGACCGATACGACGTCCAATTTTCTCGCGGATCGAATCAAGAATATCAAATTGAGAAAGAGAATCCACTTTCCCAGGATAGTATGCCTGAAGGACCGGAAGATCAAAAGTCCGGCTATTGTAGCCGATGATGTATGATGCATTTTCCAGAAGCGGAAAGAGACTATTCAGTTCCTGCTCAGTAAATACCTGTCCTTTTTCCGTTGCATAATCATAAACCGCAACTACCGATATCCCCAGTTTCTGAGGATCATCAACTTCGCGGAACGTGTGTTTTGTCTCAAGATCAAGAATCAGCGGAAACTTAGACATATCAGTTTATTTTCAGATTATTGTCTTTGATAATCTCAACTTCGAACATGTGTTTCGGACTTTCTTCAAAGTCAATCGATGCAATATTTGCCTTATTCAGCTGCTGCTGAAAGTTGAAACGAATATCATCAACCAGGCGATAAAATGCATCTTTCTCATCATCAGAAACGTTGTTGTATTCTTCGCGGAAAAACTCGTCCAGCTTTCCAAGACTCCACAAAGCATCGATAAAATCAAAATTGGAAAAGTCAAGTTCAGAGACATTCCCGGAAAGAGGACGAAGCTTAAAATTCATCATTCGTACTTCATGCATCATTTCCTGTGAAGCGGGTTTTTTCGACAGAATAGTCAGTTGAAAATCCCGTATTTTCTCGAACAAATCTGTTTTTTTCGGTGTTCTCATACGGTATAATAGTGAAATGATAAAACAAACAATACAGGCAGATCAGATCGCTGCAATGAAGGCTCACGATACCGACAAACTGCAGACCTTACGTTATATTTTAGCACAGATAAAAAACAAAGAAATCGAAAAGAGAGAAGATCTTACAAATGAAGAAGCAGTCGATGTCTTGAGAAAAGAAAACAAGAAACTGCAGGAAGCCGCTGAGGCTTTCAAACAAGGCGGACGCGAAGACTTGGCAGCAGAAAACGCCAAACAGGCAGAAATCATAGCAGCCTACCTTCCCAAAGAATTATCTGATGACGAACTGAAAGCAAAGGTACAGGAAATTATCGCGCAAAATGAAGAAATGTTTAAAAAGAATCCGAATGCCATGATCGGCATGTGCATCGGACGGCTGAAATCAGAAGCTGAATCTTCACGAATCGCAGCGGTCGTAAAATCTCTTCAATAAATCTCATCCTGTGTTCCAATCTTTTTGTGGATTGCTGTTTTCACGGGAATGACAGATTCGTGTTAAACTTTAGGTATGCAACGTATCAAACGCCTGCTCCTTTATTTGCTTATTTTATTCTTTATCACTTCTCTCACAAGAAGTCTCATCGATTACGGGAAAAATCAGCAGTTTTATCAGGACTACAAGAATGAATACGAAAACGAAAAAAAACGGAATGTCGAGCTGAAAACACAACTGGTAAAATCACAGGACATAAATGAATTTGAAAAAATCGTTCGCGACAAACTGAATCTTCATAAATCCAACGAGTATATTCTCGTAATCCCGAACCCGACCCCCACCGTCCTCACGCCCACTCCCACACCGGTCCCGAACTATCAGCAATGGATAGACGTCTTCAAGTGATCCAAATTGACAGATCAAGCTAAAATAGATATAATTACTCATACTCGCTTGAGTGTAGACCCTTTCCGGGGTAGTGTACGGCTGCACAGGAGGCTCATAATCTCCTAGGCCAGGTTCAACTCCTGGCCCCGGAACAAGAAAATATTGCTTCGCGGTGATCAAATTTGTTTTATAATATACTCAATAATTGTTTATTGATTACCGACAAACTTTATGCTTCTCTCAATCGTTATTCCCGTTTACAACGAAAAAGACAATATTGCTCCTCTCCTTGAAAGACTTGTTCCGATAATTGAAAAGTTTGATTTTGAAATTTTATTCGTTAATGACGGATCACGTGACGGTACTCCGGAGATTATCAAAGAACATGCAAAAAAAGATAAACGAATCAAGCTTCTCTCCTTTAACCGCAATTTCGGCCATCAGGCCGCACTTATTGCCGGTTATCGATTCGCCAAAGGTGATACGGTAGTCAGTATGGATGCAGACATGCAGGATCCTCCTGATATCATTCCTGAGATGGTCGAGAAGTGGAAAAGCGGTGCAAAAATCGTTTATGCAAAGCGGGAAAAGCGTGATGTAGACAGTCTTTTTAAGAAAATGACCGCAAAGCTTTTTTACCGGTTTATGAATGCCCTGTCCGATCGGAAAATCCCG